>NZ_JADEXE010000605.1 GCF_015207265.1 Nodosilinea sp. LEGE 07298 | reverse complement strand
CGGCCCAGCCCCGCACCCCCGAGGCCGACTTTTCGCCCCAGGCCATTGACGCTACGCCCCCGGCGGAATTTTGCCTGGTGCTGCTCACCCCCTACCAGGTTGACCACTTAGAGCTACGCGGCGACCCGCAAAACCGCACCCTTTACACGCAGCCAGTCGATCGTCCTTGGCAGGTCGAAACCGTGAATCCTTAGGGCTTTATGGGGAAGATTTTTTAGATGGAATACGCCGGGCGATCGCGCCCTCCTGTTCAACCGGTTTAGTAGCGCTGACAACAAACCTTGCCCGACTCCCCCCCTCGCTGTGGTAGCATCGGGCCAAACTAGCCGTGTCTATGTCCAACCCACGGCGAACTACGGCAAACCTTGGAAAGGCATTATGGCAACCGAAAAATTTAGCGCTACTGAGCGAGCATTTCTCGAAAAAGTGATGCAGAAGGCTAGTCTTCCAGACATTTATGATGCGCGGGATTTGACCCTAATCGTGTTTCGCTCAATGCGAGATTTGATGTCTACCGAAGCCGCCGATCGCACCCAGGCGGCCTTCAAAGATGAAGAAATCGCCGCCCTTTGGAAAGATGACAATCCCATCGTGAGGGCGCTGAGTCGACTGCGCCCTCCGCTCAACATTGATACCGAAACCTTTTTGCGGCGTATCAAGCAAGAGGGTGGCATTCCTAAGGGCGTGTCTCCCGAGGCGGTGGTGATCGCGGTCTTCTCCACGGCCCGAGAAGAGCTGTCCGAAGCGCAGATTCAAGAGATTTCCAAAACCCTGCCCGACGGGCTCAAAGTCATGTGGGACCAGGTTTAACAGATCGCTATATTCCCTGACGGCGCAGCCGCCGATCGAGCCAGACCAAGATCCCTAGGGCAGGTACCACCGTTGCCACCAGCCCCAGCCAAAAGCTGTGGGCGACGGTGTTCCCTTGGTCGAGCGCCCAGCCCCCTAGCGGGGGGCCAATTAGGTAGCCGATCGCCCAGCACATTGAGTTGACCGAGAGATACACCCCCCGCAGAGCTTCGGGGGCCAGCGCCGCCACCAGCGCCGAACCAATCGGCGTGTAGGCGAC
>NZ_JADEXE010000604.1 GCF_015207265.1 Nodosilinea sp. LEGE 07298 | reverse complement strand
ATTGCTCAACTCAGTAGCCAATCAGCCTGCTGTGAGGTAAGGGCACGGGAGATAGCGTCAAAGGCAGAGATGCTTTGACGGCGAGCCGTGTTTACCAGCGAACGCACCTGGGCGAACAACTCCGCACCCCAGTCGGAGCGAAAGCCATGGGTGACCTTGCGAAAGACCACACTCCACCGCAGCGCTTGTTCACTGGAATTATTGGTCGGCGGCACCGTCTCATCATCGAGGAACAGCAGCAGATGCTCTGAGATCTTTTGGTAACGCCTGAGCAATCGCTGTCCCTCAGGGGACTTGGGCTTTAGATTCAAGATCTCACGCAAGCTGCCTCGAAATCGGGAACGGTAGTGTTGAAACGTGGATTCTGCCAATTGATGTCGTCGCCGGTTCACGGCAATCGCGCGCAGTAATAAGCGCTTCATCCGAGGGGCAAACAGGTCATCGCCTGCATCAATGGCATACTGACAATCCCTGAGTTGATGGGCTAGGCACACTTGCCACCGCTGGGCGGGGTGGGCTTTTTGAGCACTGAATAAGTCGGAGACCCAGACCTGAGGGCGATGGCCCGACATGGTCTCGTCAATGACGGCTTTTCCCCGACTAGGGCGAATCACATGCAGGCAGACCTGCTCATTCTGAAACACCCACTCCCACTGGTTCTGACCGTTGAGCCGAGCACTGGTTTCATCGCTGCACACCAGACGCGAACGCTTTAGCCGCTCGACAATCTTGGACACTGGGGCTGCAAGTTGGGTTCCAGCCCGCTGGAGCAGATTCGCAATTGCTCCTTCTGATAAAGCCACCCCGTACAGGTCTGCCATCAGTTGGCTGAGCCGTTGGTAGCTCACGGCATGGTGATACCTCAAATACGTCACCATGCTGGCGATACTCTGACCAAAGGGCGACCCAGGCTCTAAACCAACGGGGACAGGGGCTTCATAGCTCTGCTGACAGCACGAACACTGCCCACCGTAGCGCTCGACACGGGTCACCTGAGGCCGAACTTGGGGCAGTTCAATTCGCTCATAGACCGCTTTGAGTTGTTGACGAGCACGCTCTACCTCGCTGCC
>NZ_JADEXE010000603.1 GCF_015207265.1 Nodosilinea sp. LEGE 07298 | reverse complement strand
GCCCACTCCCCTGAACGACATTCGGGTCTTAATCGTTGATGATCACGCCGATACCCTTGAGCTGTTGGCCACGCTGCTGAGCCAGTATGGTGCCATTGTTTTAGCCGTCAACTCCGCCGCTGAGGTGATGGAGGGTTTAGAGTCATTTCAGCCAGATGTGCTGGTCAGCGATATCGGCATGCCGGGTACCGATGGCCATAGCCTTATTCAAGGCATTCGCGCCTTGCCCCCCGATAAAGGCGGCCAGGTGCCCGCCCTTGCCTTCACCTCCTACTGTCAAGATGACGACTACCAGCAAACGTTGACCAGCGGCTATCAAAAACTAATTGCCAAACCGCTTGAACTTGAGCAATTAATCGAAGCCATTGCCAGGCTTGCCCATCACGCCTAATCGACCTCTGACCATGACAGCCTCTTCTACCCCCGCTGCTGCCTCAACGCCCTGGTGGCGTGGGGCCGTGCTCTACCAAATTTATCCCCGCTCGTTTATGGATAGCGATGGGGATGGAGTCGGCGATCTGCCCGGCATTCTCGCCCAGCTGGAGTACGTCGCGGCCCTTGGGGTCGATGGCATCTGGATTTGCCCGTTTTACCCTTCACCGATGAAGGACTTTGGCTACGATGTCGCCGACTACTGCGATGTTGACCCCCGCTTTGGCACTTTGGACGATTTTCGCCGTTTGCTGCACCGCGCCCACGAGCTGGGCCTGAAGGTGATTGTCGATCAGGTTTGGTCTCACACCTCTGACCAACACCCCTGGTTTCAGACCAGCCGCCAAAACCGCACCAATGCCAAAGCCGACTGGTACGTGTGGGCCGACCCCAAGCCCGACGGCACGCCGCCCAACAACTGGCTGTCTCGGTTTGGGGGCGTGGCTTGGGCCTGGGATGCTCGCCGCAGGCAGTATTACCTGCACAACTTTCTGGCCGCCCAGCCCGACCTCAATGTTCACCACGGCGAGGTACAGGCGGCGCTGCTGGCGGTGGGCCGGTTTTGGCTTGACCTGGGGGTCGACGGCTGCCGCTTTGATGTGGCCAACTACTTTATGCACAACCCCGCCCTGCCCAACAAC
>NZ_JADEXE010000161.1 GCF_015207265.1 Nodosilinea sp. LEGE 07298 | reverse complement strand
GATGAGGGATGTAGCCGTCATTCAGCGACGCCCAAAATCACGATCGCTAGATCACGACTATCAAGTCAGAAAAGTCTCGATTCATCGCTTCAAACTTGGTTTTGATGCCGCTGCGGCGGATGCCTCCCGCTTGACTATCGAAGCCAATGATTTCGCCGTCTAATTCAGGAACTATGCGGCAGGCGTAAAGCCCTTTGCTTTCGGGTATTAGAACTTGAAAATCTTGGCTAGATGGAGAGAAACTGATGGTCTCTTCGCTAGTGCCGCCAGAGGTTGGCAGGGTTAAACTCTGGAACCCACCCTGACCCGCCGTGGCAGGTGCAAAGTCATATTTTGCCCAGGTAGAAAATACTAGCTCGTAGCTACCCCGAGAATTTTTATACAGCTGTGGCACCTCCATTTCGGCATAGCAGCAGGGCTGAGCGATAGGGGCCAGGTAGTTCCACTCGCGTTCTCCCCGTATAGCCGCCGGAAAGTCGGCAGTGGCAAGGGTCAAGAGGGCGATCGCGCCATTACAGCCCACAGCACCAGCTGAGGTTTTGGCGGCAACCAGCATATCGATGCAGCCATCCTGCCGCCGAAACAAAAACGGATCGCGCCAGGCGTGAAACGTCAAATCGCCGTCCAAGCTCTTGGTTTGGTAGGCAGCACTGGGATTAATTTGTGTGTCTAGAACCTGCCACTGGGTCGACCACAAATTGTCGGTGTAGGCCACGCCGATACTCTGCGTCAGGCCATCATCTTGGTTGCGATCGCGGGAGGTATAGAACATCAGATAGCCGTTCTTGACCTTAATGACATCACCACTCCAGATTGAGGTATTTGCCCAGTGGCCTGGGGATGGTTTTAGGATATTAAAGCTATCTTCGTCGCCCCAATCTATGCTGTCAAAATCAGGGGTGGTCGCATGACCTACGGTAGAGGCAAAATGATGTTTGCCTGAGGAAACTAATGCTCGGTCAGCATTTAGATAGAAAATGTGGAAGAGCTTGGCTTCAGCATCAAAGTGGTACCAAAAATCCCACACGTGGCGACTGGGATGCTGCATTGAGGGAGGCATTCTAGTTTTAGAGCTATGGACGACTTGCCTTGAGTTTAGAACGGTTCTGGTTGAGCGATCGCTGTGTTTTTTACCTGCTGCCTCAGCATTTGGGGCCAGCCTGCCACCGCTGAAACCGCCGCGTAAACCCCTACCTTAAATACCGTAGAATCCTCTCCTGGCTTTGTTTCTAGCGATTCTCCCAGGTATTTATCATAGAGATATAAAGATAGTAGACGCAATCAGCAGCATGAAAATTCAATCATCGGTGTTGGTACACCTGGGCTTTGGTAAGTATGTGCGATCGGATCAGGTGACATCGCTGCAGCCGGTCGAGGACGATCGTGGTCCGGGACGGCGGACGTTTGTGTATTTAGAAGGGCAACCCGACCCAGTGGTGGCCTCTCGGGCCGAAGATACGATTGTGCGCGATTTGGTGCAAGAACCGCATGAAGTGATTCAGTCGCGGCAGCAGCAGGAAATTTTGACTGACCTGCTCCAGGATTTGACCAAGGTCAACTCGACGGTGCGCCGCATTAGCCGCGACGAAGGGGGTCTGGATCTCGACCAGCTAGAGCGCCGAATTCAGCGGGTGTTAGAAGCCTAGCGGTTGGTAAACGTAGATGCGATCGCCCCTCAATCTTGGCCAATCGCAGCCATCAAACCTACGCCGATCGCCACTTCATCATCGGCATAATTTAGCCCATCTCTTCAGTAGCAAGCCTTCACTACTCGTACTTTTCGCCGCTGAGAATGAAGATCGGGTCTACCGCCGCAAACACCTGGTAGTTGCCCTTAGTCTCTAGCCGGTTGACGGCAGGCTGGGCCGCTTCGATGTTGCGCACCCGCAGGTGGGCAAAGGTCTCAGACACCACGTAGAGGGTTTCGAGGTTGCCCGCCGTCACCACCACCCGCCCCAGCGAGGGCAAATAGTCCCAGGCAGCAAGCAAAATCTCTTTGAGGTTGCGCCCCCCTTCGACAAAAATGCAGTCGGGGTGGTGGGGTAGCTCGCCCAGACAGTCGGGGGCGCTGCCCTGAATGACCTGCACGTTGGCCAGGCCAAAGCGATCGCAGTTGCGCCGAATCAAATCGGCCACATCGCCATCGCGCTCGACTGCCACCACCTTACCCGCCGGGATCATCAGCGCCGCCTCAATTGCCAGGGTGCCGGTGCCTGCGCCAATATCCCACAGCACGTCTTTGGGCTTGAGCCGCAGGTAGCCTAGCAGCAGCAGCCGCACCTCCCGACTGCTGAGCGGTATGCCGGGCAGTTGCTCAAACAGGTGATCGGGAATGCCGGGAGTGGCGTAGGGCCAGAGTTTCGCCATAGAAATGCCAGGTATAGCGCTGGCTCTATTCTAGGGTGGACGCCCGCCTTAGCAAGGGGAGGGCGATCGCTCTCCCCTTGTTAAGCTGTGAGTGGCTGAGTGTGATTTAGATCAGCTCAGCAACAGGGGTTTCTAGCGCAGGGGCCACCGTCGCCAGATCAAAATTGTCGCTGATATCACCTAGGGGCGTGGTCAGCAACGCGGTGGCGATGCCGCCGCCAATATCAACAACGCCATCGATGCCAGCGAAAAAGTCGGCCCCCTGGTTAGTAAAGGCCACCACATCAAAGGTGGTGTCAAATAGCCCGAGGGGGCTGGCGATGGTGGCATCGAGAATGCCGTTGGCAAGGGTGCCAGGACCCTCCAGGTCTTGCACAAACTCGGCGATATATTCGCTGGCCAAGGGGCCAATTTCGATGTCGGTGGCCACTGGCAAACTGAGGCCCGCCCCAATGGGCAAGGTGGCATCTAGGTTGGCTAGCCCGTCGGCCAGCGTCAACGACCCGCTCAGCGCCGAGATGGGCACAGCTAAATTGCCAAAAGGCCCTAAAGAGGCCACGATGTTGCCGCTGTTGAAATCGACCGCGCCATTGATATCGCCTAGAACAGGCACCGGGGCCGTAAAGGGGAAAATCGCGTCGTCCTGAAACTCAACGTCGGCGACAAGTTGACCAAAGGGAGTAACCAAATCGAGGTTGAGGTCACCTCCAGCTATGTCGATAGTGCCGCTAATCGGGCCGAGGGCCGTGGCCAGATCGAGGGCAAAAGCCCCATTAGACAAAGGCACCGTGGCATCGATCGCATTGACGGCATCGAGCACCAGGGCGCTGGTGGCGGCAGACAGATCAAACCCTGGCAGTGCTGTCGTTTGGCCATCAGCGGCGATCGCAGCCGTCAAAATACCCCTCGACAGGGTTACGGTAGCGTCAGATACGGCAGCCAGATCGGCGTAGGTTCGCAGGGTGGCCGGGGCATTGAAGCTGCCGGTCAACGCCGTGCCGTCGGCTAGCCGCAGGTTGGCATCAAACAGGCCATCGGCAACGGTCACCTGTCCGGTCGCATTGGGTAAATCGTTGGCAAAGTCAGCCACCAGGTCGGCAAAGCCGGGGTCAAAAGCCGCCAGCAGGCTCAGCACGCTGCTGCTGCTCAAAAAGGCCCCATCTGGATTAAATTCAACGATGGCGTCTTCTTCGTTGAAAAAATCTTGGTTGGGCGACAAATCGGTAAAAGACATAGGGAACACCCTTGCTTTCCTTTAGATAAACATCAGCGACAAATCAGCTGTCGCGGGCGGCGTTGAGCCACCCGTTGGTCTGCAATGCTCCGCTCGGTATTCTGCCACAGGAATTTAGGAGTGCCCAGGAAACTTTTGCGCGATCGCCAGGCGCATCATCGGCAATGCCCCAGGACTGGCCACCATAGCCGTTGCTACCGTTCAGTTTCAGCTAGCTTGCGGCTCTGCCGGGTAAACGCAGCCGCACCACCCAGCCGCACCCATCCCCCAAAGCCATAAATCCATACCAGCACCACCACCCAGTGCATCAACGTCACCAGCCAGAGCGAACCGGTGATCCAGTACGCGCCGATCAGCACTAGCCCCAACCAGCCCGCCAGCAGCAAGAAACGGGGATCAGAGAGACCAGCTTCGGCCCCTTTGTACAGGGTTTTATCGAGCACTACATGATATACAACAAACGCCACCAGGCTGACGCTGCCCCACAGCAGCCAGCGATCGCTGGGCAGCCCTGCCATCGGGTGGGGCAGCAGCATAACCCGAAAAACGGTTTCTTCAACCAGAGCAGGCGCAATCAAGCGGCGCAGTGCATCTAGCCCCAGGCTCAGCGGGCTAGCAACAGCATTTTGTCGCACCAAAAATTTGCTCTTCAAGCCAAAGGGAAGCGCCAGCAGGCCATACAGGGCCAGCGCTCCCAGCCCCAGCAGCCCCATAGGCCAGGTCAGCCCGGTATCAAAGGCTGCCAGCAAACGCTGGGCAATCAGGTCTACGACCGGAACAGCGTCGAGCAGCATTTCAAGCCTTTTGAGACTAGGGCAAAGGAAATTCTATCGGCATTGGGGCTGCACCCCCTGTGGTCGTCGCCAGCAACCCCAAAAAACAGGCTATAGCTGCGGTTAAAGCGATCCGCTGCAGCAAGCGTTGGGTGCGGAGAGACAACGGCAAGTCTGAACCAGGAGAGGGTAGCATCGGCAACATACACAGGGTAATGAAGACCGCTAGTAAACCACATTTGCCCCTCCGGAAAGTAAGCCTTAAGGAAAACCAAAGCTTTGTATTTCTTGGGGCGACGCCCAAGCTGTCACTCAGCCTCAAAAGAAATCGGGTCTCTAATTCCCCTGTCGTTCGCGCAGCCCCTCAACGATCGCATTTACGATCACCGCATCGTTCCAGGCCGGGGGGTCTTCACCAATGCGCACAATCACCAACTCCTCAGAGGGGATGATATAGACGCGCTGGTGGTGGCGACCATCTAAATAAAACGTATCGGCAGCCGCAAAGGGGGCCGACGAAGCGTAGTTCACCTGAGGGTAGGCATTGGTGCGCGCCTTGAGCCAGACGTGCAGGCCAAAGGTCGGCTCCAGCGGCGACTCTTGGCGCATTTGATCGATCCACTCCGAGGGAATCACCTGGGTATTGTCGACCTGGCCGCCGTGCAGCAGCATTTGCCCCAGCCTCACCCAGTCTGAGGCGGTGGCAAAAAAGCAGCAAAAGGGCTTGGCATGACCACCGGGGCGATCGAGCCAGAGAAAGCCGTCGCCTGCACCTAAGGGTTGCCACAGACGGTAGCTCAGGTAGTCGCCAAAGGATTCTCCCGTGGCCCGCTCTAGCACTAGGCTGAGCAGTTGCGAGTTGACGTTGTTGTAGTCGAAGGCCTCGCCAGGCTTGCCCTCCAGGGGAATACCCAGGGCCAGCTTTTGGGTATCGGAGCCGCCGTAGAGCTTCACCAGGTCAGAGCGCAGGGTGTCGGTGCGATCGTCGTTGCGCAGGCCCGACTGCATGTAGAGCAGGTCGGCAATGGTGATGTCGCTCCTGGGGTCGTTGGCCCATTCGGGCAGGTAGGTGCTCACAGGCTCTTGAATAGACGTGAGGTGCCCTTCGTCGATCGCAACGCCGATCAGCAGCGCCAGCAGGGTTTTCACCATCGACATGGAGTTGACCAGATCGGCAGCCTGGTGGCCTTGCCAGTACTGCTCTAGCACCAGGCGATCGCGATGCATAACCAGCAGCGCCACGGAGTTTTGCGCCTCTGCAAACTCCAGCGCCGTTTGCAGAGAGGCCGGGGGAATTTCGGTTGTCTCAGCCTTCGCTAGCGGTGGAGACTGAGGACCGACGCCAGTAACCTTCTGCTGGGGTTGGTACCAGTCGGGCGAGGTGATGGGGCGATCGGGGTAGGATAGCGATCGCCCCAGCAGTCGCCAATCGACTGCCACCCGCAGCAGCCCACCCACGGCAATCAGCCCCACCACCGTCCACAGTTTGGATCCTAGGAAGGATTTTGTCATGGTCGTTTGTGCGATCGCTATCCCTGCTGTTCCAGGATAAGCACCTGATTCGCAGTTAGGGTTAGGTTAGCAATAACGCCAGACCTTAAAACCTGAGTTCCCGCAAATACCTCATTTTCGTAGCGTCCCTCAACCCACTGGCAAACCGTCACCTGCCGCTGCCCAGGGTCAACAATCCAATATTCAGGAATGCGTCGAGCGGCATATTCGGTGTGCTTATAGCGATAGTCACGGGTGCGATTTTTCTCACCCGGTGATACAACTTCGACAACCAAGGCAGGCGGCGGTATGTCACGGGTAATCGTGGCGCGAGTAGTGCCCTGAAGCGCAGCCTTAGAATCGTCGGTATGAACAAGTAAATCGGGTAGGCGACAGGTCGCCCGCCCCCCAGAAACCTCAATTTCAGTGTTGTAGGCAATCAGGGAAACAGCGACGTAGCGGGCCAGGGCAAACATCAGCCCCTTGGCAATGTCAAGGTTTTCCGGCGATTCGGGCGGCATTTCCACCAGCGCTCCATTGACCAGCTCATAGCGACCCTCCAGCCCGTCAGTCTGGGCCAGATAATCCTCAAAGGTCAGCAGAATGGACGTTGTAGTCATGGAATCGCTACAGCACCAGGTCACCCTACAATTCTAGCGACGCCCAGCCACTCGTAGGGTACATTCGCGGCTACTAGACTTCATGGAGCAGCAATCTCCATCCCCCAGCCGCAATGCACCGCTCAGGATGATCGTGACGTCTACATGCCCATGATGCAGTAGCCAGAATCAACGTAGAGAATCTGCCCGGTCATACCCGTCGAGAGGTCACTGCACAGAAACGCCGCCGTGTTGCCCACTTCGGTTTGGGTCACGGTGCGGCGCAGGGGCGCAACGTCTTCAACGTGGTGAATCATATCGAGAATGCCGCCCACCGCCGACGAGGCCAGGGTGCGAATGGGGCCAGCGGAAATGCCGTTGACGCGAATGTTGTTGGGGCCAAGTTCTGCGGCCAGGTAGCGCACGTTCATCTCTAGCGCCGATTTGGCGATCCCCATGACGTTGTAGTTGGGCACCACCCGCACGCCGCCCAGGTAAGTGAGGGTAACAATGCTGCCGCCCTCGGTCATCAGCGGCTTGGCCCCGCGCGCCAGGGTAATCAGCGAGTAGGCGCTGACGTCGAGGGCGAGCTGGAACCCTTCTTTTGAGGTGGCGCTGAAGTCACCCGTGAGATCGTCTCGCTTGGCAAAGGCCAGGCAGTGAATCAAAATGTCGAGCTTGCCCCACTGCTCGCCAATGGTGCTGAAGACTTGCTCGACCTGGGTTTCGTCCTGCACATTACAGGGCAAGAACAGACTGGGGTTGAGGGGGGCAACCAGGTCTTTGACCTTGCCTTCCATCTTGCCTTTTTCGTCGGGCAGGTAGGTGATACCCAGGTTGGCCCCGGCGGCGTGGAGCTGCTGAGCAATGCCCCAGGCGATGGATTTATTGTTGGCAATGCCCGTTACCAGGGCGTTTTTACCGGTCAGGTCTAGCATGATGTCGTTACGTTTGGGCGGTGGTGATTCGCATTTAGGAGTTTACGGGAATGTGCGCCCGGTGAATAGGGGATATCGGGATACCGTTGCTGTGTCAGTATGTAAGGACAGTAACGGAAGTTTCGGGAAAGAAGTTGCCTTGTAAGGCATAGGTCTCATGGGTAGCGGAGTTTGGTATAAGGAAAGCCAGATCTACCGCTGGGCCATTTCGCTGGCCCCAGTTCCCCTTCGAGAAGGGCGTTCCGTCGCCCTTCACCTCACGAAAAGGACTAGCCATTCATCGGTTTAAACTCCTGTTCTGCCAATTGAGCTGGTAGGTGCCTTAGACTCTGTGGTTTCAGAGCCTCATCCCCAAGGATTTTCGTTGCCAGAATTCTCTATTCTCCTGAGAAAGCGTTTTTGCAAACCTGTAGTCGAACTTAACTGCTACTAATGGAAGTTATTCCCGCTATTGATTTGATCGACGGTCGTTGTGTGCGGCTTTACCAGGGTGACTACGCCCAAACCGAGGTGTTTAACGACAACCCGGTGGAGGTGGCGCGGCAGTGGGTGGACCAGGGCGCGACGCGACTGCACCTAGTCGATCTCGACGGGGCAAAGTCGGGCAAACCAGAGAATTGGCAGGCGATCGCGGCGATTGTAGAGGCGGTAGATGTACCAATAGAAGTGGGGGGTGGGCTGCGCGATCGCGCCCGAGTTACCGATCTTTTTGCCATCGGTGTGCGCTACGCCATTCTGGGTACGGCTGCGATCGAGCACCCCGAGCTAGTCAGCGATCTAGCTGGCGAATTTCCCGGCCAGATCATTGTGGGCATCGACGCCCGCGACGGCAAGGTGGCGACGCGGGGCTGGCTCGAAACCTCTGAAGTCGAGGCGATCGCCCTGGCTCAGCAGATGGAAGAGCGGGGGGCAGCGGCGATTATCTACACCGACATTCAGCGCGACGGCACCCTTCAAGGGCCAAATATTCCCACTATGCGAGCCATGGCCGAAGCCGTGTCGATTCCGGTGATTGCCTCCGGCGGAGTCGGTGCCCTGCGCGATCTGCTCAGCCTGCTGGCGCTAGAAGCCCAGGGCGTTGAAGGTGTGATTGTAGGCCGCGCCCTCTACACGGGCGATGTCAGTCTTAAAGAGGCGGTGCGGGCAGTGGGCAACGGACGCTGGCAGGATGTGCCCCCGTCGCTGGGTGGCTCGGCTTTTGCTTAACAATACGCGGGGCAAGAACTGGCCCTAAATGACGATGGTCAAGGCCCGGCTTTGAGAGGCGATCGCTATCCTTTAAAGCTCACTGTTTAGAAACCGAGTTGGATATGGACTCTGTTGTACTAGATGCCCCCTTTGAGCCCGCCGCCTTGGCCGAGGCCAGCACCGCTACGCTAAAAACCAGCCTGATCAAGCACGTAGAAGAGCGAGAGGCAGAGCCAATGGCTAAAAAAGTCCGGTTTGCGAACCAGACTCTCATGCCCCTCTTCAACGAGTTAGAAAAGCGCAATCCGACCCCTGATTTGCATCAACAAATTCCGCTATTAAAAGGGGTTTGGAGTTCTGTTTGGTCTACTAATCCCTTTCAAGACATCTTGCCAGGGCGAGTACACCACGAGTCTTATCAAGTCTTTAGTGATAACGGTTTTTATGCCAACCTAGCTCGATACAAACCGGGTCGCAAAGCCCCAATCTTGAGTTGGATCTCGCGCTGGCTGCTCAGCTACGATTTAATGGTTATGCAGAGCTATGCTGTTCAATCTCAAGCCTCAGCCGAACCCGATCAACCCTTAGCACCAGGGCAATCAGGTAATCAATCCTGGGAAATTCAAAATGTCTGCATCAAGCAGGTTTTGCGCGTTGGCTCTCGTTCTTTCAGTGCTGAAACTGCTCAAGCCTGGTTTGAGCAAGCGGTAGACAACTATCAAAAGCAGCCTGAATCTCAGCTACAAACTTCAATACCCAGCCAGAGCACCAACCGGGTTACCGCCAAGCAGTACCAGCAAATCTCTAAGGCTAGACCTCAGCTAGATAATCTATATATTGATCAAGATTTTCGCCTGGTCAAAACCCAGCGCGAAAAATCGCAGCGACCGTCCTATACCGTAGCCATACGCCTGCCCTAAATTGAATAAGCAGGGCGATTATCCCCAGCCGATCGCAGTCCCAGCCCCGTAGACTCTGGCCCTACGCTGGCTTCGACTCCGCTCAGCCAGCGTAGGGCCAGGGGCACTTATAGCCATAATCACGTTGGTTAGGACATCCAGAAACCCTATGAACGTTCAAACGTTTGAACGTTCATAGGAGACCTGTCTTAACCAGACTGGCCACAGCTATACAAACTGTCGTTAGCTAACAGCGGCTCGTTTGGTAGAGTGCTATTCTCTAACCCTGCTTCAATGGCCTGTGCAGCAGCGTCAAATTCAGGATGGTAACCATGAGCAAACGTAACGGTAAAGCTGATCCTGCGGCTAAGCATTCCTTAGACCTTGATCCAAAGCAAGGCAAGAAGAAATCTAAAAAGAAGAAGCCCAAAAAAGAGCGTGCTACGGCTTCGGAGCCACCTGTTTTTCATTACCTGTCTGAGGCAGAAGGCAGCTCGAAACTGACCAGTAAATTCTACGAAAAAGAGCTGGCCCGCCTGCAGGTGGAGCTAGTCAAAATGCAGTACTGGGTCAAGCACACTGGCACCCGGCTGGTGATTTTATTTGAGGGGCGCGACGCAGCGGGCAAGGGCGGCACCATTAAGCGCATTACCGAGCCGCTAAACCCTCGCGGCTGTCGGGTGGTGGCCCTGGGTACGCCCAGCGATCGCGAAAAAACCGAGTGGTACTTTCAGCGCTATGTAGCGCACCTGCCCGCCGCTGGCGAAATCGTCTGCTTTGACCGCAGCTGGTACAACCGAGCTGGGGTCGAGCACGTAATGGGGTTTTGCACCGACGCCCAGTACGACGAATTTATGCAGACCTGTCCTCAGTTTGAGCGCATGCTGGTGCGTTCTGGGATCATTCTGCTGAAGTACTGGTTTTCGGTGAGTGATGAAGAGCAGGAGCGACGGTTTCAGTCGCGCCTTACCGACCCCGCTCGCCGCTGGAAGCTGAGCCCAATGGATCTAGAATCGCGCGATCGCTGGGCCGAGTATTCTCAAGCCAAAGACACCATGTTCACCCACACCAACATTCCTGAAGCGCCCTGGTTTACGGTCGAAGCGGACGACAAAAAACGGGCGCGGCTCAACTGCATTAGCCACCTGCTCAGCAAGATCGACTATGTCGATATGACCCCCGACCCGCTAGAGCTGTCGCCGCGAAAAAGTGCCCCGCTCAACTACGTGCGATCGCCCATTAACGAGCAGTTTTTTGTACCGCGACGCTACTGATGGGTGGGGCTTCGACTTAGCTCAGCCGCCGTTAGCTGAGCGCAGCCGAAGCTCGGCTACAGCTCGCTCAGCAGGGTCTTGATATCGGGCAGATTAAAGAAAGCGTTGGTAGAGTCGATCAGCTTGTCGCCCCAGAGGTTGGTGCGCAGAAACTCGATGTCGGCATAGCGGCTGTCTTGCTCCAGGGCTTCGGTACCCAGGCGCACGGCTTCCTGACAGGCGGCGTTGGCGGCTCTGATCACGGGCACACCGCAGTTTTCTTGGGCGTGCAGAGCAACGGCGATCGCCAGCTTGGGCTCTGGCTCATTGGCGGCTAGCTCCAGGCTAGACTGCCAGTATTCCACCGCCTTTCGCGCATCGCCCTGCTCGTAGAGCACCAGACCAATGTTGTTGACCGAGGGCCAAAACTCAGGCTCTGCCGCCACCGATTGCTCAAAGGTCGCGATCGCCTGGGGATACTGGTCGAGCTTGAAGTAGGCATTGCCCAAGTCAAACAGGGCGCTGGGGTTGTCGGGTTCTAGCGCTAGCCCCTGCTCTAAGTAGCTAGCGGCCCGCTGGGGGTCATCTTGCTGTAGGTAGGCCGAGCCCAAGGCAAACAACACTCGCGGGTTTTCGGGCAGCAGACTCTGGGCGCGATCGAGCAGGGGCAGCGCCTTATCAACCTCATTACTTTGCAGGTAGAGACCGCCCAGCAAAGCCAGCACCTGGCCGTCGTTGGGGGCGAGCTGGGCCGCCAGCTGAGCCAGGGCCAAGGCCCGCCCAAACTGCTGAAACTCAGCCAGCTGCTGGGCTTCATTGGCCAAAAACAGTCCCTGCTCGGTCATCAGGTCGTAGTCGAGGGGCAGCACGTAAGGGGTGAGCGCCTGGGCACGGGCGGGTAGAGTAGTACCCAGCAGTCCGCAAATGGTCAGCAGCGACAGCAGAGAGAGGCGTTTTAGCACAGCAAATTTCGTAGGTTGGTTAGCAAATATATAGAGTGTACGTCGGTTGTGGGCGGTGAAAATCAGCAGGGGCGATTCTGCTGGGCTGACGTTTGGGCCGTCTGGGCATTGCGCCGCCACATGGCCGGTTTAATGCGCCGCAGGGCCGAAGCCCGAAACCGATGGTCCCACTCGGCTTCTGACAGGGTAGCTAAATCGGTTAGTTTTGGGGCCAGGTTCTCAGGGTAAGGCTGAAAGTCGTCGACAGTCGTGGGCTGGGCAAAGCGCTGATTCCAGGGGCAGACATCCTGACAGATGTCGCAGCCCGCCACCCAGTTATTCAAGTGAGGGGCGATCGCATCCGGCAGAGTTTCGGCCCGATTCTCAATGGTGTGGTAGGCGATGCAGCGGTTGGCATCGACCACGTAGGGCTGGGTAATGGCCCCGGTAGGGCAGGCCTCCAGACAGCGGGTACAGGTGCCGCAGTGGGCGGTGTGGGGCGTATCGGGGGTCAGAGCCAGAGTAGTGACCAGCTCGCCCAAAAATACCCAAGACCCATACTGGCGGGTAATGACGTTGCCATTTTTAGCCACCCAGCCCAGCCCAGCCTGCTGCGCCCAGGCCTTGTCTTGCACGGGGCCGGTGTCTGCATAGTAGCGAGCACCGTGACCCGTAGCGGTGATCCACTCAGCCAGGGGCTTGAGCCGCTTTTGCAAAATGCGGTGGTAGTCGCGGCCCCAGGCGTAGCGCGAAATTTTGCCGTGGCTGGAGTCCTCGGAATGATGGTGGGGGGTGTAGTAGTTCAGGGCAACGCAAATCAGCGATCGCGCCCCCGGCAGCACCTGACGAACATCCTGGCGCTTGGGGTTGCTCATCCAGTCCATATCGGCCTGGTAGCCCTGGGCCAGCCAGGTTTGCAGGTGCCCCACCGCCGCTGTTTCTAGGTCGCTGGGGTGCTTGTCTAGGGCCACAATGCCGACTAAATCAAACCCCAGCCCAAGGGCGTAATCAAGCACGGCCTGGCGATCGGGCACAGCCTGGCGATCGGGGGAACCAGCGGATTCTGCCATGGGTAACGCTTCTTGATCCTGCTAATCGACCTGACCGTAGATTCAATCACATCCGGCCTCTTGTCGGTTAGGCATCCCGCCTGACCGCGGACAGCGAGGCGGCTATCCTACAAGATTTCATCCTTGATCCCGCGCAGGTTAATGTCAGTCCTAGGCTAGCCTACGGAGACTCAAGCAGGTTGCGAATCAAGAACTTCCCTTGACACAGCCCGCATCTAGGCATAGCTTGTACCATGCTGCCGTTAGATCTCCGGCTCGCTCCATAATTAGCGGTTGAGCACGGTGCTAACCCCCACATCTGCTACTATCGGCTCACCTTACCCAGGCAAGGGTGTCTATGTTTAAGCTGTTGACCAAGTTTGACTACCTGCTGCGCGAAACTCTGCTGGGGCTGCGGCGCGGCGGCTGGATGAATTGGGCGGCGATTAGCACCATTACCGTCCTGCTATTTTTGTTTGGCATTAGCCTGCAATCGACCTGGCAGCTAGAGCGGCTGCTCAACCAGTTTGGCAGCCAGCTAGAGGTGTCGGCCTACCTACAAAGCGGCTTTCAGGCCAGTGACCTAAAGCCTGTGGTCGAAGCTTTTCCCGATGTGGTGACGGTCACCCCAGTCACGAAAGAATCGGCCTGGGCCGACCTAGTCGCCGATTTGGGCCTGTCGGATATTGCCGGGGCAACCGACCAACTCAAGGGCAACCCCCTGGTCGATGAGCTAAAGGTCAAGGCCAGAGATTCTGAGGCGGTACCGGCGATCGCGTCTCAGCTTCAGGCCCTCGATGGCATCGACGAAGTGCGCTATATCGATGAGGCCGTCACCCGACTGGCCCAGCTCAACGATGGCCTCAAGTGGGCGAGTTTGTTTGTCATTACCATACTGACGCTTACCGCCACCGCCGTTATTACCACCACCATTCGGCTGATTGTGCTGGCTCGCCGCCGCGAAATTGAGGTCATGCAGCTGGTGGGGGCCACTCGAATCTGGATTTACCTGCCGTTTATCTTGCAGGGGGCTGCCTTTGGCCTGGCGGGGGCAACCGTGGCCTGGGGGCTGCTGTTTGCCGTTCAGCGCTTTTTAACCGAGCTAGCCACCCAGCAGGCCGATTTCATTCAGTTTGTGGTGCAGGGGCTAGCGCTGACCCCTCAACAGCTGATTCTGCTGCCAGCGTCGCTGCTGGGGCTGGGCACGCTGGTGGGCCTCATCGGCAGTTTGCTGGCGGTACGCAAATTTTCGCTACGGTAGCCCATAGCTAGCACTACGTTAGGTGGCTGTGCCAAAGACAGCGATATTGGTGTGGCGATCGCCAGCCAACCAGCGTTTCAGCGCTTAGCACGACGAGTTTGTTACGTCTCCAGCGATCGGGCCAGCATTATAGTTTAGAAAAAGTGTTAGACTCCGCTCAAATTGGCCATAATAGCTACGGAGCAATGGACGGTCTACTTACCGTCAGTGAGGCATCAGAATGAGTACAGTGCTAATTGTCGACGACAGCTTAACCCTTCGAGAAATGATCGCCGGGCTGCTGCTCAAAACTGGCCTAACGGTGGTAGAAGCTAAAGATGGCGCAGAAGCCCAGGAAATGATCCAGGCAACCCCCCCAGACCTGGTAGTGCTCGATATTGTCATGCCCAATATGAACGGCTACGAGCTTTGCCGCTGGATTAAAAACACCGCCGCTACCCAAAACATTCCCGTCATCATCTGCTCTAGCAAAGCCGAAGAGTTTGATCGCTACTGGGGCATGAAGCAGGGGGCCGATGCCTACATTACCAAGCCATTTCGCCCAGCAGACATGATCAGCACCGTCAAGCAGCTGCTGCGCTAAAGGCATGTCGTCGATTTTGGCTTAAAGGCTTGAAAAATCAGCCTTGCCAGTGGTCTACTAAGCCAAAGGCGACCAGTAGGGTTAACGATGTACCAGGTAGCCAGGTTTCGACGTCGCTCAACCTTCAGTAATCGAGGGCGGAGCAAAGTCGAAGTCCGATCAGCAGGTACCTTGGTTTCTGGCGAGTCCCTTACGGCAAGCCATAGACCCCATACCGTTAACCATTAACCGTGAACCCCAGCTATTCGAGCCTGTCACCCTTAGCCTAGTCAAAGCCTAGTCCTCGAAGGCTGAAATAAGTCCACTATTCCGGCTCGCTTGGCTCCCTAGCTCCCCTGCTCCCTCGCGATTGGCAATAGTCGCCACACTTATGCCGCTGTCTATTAGTCAAGTACTACTCGCTCTCCGCCGACATTTCAGTTTCCAGGGTTTCTTTCAGCGCTTCCAGCACGGTCAGGGGGTCGGCCGACTGCTGCATGATGGCGGCTTCAGGATCGTAGCGCTGCTCCAAATTGGGCAGGTCTTCGCGCAGTTCTTCCAGCAGCGCAATAATTTTGGCAATTTTTTTCTCAGAGAGCAGGCTGAGCTGTAGCATCAGCTGGGTGCGCTGTTCGGCAAAGCTCTCCTGGCGGTTTTGGCGAATCAGCACCCCGGTCGAAATCAGCAGCGCCGCTGCGTCTAGCCCCTGCTCAGCCCAGCTAAAGGTGGGTAGCACCACTGGCAGCAGACCCAGATGGTTTAGCCAGTCGCCCGCCAGCCAGAGCCCCAGCCCCCCCAGCAGCAGGTACAAAAAAGTAGGCCGACTAAACCACGAGGCCACCACCTCCAACAGCCGTTCCTGGGGAGCGACATCCTCAGACTCCTGGCGGTGAATGGCGATAATCGCGTTGATGTTTTCAGCAATGGGGTCGGGCAAGGGCGCAGTTAAAATGCGCTGCCGGGTAGAACGGTGAAACCACCCTTTGAACTGATGGGTAGACGATTTAGATGAGGTTGGTGGGGTAGGGTTTGTCATGAACTGTATTCTATCAAGGGGATTGG
>NZ_JADEXE010000160.1 GCF_015207265.1 Nodosilinea sp. LEGE 07298 | reverse complement strand
AGCCGCACTTCGGACACCGGATAACGCCGTCGGGCCAGCGCAACGTCCGAACGCTGTCGTAGCACTTGGCCTCTTCCAAAAGGTGTGTCAGGGTTAGCATGAGATCGCAGAGCAGGTGCACTTTAGTGTTCAGCCTAGCGAATACATCATCTGCTTGCAGGTCACCTCCCTGAAACACCTATTGAGCCAAGTGGAGAACGCTAGCCTACCAGTGAGCGCAATGCCTATCCCCTGGTAAAGCTCTGACCCCTGACCTGGAAACACCGCCAGCGGCACCATGCCCAAGACGGTGGTGCCCGCAGACATAAAGATCGGTCGCAGGCGATCGCGGGTGGCGTTGAAAATCGATCTGGCCCACGGTTTCGGCCAGCTGATTGGCAGACCCGGCCAGCTCTAGCGAAACTGGGATGACGGCAGGCTGGCCCGCAGCGGCTCAAGCACCTCGGTTTCAGCCTGCTTGACCAGCTGACCCAGGGGCGCATCGGGGACCAAACTGACGATTAAGATGATCGGTAAAGACTGGGTTAATCAACCGAGAATTAGCATTAAACTCCTCCTAATCTAGGCTTTGAGGATCTGCCAAAGCATCAACGACAAGTTTGTATTATACATACTACAACACAATACAACACCTGCATTTAGCGGACACGCTTCTGTGCTCACCAAATCACAGCTTTCGCGCTTCACCCTCGTCCGGCAGGCAATCTTACGCTTGCTGGACGAATGTAGCGCGGTATCGTCGAGCTTAATCACACCGCTGCGCTCGTAGTGACCGATAAGGGTGCCAGTGGACGATACGCGCGACTAGTTCAGATTGAGCAAACACGCCGCTTATCCGCCCGCTAAATGCTGTTGTCAAGCACTATTTCATCGAGTGAAATCCAATCAGATTGCCTTCGCTGTCATGAACCAGTGCGCAGAAACCATGTTCACCGATAGGTGTTTTTGCCTGAAATACGCTACCGCCATATGCGGCAGCACGGTCGGCCTGCACCGCACAGTCATCACAGCCAAAATAAACCAGAGTACCGCCGCCGCCGGGAGCAAAGCCATCCATCTTGACCAGCATACCGCCTGCGCCATAGTGGGTCATCCCGAACTCTTTATCCATAGGAAAAACCCACATGTCCATCTCTATCTCAGGAGTCGGATTTGGCATTTGCTCAAGCCTAGTTTCGAGCACGGCTTCATAAAACGCTTTAGCGCGCGTCATGTCTTGCACGTAAATTTCGAAATGAACAACCGGATTGTTTTTCATCGAGCTTCTCCTGTTGGTGGATTGTGGTTATCTATGCCTAACAAGCTTTTTGTCGATCAAATTATTGTGTCGAGGATGTCATCCACTGCACTAGCTGAATCACCACCCCGTTGGGGTCGCTCACCTGAAAGAATCGTTCACCCCAATCTTCTGTCTCAATCGGGGTAGTAATCGCCACCCCTTCGGCCTGGAGTCGGGCGTACTGGCGATTAATGTCGTCTACGACAAAAACAACTAGCAGCCCATCGGCCCGATGCCCGAGCATAGAGACTGGCTTGAATGTGGTTAGTTCGGTGTGCAAAAAGATTAGGTTGAATCCAGCATCGGGCCGGGAAAGTGACACAAAGCCATCGGCTGACATGTCTTCTTTAAAGCCAAAATGGTCTTTTACAAAAGCTGCCGATGCGGCAACATTGTCAACATTGAGCGAAATTGCTGAAGCCGTAATTTCCACAGGTTCTCCTCAAATAAGTTAAGAGTTGAGGGCAAGTTCAGCACCCTCGTGGGCTGATGCTTGGGGCAAGTGCTGTACAATATCAACCCCAATGCCGTTGGGGTCGATTACAACAAAATGGCGATCGCCCCAGGGTTCATCGCGCAGTTCCACCTCAATCGGTACTCCCATCGCTTCAATACGCTGATACTCAGCACTTGCATCGTCCACATCAATCGTTATCCACACCCCTTGCCCCGAAAAGGGTGGCCGAAAGATGGGGGCCTGGGCTTCGAGATTGGGCAGCATAAACCCCAGTTCGCTCTGCCCTAGACGCAGCAAAATAAACCAGTCGCTGTCATAAATCACGTCACAATCAAATAGACGACTGTAGAATTCTTTCGATGCTTTAACTTTTTCGGTAACAATGCCAGACCACAGTTTCATGGACAGATTTCCTGATACTGATTAAACGAAGGCCCTAGTGTAGGTCATAGGCGATGTAGGGGTCTTGTAAAAAAGCGACATATCCTGCTGAAGTAAGTTGATCGTCATCCTGGTTTAGTTAACGGTTCACTTTATGGCCCAAAGATCAAATCGTTTCTCACCAAAAATTGCTCCCCAAAAGTAATCGCCATTCCTTCACCGTCTAGAGGGGATGCGCCTGTATTTTCTCTGCGAGCATGGATGTGCAGGTGGGGTTCGCTGGTGTTACCTGAGTTGCCAATTTTGGCAATCGCCTGCCCGACCTGAATGTTGTCACCGTCTTGCACAACTAGACTTCCCTTTTGAAGGTGCGCCAACACCACATCAGCTCCCTGACACTGCATTAAGATATAGTTACCTGCCAGATTTTCGCGATCGCTCTCTGGCGGAATTAAATCAGGAAAGGTATCCACAGCCTCGCTTACCGTACCATTGCAGGGGCTATAGAGCGTGTCTTCAAAAATGGCATAGCTGGTAAGCGAGGCTGTGTATAGTGCAGTGGCTCTGGTGCCCAAACGATTGAGTTTTGTGATATCTAACGCATATCGCTGAGTAGCATCAACATTGTGATGATTGAGCACCGGACTGTTGCCACCGTGGGCGATGTAATAGACTCCATTTCTCAATGGAAAGGACAGTTCAACAGATTCGCCACTGAAAGAATAACCGCCAGGAACGTAGGTAACCAAAGGTGCCAACACAAATAGCGCAATAAAACCACTAACGCCTAAAGAGAAATAACGGCTAATTTTTCGAGCAGGGTAGAGGGGCAAAGACTTTGCTTGTATGAGCGATTTAAACAAGGTTATGATCAGTGCGATCGCTAGAAGATAGCGCAGCGGGTATCCAAAGATATCCCATCGCCCACTGAGAAATATATGAACACTGTAAAATAACACAATCAACACATTGAGCAGCCATTCAAGCCTGTTCTTCCCTACTCCTCGCCATAGCCAAACCAAAAAAACAACGGGAATCACCAAATGGGTGATGATCGCTGTTGCGAATGCTAAAATCATGACGCAATCTCCGCCAAAGATGACTTCTGTAAAGCTTGCTTGGGAAGCGAGTCTTGTAAAAGAGCCTTATGCGCTTGAAAAAACTGGTTTGGTGATATTCCTGCTAAGCGCTTAAAGTCGTGGCTCATGTGGCTTTGATCAGAATAGTTGAGTTCGGCCGCAATGTAGGCCAGTGATACATTACTTGAAGACGTAAGTAGTCTAGCCGTGTGCTGAAAGCGAATGATCTTTGCAAACGTTTTAGCTGATACCCCAACCGTCTCCAGAAAAACCCGCTCAAACTGGCGACGACTTTGCCCAAATACCTCTGCCGCTTCGCTAATTCGCACCGCCCCACCAACCGATTCAATCAGTTGAATGACCTGGTCAATTGGTTGGACACTGGGCGAAGCCTGAGCTAGATAACGTTCTAATACCCAATTGAAGTGATGCACCACATTGCCTGTAAGCACAGCCTCGGTGATCTGACCCAGCGGAAACCGCAGCAGACCTTGAGGGGCTTCATGGGTATCCGTTAATTCGTAGGCGCTAGATTGAACAAAGTGACGGCTTTGCCCTGGTCTAAAGCGAATACCAAAATAATTACAACCCTGCTCTAGGGGAATATCGACGCGGGCTGTCGTGGTGCCATAGACCCTGCTATACACAGCATCGCCTCGAACCTGAAAGACGAGATCGACGGCTCCATCAGGCAACGCGACATAGACTGAATTCGCGTTATTGAGGCATAGCCAATAGTGGCTAACGGCATCTCGCAGTGCTGGAGACGGCGGAACAATAATCTCTTGTGCATTAAAGGCCATGGCTGATCAGTAGAAAGAAGAAACTAAACGATGCCAATAATTCAACTTAGCTAAATACGTCCCCTTCAGCTGTCAATTTGTTGTGCTGCTGTCAAAATCTTGCGATCGGTTCTTTCTGTTCACCTACCAGCAGCAGGGTAATAAAGCGCCAAATTTTTAACCCCATAATGAACTTTCCTGAGCGAAAAGTCATTACCCCTTGAGGCGTAATGCTTTAGATATTTCGGCCATGCTCTGCTCAATTGATCGACCTGCGGTGTCAATCACAATTGGGGCTGGCTGCCACGGCTCATAGGTCCGACAGAGCACATCCTGCCATGTCGGGAGTTTTAACCCGGCAATGTCGGTCGTTCTAGATTCAATTCGAGCCTGGTGCTCCTTGGCATCTGAGCAAAAGATCTCGATCTCCACAAACGGGCTGTCGGACAAATCGGCAGTTTCGCGCCAGGCCCTCCGTGTGATGTCTAAAGGATTGACGGAGTCTGCCACCACCGCTGCCCCCAAGCGCAGGTTATCCAACGCTACACCGTAGGCCACCCCGTAACCCTTAGGGCCGATATCGTCGATGCCAACCCGCCGCATCGCCTGCTCAATCGTATCGATGCGCAGGTAAACCGCCCCCCGCTGACCCGCCAACCTAGACGATAAGGACGATTTTCCAGTTCCTGGAAGACCTGCAAATATATAGAGCATGACGCCTCCTAACGGTGATCAGCCCAATGCAATCTGCGGCTAGAAGCAACCTCCACTGATCGCTGAGCTACGCGGCAGGCCCCCGAAGTATGAAAGCCAAGCAACGGTGTTTATCGGGTGCGTCACCCTGTAGAATGACGCACCCGACAACCTGTTTGGGCAACCGCTACTGACGGTGGTAGTTGGCTGTCATAAACTGCTGCCACTGGCCGTCATCACTTAAGAAAAAGGAGGTCAGTACCCGGTGCTCAGGGCTCTTAAATTCGATCACGTCTTTGTACTGGCCCAGTTTGCCATCACCGGTCATAGTCGGACCTTCAGAGTGCAAAGTGAGCACTTGTTCAGCGGCGTCGAGTTCGCCATCGTAAAGCCAAAGGTGAGTCATCATTGACCCCATCCAGGTGCCGACAAAACGCTGTTTTTGAGGGTCGTAGCCGAGGGTCATGATGGTAGTGGCCACAGTGTCACACATTTCGCCTTGGCCTTCGGCGACTACCCAGAGGCCGCCCACAGATTTGATGCTCTCTGTCCCAGTAGAAGTTTCCATGGGCTGATCTGGCCCTGCCATGCCGTCAACCTCATAGGCCCAATCACCTACGAGTTGTTGAAGCCACTGATGTTCTTTTGTGGGCTGCTCTACTGCGGGTTGGGTTTGTTGCGGGTCAGTTGTAGTAGTCATTGGGCTTCTCCTTGAGTTATCACTTTTGAGGGTGAATGCCTACATGTCATCGCTGAATATGACATGCAGACACCCGGTTTATGGTGTGAAAAGCTAAATACTGCGTAGATTATTGTTAGAAAACTAACTTTTGATGGGGGGCATTGCCCACCCTACAGCGTCCAGAATGTTTGAGCTAAACCGGGATTTTCTGGCTTAGAAATCTCCTAAATTGACCGTCAGAAAATTAGTTTCTCAATTTGGGCTTATTCGCAGTTGATCATCCAGGGAATGCCAAATTTATCGACGGCCATACCAAACCGCTGCGCCCAGAAGGTTTTTTCGAGGGGCATTTGAATAGTGCCGCCTTCGGCCAGGGCTTGAAAGATGTGCTCGGCCTTGTCGGGGTCAGAAATTTGCAGAGAAACCGAGAAGCCTTTGGGCGCATCGTACTGTCCAGGGGGGCAGTCAGACCCCATAATTGCCCAGTCGCCAAAGGTCAGCTGGGTGTGCATGATTTTGTTAGCAAACTCGGGGGGCACTTCGGCCTCGGCAGGGGAACCGGCGAAGGTCATCATGTCCCCTAGCTCTCCACCTAAGACCTGGTGGTAAAACTTGAAGGCAGCTTCGCACTGACCATCGAACATCAGGTAAGGGTTAACTTGCATAACGGTCTCCTTGAATAACTGAGTTACATCTCTGGCTCTACCCATTAGTCGAACGACTGAACGCAAAATCGACAGGGCGACCAATATTTACCCCAAATAACGGATTGCCCCACTAGGGAGACTGGGCGTTGAACTCAGACCAGGTAGCCCGGTCTAGGCGATAGACCGAGCAGTCGTCGTCGCCAAAGCGGCGGTACTCCAAAAACTTGAACCCCAGACGCTGGTAGAAGCGGTGGGCGCGGGTATTGCTGGTCAGCGGGTCAATTAGCACGGCGGTGACCTCGGGGTCGGCAAAGCAACGGGCGAGGGCCAGCCGCATCATGGTGGTGCCGTAGCCTTTGCCCAACTCGGTGGGTTCACCAATCCAGATGTCGATCGCCCGCAGGTTGGCAGGCACATCGCCCCAGTAGTGGCTGTCTTCTTGGGCTGGGTCAATGATCTGAATAAAGCCAATAGGGAGGCCCTTTAGCTCAGCGATCAGCTGCTCGCGCCAGGCGGGGGTGCGGGCGAGTTCGACCTCCCAGCCCCAGTCGTCATTGGGATCGGCGGCGACCACCTGGGGCTGCTCGTCCCAGTGGCGCAGCAGGCCTACGTCGGCAAGGGTAGCGGGTCGCAGCGTAATGACATTTGACTCAGACATGATGGGTACCGCCTGGTTCAACATCGGCTAACCGCCCAAACAATGTAGTTGATTTGTACTATTTTGTGGGCAGACGAAATAAATCTTCAAGTCGTTACTTCAGGCGATAGTGAAGTCGCACTACGCCATTGTCGTAAACCTTGCGATCGCGCAGCGTCAGCGCCGTTTGCTGAATCCCTTGGGCAAATAGGGGAATGCCCGCCCCCATCAAAAACGGGTTGACCTTCAAAATCAGCTGATCAATTAGGTGATGGGCAAAGAGCGTGGCAGCAAGATTTGCCCCACCGCAGAGCCAAGTGCCCTGGCCTGGCTGATCTTTTAAGCGAGACACAAAACCAACGGCATCGTTGGAGATTAGCTCCACGTTTTTATCAGGGCTGGTTGGCAAGCTGCGCGAAAACACATACTGATTGAGGTGGGTATAAGGGCTGGTCACGCCCTCTTTGAGGCCGACTGCATAGGTCTTGCGGCCCATCAGCACCGTATCAAACCACTTGTTCTCGCTGGAGATACCCAGAGCATCACGAAAGTGAGTCGGCACTGTTTCAGGAAAGTCGTTGAATAAATCGGTTAGATAAGCTTCATCTTGAGAAAAGCCGTTGTGTGAGCCATCTTTGTGAGCAATAAATCCATCTACACTGCAAGCTACAAAGTAGGTAATTTCTTTCATGCTGCTACTCTTGCTATAGTCAGTTTCCATCTAGACATGCTTTTTCTAACACTAGATGACAGGGTTAACCCGCCCAGCACATAAACCACGCACCGGGCGGCCTGATGGCCGATCTACACGGGCTGAGCTGAGGCGATCGCCCACCAGCAAACCATACAGGTGCGAATCTGACCCTTCACCGCTGACCATCCAGCGATCGCGCCGATGCCCCTCTTTGAGAAAGCCCAGACGGTCTAAGGTCTTGGCAGAGGCGAAGTTTCTGGGGTCAATTTCGGCCTCAATCCGGTGCAGGTTGAGTTCGGCAAAGGCATAGTCAAGCAGTGCCGATAGCGCCTCGTGCATAAAGCCTCGCCCCCAGCTCGAGCGCGCCAGGGCATAGCCCAACTCTGCCCGCCGACACTGATGGTTGAAGTTAAACAGGGTACAGGTGCCAATGAGCTGGGCATCGGCATTCTTCTCAATACCGAGCTGCAAATAGCTGCCGGTACGACGCGCTTCGAAATCGTTAGCGATCGCATCCCTAGCTTCCCCCACATGTTCCCAGGGTGCCGTATTCCAATAGCGCATGACGGCGGCATCAGAAAAGATGGTGTAGAGCGTCTCAGCATCGGTTTCGATGAGGGGGCGCAGCAGCAGACGCTCGGTATTCAACATTACGTAAGGGAGCATAGAACCTCCTATTGTCATGTTTTAGGCGGCTAGTACCGCAAGGCAAAAGGCAAAAGTATGAGAGGAGATTTCAAGACACACAAGTTTTTTGCCTTAGCAAACAGGTGGATTACTTCCGCCTCAAAGTACTAAATGTTTAGTTGGAACGCTCTAATCTTGATGGACAAAAGGTGCGCCACATCACCTCCAAGTAAATAACCTGTTCGGGTTAGAAGATTTCATTTGGCTGCCGGTTGGCCATTGCCCAATCAACTCCTTTACGATGTTGTGCAAACTGCTGCTGAAGCTTGAGGGGCGTCATCATATTTAGTCTGAACTCGCTGATTGGGTTTATTCTCCTAATTTATGCTTGAACTGTACCTGGCCAAAAGAATAGGACATTGAAAGTACTGACAGGCTTGCTTGGGCGGCTAATCCCTTAATAGAAGAGCAGCGGATCCTCTCGGGCAAGCGCTGGGTCTGGGGCCGCCAGGTCTACATCGTCGCCACTCGGCTTGAGGATGGCGAGCTTCTGATGATCACGACCAACCATCGTCCCAAGACGGCGTTAGCAGATTACCAGTTGCGGTAGGGCATTAAGACGCTCTTTGCCGCGCTCAAAACCCGAGGTTTCAACCTCGAATCGACTCACTTCCGCCACGCTGAGCGGCTCAGCAAGTTGATAGCGTACTGGCCCTAAGGTTCTGCTGGGCCATGCTGACCAAGATTTGGCAACACCAGCAGCACCCGGTTCCGCTCAAGGCTCATGAGTGCCGGGCTAAAAGTCTGTTTCGCTAGCATAATCATGGTCTGATCGCTCCCTACAGCAATAGCTCTCGGTACTCTGGGTGCGATCGCAGCCAACTCAGCGCCTCACCCATCAAAATAGCGTCTTCAGAGGCCAAATATCCCTTCATGCGATCAATCATCGCCTGTTGTGCAGCCTGTTGCTTAATCTGCCGACGGGCAGCCTCTGCCAAGGCATGTTGCTGCCGCCGCTGCTCCTGGGCTGCTGCGATCGCCTCTCTAATCTGAACCAGCGAAAGCTGCATCGTCTCCGCGTTACACACCTCAATCTGCCCATCCGCCCCGTCGCGATCGCTACAACCCTGATCTGGCAACGAGTTACACCCCTCCTCTACCAATAAGCTTGGGTGACTTTCGGGGCTGAGCGCCTCAAAGCGCTCATGCCCCGATGTCATCTCTAAATCAACTGGGGGGTCTGGGGGGATTTCCCCAGGGTCATTTTCACGCAGGTGATTTGGGTGCCACAGGTCTTTGTTCTTATAAAGCGTCGGCCCACCGATCGCAAATCGCTTGGTCAAGATAGTGAACCGCTCCTTCACGTTTATGGGGAGCTGGCCTTCGTCGAGCAGACTAGCGATCGCTAGTCGAATCTTCTCTCGGGCCTGTTTTGCTTTCTCCTCGTTATAGGTTGAAAGGTCAACCGTAGCAGGTGCTTTAGGGACTCTGTTTACACCATAGGGGTAATAGTGGCTCTGCTCAACGGCCCTGGCCCAATCCTTTGCTTTCTCCTCAATTTCATGGACGTGGTTGCTCCACTCATAAAACCCCGGCAGCTCGCGCGCTATCCGAACGATATCTGCCACCAGCGCCTCCCCCACCAGCGGGGCCTGAGCATAAAGCACGTGGCCAAACACATAGCTCCGCATCGCAATTCTGCCCAACAGGCGATTCGTCAACCCTGGCCCAGTCCACCCCGGCTCAATTTCAGCATTGAGGTCATTGAGGAACTTTTCAGCTTTGGTAGTAACTCGGTATTCTTGCCGCCGAGCACTCTTCAGAGTTTGTCTAAGCAGCTGACTATCAATGGTGTTATGGCTACTTGTGTGATGCCATAGCTCAGCCAATCGCTCTTGCGAGCTATAAACCGGTTCAAGATCGCTGTTGAGAATATAAGACCCGGCTTGCAACGGCAGCCGGTGAGCCGCATAGAGAGAAACCTCATTAGAGCCCGTAACAGAAGACTTCCTCGGGTTTGGAAATACCTCAAGCTGACCGGGCGCACACGTGAGCCCGGCATTGTGGAACAGAGTAGTTACACCCAGAGCAATCTCCCAACTCACCTGCGGTTGATCGAACGGAAAGTAGAGATGCAGCCCGCCGCTATAGCTCGACGTGAGCATAATGCACGACGGCAACCCCAAAGGCTCCAGTGCATCCTGAATGCGGCGCAGAGCTTGGGAGTCAGAGGCTGGATGATATCGGCTGCCTCGGTCAATATCAATAAGCACATACTTTGTGGTACGACCAAAGCGCACCCCATAGAGCAACCCCCCCTGCAAAATTAGGCGATCGCTGAGGGGGTGGCGTGACTCAGTCTGCCAAGTAGGCTTCTCATTGGGGGCAGTCTGTTCTGCCCAAATATAGTCAAATCGGTGGGGCCACAAGCTCAGAAAGCCATTGTCCTGCTCTTCTACACAAGTGAACCGGGTGTGTAAGGTTTTCACGCTGATTAATAGTCCCAAAGCGCAACATCAGTGCGCGGGAGCAAATCTGCGTTATTCAGAGTCTAGGTAGTACAGATATTTGTTAGGTGATTTCTTAAAAGAATATCCCCAGTTTTAGCCGTAGGCTGGGCACCGCCCACCCTTGAGTAAGGTGTCTTCTAAATATCAACCGCTTTGTAGCGATCGCCCCAATAGTTAGAGTTATTACCCCGATATTCCTCAGCTATACCTATACACAGGCGCACAAAAACCACTCGCTTACAGCCGTAAACCAGCATAAAACTCATCAAGGGCTGTCGCGCTCTTGATGAATCTGATCTAGCAACCTAGAATGAACGCATGACTCTATTGACAACTCTCAAGTTGCTCGCCAAAGCATTCTCTTGAGTGTTGCATTGCTTCCCGCAGTGGAGTTTTAAGAGAAAGACCTTAGCTGTTACCGCAGCTAGGGTCTTTTGATATAGAGATATCTGTGATGGGTCTGATCACCTCCTTAGTCAGTTCTAGCCGAGTAGTTCAAATGTTCTTTTATAGAACGTTCGCCAAAGGTTAACACCGCCCAAAAATCTTCTCAAGACCTCAAAATGCCCTATACGCCAAAGTTACAGGGCTTGTGTACGCCGGAGTTATAGGCAAAACCATACGCCAAAGTTACAGGTGCTTTTTCCAGCCATACGCCGGAGTTACAGGCAAAACTATACGCCAAAGTTACAGAGCTATTGTGGGGATCAATGCACAGAGAGAGGTTTTTATTGGTTCTATGGAAAAGTCATACGCCGGAGTTACAGGCAAAACTATACGCCAAAGTTACAGGTGCTTTTTCAGCCATACGCCGGAGTTACAGGCAAAACTATACGCCAAAGTTACAGGCCTAACGTGCAAAAACATACGCCGGAGTTACAGGCCTCATATCTCGGTGATCACTCTGACAGGTTATTCATTAGAATGAACTCGATTTTGCGATCGCCTAAGAGGGTAGAAACTCCGGTTGAGTAATCTCTCCACGTCTTCTAACGAAGAATCAACATTCCCCGTCGATGGGCAGCTCCTGATGGTGCTGCCGCGAGCTGGAGCATCGTTGAACAACCCCGACGTGCAGCTACCCATCCTCCGTTCCGATGGAGATGGATACTACCTGGAGATGCGGGTAGAGGCCGATGGGAGGGATGCCACGGAGGTAGCCGTCACCCGGCGAGTACCGTTAGAGAACGTTTCAGAAGAGGAATGGGAAGAACTCCAGGCCCAGTGTTCAAACCTAGATCTACAATCTTTTGTTGACCTGGGTGTGAGCAAAGGCATTGAGAAGATCCAAGACCGTCGCATAGAACGGTTGATGATGGCTCTGCTAACCTTCCTCAACCCTCGCCAGGTATCGATTGTTCTCTACCTCTACCGCTTGGCCTCTGAGCAAGGCAATGGCCCACTGGTCTCGTTTCGCTCCAACGATTTGCTAGAAGCACTGGGTTATACCCGAACGAAGGATGGTGGCTTTGCTTCAAAGTTGCGATCGCAGCTCCACCGTGACCTGGTGGCGCTTCACCGCACTGAGCTCGTATTCGCCCAATCCCTGCGAAAGGGCGACAATCTAGGCGCAAAGGTCACTATCAAAAGCGTACTGAGGATTAAAGACTACGAAATCGAGAACGTTCCCCGCAACTTCGATCTCCTTAAGGCCGCCGATTACACCTATGAATTGGCCGATGCCTATACTATCTCTCTGGAGTTCTTCGATGGCCCAGCCCGCACTGGCAACTATGTGCTGTTTGCCAACAGCCTAGACATCAGCCAAAAGCTCGGCGGCAACACCAAGCACGACTACAAAACTAAACTACTTGTCTATCTCGCCAGCCGCATGAAGTGGGATCGACTCCAAGATGGGCAATACCTGAGTATTTCAAAGCGGTACCTATTCAAAAATTTAGACCTACTGGGTCGCAATTCGTCTCGAAATAACCAAATTTTTTGGCGCACCGTTGAGGAGCTGAGTGAAGACGGCTATCTTTTGGGCGCGCAGGAAATCCCCGGTAAAAAGAAATCGGCCAATATCCAATTTCAGATTAACCCCGAGAAGCTTGGGGTGGTGACAGAAGATGGTAAAGCAGCCCAAACCTAGAACTAAAACGCGCAGGCGTCTTGCCTGCTACAAGTCAAACACTCCTTTTGAGCAGGGGTAGAGGTGTTCTATCCCAACGGCGATCGCTTCAAAGATCTTGAACAGGTGATCTAAGAGCGCGATCGTGCTTTCGCCAAACGAAAGGAACTCGGCATCGACCCAAATGAACTTTAGCTAAAGCTCAAAACAGAATTTTGGCCTCATCTTTTCGGGGTCTTTTTCAGCTGACGTGGGGTGCCAGGGTTACCGCCCAAATTGTAAGTGAGTAGGGCATCAATGCCTTGCTCTCGATAGGCCCCCACCCATTTCATTGCGGTGACAACAGGTACGTTTAGGTTATGGGCTGCCCTTCTAGCGCTGCAAGCAGCTCCGGTCTTGATTTGAAGCAGCAGAGCCAGTCGGATACCACCCCAATCCCGGTTGGGGTGGTACTGCCAGTAGCCTCAGCAGAGGCGCTACTTTTGCAGACAAGTTCTTCACCGCTCGTTACCCAGTAGCCCCGTCCCCACCTCGGCCCAACTGGCGAGACGGTCTGCACCATCACCCTCCATCTGTGCCCGCATAATGGCCCCCTGCATATCAACTCTAAAGCCATCCAGCCGCTCTAGCAGGCGATCGCGCCCTCCGCCACCGTTGCGCTCATCCAGCTCAAACGCCGCCTTAAACTCCTGCAGCTGAGCCAGTATGGCCCCCTGGTCGAGGCTATCATTGCGGCCATCCCCCAGGGCTTGCAGCCGCGCCAAAATCTGTGCCAACACCTCTAGCCGGGTCAGGTGGTTTTGCACCCGATTGGCAATGCGGGTACTAAACTGACCTCTCTCCTTTACCCCGTCCAGGGTGTAGAGTACGTCGGCCACATGCCCATTAAAGTCATCGACCATTTGTTCGATCTTCTCCTGCACGGTTTCTTGAAGGGCCGACAAGCCATACAGGGCCGTGCGTCGAATGGCCGCTGCCGCAGAGGCTTCCTCAGCCTGGGCGATCGCCCCTAGCGCCTCAGCATTCTCCTTTACCAGATCGACCATCGAAGCCATCGGCTCTGGCTCAGAGTTTCCGAAGCGAATGGCTTTCGCCAGCTTGCCTCGCTTGGGAAATTTCTTCAGCAGCTTGAACTCAAATTTGGGCAAAATCTCTAGCTGTTGCTGGGTCGATCGCAGCGAGGCCAGGTCAGCGGGGTCAGGGTCCTGGTCGCGATCGATCGCCTGTTCGATGCTGGCCGAGACTCGGTCGATCTCATGCATTAAAGCCGTTTTGATCTTGCCGACAATGCGCTCAACCCGGCCAATGTGGCGATCGTGCGCCTCGTCGTATACCGTCAGGCAAATCTCCACCAGCTGCTTGGCCCGCGCCCGTCCCAGCTCAATGCGATCGAGCAGCGTGGGAAACTGCTCCGGGGCAAACATCCACCCCTCTTCTTTACCCAGGCATTCGCCTAGAGACTGTGCCGACTGCGCGATGTAGGTGAGCTTATGGTGGCACCAGGCCATCGTCACCACATCCCCTGGCACAATTAAATAGACCTGCTCACCGTCAGGGTTCAGAGTAGTAATCGGGTCTCCCGTCCACTCGGCTCTAAACAGGTCATTCATCCTGGAACTGGAGGACACCCCCTCCTCCGCCAGGCTCAGCGCGGTCTTGGTCAAGAGATTACTTCTTGGCAGTTGGCAACTGCCCGGCCCTGACTTGACGGAAAACCTGACCACATAAACCGGCTGATCAATGCCGATCCGCTGGGTTTGCACCTTAGCTCGCCTGGGGCTAGGGCCATTGACTAAATTAGGCATAGGGAGAGCCTAGGGCGCTTAATACCTGCTTATACCAAATCCCGCTTGACTACCCCCGATATCCCTGGGTGCACCGCGATGCATCCCTACAAGTTGACCTTTTGGGAATTAGGGGTATGGAATTCGGATTCGGTATTACCTATATAAAAGAATAATCTACTTTAGCTAAAGCTCAAAAATACCGGTGGGTTGCCGCTGATCTACTGTCTGGTCTTCTCGATACCTATGTATTAATATGGGTGCATCGATTGACGATATTACCCCTATGACTGCCAGTGTTGAACGACTCGATCGCATAGAGGCTATCCTTGCGGCCTTGGCTGAGGGGCAGGCCGCATTCAATGCTGGTCAGCAGCAAATTCAGGCCCAACTCGAACGCACCGAAGCTCAGATTGAGCGCACCCAGGCTCAGCTCGAACGCACTGAAGCCCAAGCGGAGCGCACCCAGGCCCAGCTTGAACGCACTGAAGCTCAAGTGGAACGCACCCAGGTGCAACTCGAACGCACTGAGGTTCAGGTGGAACGCACCCAGATACAGATGGATAGTACCCAGACTCGGCTTGAGCGCACCCAGGCTCTCGTTGATAGCACCTTAGCGATCGCTAACAGCAACGCCAGGGCGGTAGAGGCATGGGCCACACGCATCGAAGAGGTCGCTATAGATACCGAAGAAGCCACTAGCTCCACCCGAGCTGACCTCGCTGTGCGCATTGACGACAACGCCCATAACCAGGGGATCGACCGAGTGCGCTTCGACCAACTGCACGAAGAACACAGCCAGCGGTTTGAAACTCTACTAGAAGAGGCCAGGGCCGATCGCGTGGCCTGGCGGCAGAGTCTTGACGAGCAACTAGCAGAAATGCGCCGCGATCGCGACTCCAACAGCGCCGAGCACCGTGCCTTCACGCAAAATAGTCAGATCCTGCTGGCTGAAATATCCCGCCTTTGGCAGCGCCTCGCCAGCTAAAATTTTGAAGATCTAATTAATCGGTTTACTCCCCTTTAGCCAACGCCCTGCGAGACAGGGGTGGAAACAAGTACTGCCAAGGCTCTACAACCTTGGCAGTACTTGTTTTTGGATAGGGATACCAAATCCAAATTCCATACCCCCAACTTCCAATCGGTCAACCTGTAGGGACGCACCGTTGTGCACCCGTAATTGCTCAACTAGGTTGACGGGTAGCGGCGAATAAGAGAGGGTGGTAAACTTTTGCCATGCAAGACCTGCCGCCGTTAGAAGGCCTCAGTTCTGGGGAGAAAGACGCTCTGATACGAGAGCTGT
>NZ_JADEXE010000015.1 GCF_015207265.1 Nodosilinea sp. LEGE 07298 | reverse complement strand
AATTTACCTTTCGACGGATGGCTCTGGAGGGGTGCCATCGGAAGCGTTAAAGACGGTACTGCGGAGTGGAGGGCTGGTGGCAGCAGCGTTTGATGCCGATGTGGCGGGGGAGACCATGGCCTGGCGGGTGGCGCAGCAGGTGCCAGGGATTGAGCGGCTGACGCCGAACCAGGGCAAGGACTGGAATGAGGTGTTGGTCAATCCAGAGGGGGGCGGCAATGGGTGGCAGCAGAGCCGCCCGGAGTTGGGTCAACTCTGGCGATGGCATGGGGCGGCAACTGCGCTGGGGAGACCAGAAGGACATTTGAGCCGGATAACCGAGGTAGCGAGGGAAGTGGCGAAAGGACAGTCACTTTCCGAGAAGGCGATCGCGGCTATGCAGCGAGATTTGGGGAGTAGGCCAAGGACAGTGGCTAAGAAGACTATAGATGTTGAGATATAACGGCAGTCGAAAGGTAGAGGCTCAGTCCAGGGACAAAAGTTGTAGGCCTGAATCGCAAAGCCTTGAAAGAAGTGGGCTAGATGTTTGTAGCTCGAAGCACTCTGCGTCTGATTGGCAAAAACACTTGCTAGCTTATCTAGGTTCACCTTTTCGATGCGAAACAATGCCATTAGAAAGAGCATTAGAAATCTCAGTCGGCACCGTGCTAGGGCAGGTAGGGTCGCAGAGCGGCTAGAATTCGGGTAGCCTTGTTCAGGAGACGGGAGGGGGCAGGGATGTGGTAATTTCTAGCTCACCGCCTCTCCCTTAAGTTAGTCAAATCCCCTTCATCTCTAGCTCTCTGCTCTCGTTCAAGTTTTGTCACTGTACCTTATGGCTTTATGCCAAAGAGACCTTTTGGGGTTTATTTGAGGCTGTGGCGACAATGAAGCGATAGTTTGGCGAAATCCTTTAGCATTTTGAGCACCGCATCACGAGCGATTTAGTTGAAGGTAAGTAGAGAAACGTAAGTAAACGATATCATTCCGACCAACGGGAGGAATCTCAGACTTCGCCAGCGGACCGAGATGTCTCGACTACGCTTCGCTCCGTTACTCCATTGGCGTTACTCCGCGAACGACATAACAGAGCAATGCGCCGATTCTAGAATGAAGTGCAACGCCTAGAAGCTTCCCGCAGAGGGACTCATAGGATAGTCTGATGTTTACCACAACAAAAAGACACCCTATGAGCTATACCCAGCTTAGCGCTTCTGAACGAAATCAAGTTTACGAATTGAGAACTACGACAGCGTTGTCCATGCGTGCCATTGCCCGGCAACTCGGACGAGATCAGAGCACAGTATCGCGAGAGCTAGCCCGTAACAGAAACGAAGAAGGGTATTACTTACCCGACAGCGCCCAGCAGAAGATGCAGGTTCGACGACAGCAATCAAAGACAGCGTTTAGTTGTGTATCGGAGATTTGTGTTTTCGAAATCAAACAGCGCTTAAAGCAGTACCACAGTCCTGAGCAAATTGCTGGGCGACTGAAGCGAGAAGGACGAGCACAGATCAGTCATGAAACCATCTATCAGATGATCTATGCTGACCATGAAGGCTTGAAGAGCTACCAGAAGTATTTACGGCAGGGGCGAGGCAAACGACGTAGGCGAGGGGGCTGTAACTCAAAGCGAGGGAAGATTCTAGGGCGTATAGGGATAGAACATCGGCCTTCGATAGCTGACGCAAAGACTGAGATAGGTCATTGGGAAAGTGACACGATGATTGGAGGAAATCATCACGGCGTGATTGTGACCCACGTGGACAAGTCATCGAAGTTTTTAGTAGCTGGTCTAGGTAAGAATAAAACGTCTTTTGAAATTAATAAGGTGACGATTGAACTTTTCGCTCAGATTCCAGAGACACAACTAAAAACGATGACATTTGACAATGGAAAAGAGTTTAGCAGACACGCAGAGCTGAGCAAAGAGCTAGGACTATTGTGTTATTTTGCCAATCCTTATCACTCCTGGGAGTGAGGACTCAATGAGCATACGAATGGATTGTTAAGACAGTTTTTCCCAAAACAAACAAATTTCAAAATTGTGAAGCCAGAGGCATTAGAAAAAGCAGTCACGTTGATTAACAAAAGGCCGAGAAAATCGCTTGACTACAAAACGCCATTTGAAGTATTCTATCCAGACAAATTAGGCACCGATGCACTTCAGATTTGAATTGGCGATGTTTAATTAAGGCTATCTACTTATTAACACTCGTCTACAGTTGATAACGCGATCTGATTACGATTTCACTAACGTTAAGCGGTTTCGGCTCCGCTGCCTCATCTGTTGCTATTTTTCTCCGGTCGCTGCATAGTTATTCCAAGATAGCCGGATGTTTTAAACCTTTACTCTAGAAAACCGATCTCTCATTTCGCTATTGAATAAGCATCTTGAGAGATCGGTTTAATTGATAGAAATGGTTTTTTGAGGCTAAGAGTTATGCCCCAAAGATTTCAAAAGTTTCCCAAATGTCAATCCTGGGTCTATTAGCAACTACTTCCTGCCCTCCGCCATTTTCGGCACAAAGGTACATGCCGTTATGGGCTTTGAAGGCTAGTTTACTACCACCAACATGAACCATCTCAAAGATAGTACGAGGGTCAATTTGAGTCGCTTTCGCAACTACTCTTCGGGTACCCCCATCCTCTGGATACAAATATTGGCCGTTGTAGGCTCGCAGAGCGACCTGATTGCCGCCTAGCCAGATGATTAGAAAGGGTTCCCATTCACCTATCCAGGTTCTATTCACAACTAGTTCGCGTCCGCCTCCTGCCTCTGCACAGACATACATCCCATTATGTGCGCGAAGAGCAATGGCTTTTGGGAAAATATATCCCTCTGTACGAACCAAGCGGTATCCGGCTCCTCGTGCATCCTGTTGGCCCTGCTCAGTAGCTGTAGTGAAGTAGTCTCCCCTAGTGGCTCCGTAGTAGAGCTTTAGTGGCACTGTCCCTGGCTGCTGCGCAGAGAAAATGTAGCCCTCAGTGCGAACAAACCCGTACCCATTAGCTTCTATCTCTTGCTTGCTTTGCTGGCTTGCACCGACAAAGTTATCTAACCGAGCCGAGTTCCAGTACAAATTTAGAGGCACTGTATTGCGCTGCGATTCAGGTAAGACGTATCCTTCAGTTCGAATAAGACTGTATCCAGCGGCCTCTGCATCTTGACGGCCCTTTAGAGTCGCTGTGCTGAAGTTATCACCACGTTGCCGACTCCAATACAGCCTTAGCGGCACTCCTTCACTGGGTTGACTGGCTACCAATGAAGCCGAAATGACCCCGGTGCCAGAGCCTGTTCCAGTTCTGGGGCCAGAGGATGCTGGAGACATGGGGGTGGCGTTAGAGAGATGCCATTCATAATAGAGTTCGTAGACTCCACCATGGGCTCTATAAACAATCTTTCTCTCAGGACTGGTTACTGCTCCGCTGAATCGAGCACCAAAGGAAGGAATATTGATTTGTACTAGTTGGGGAGGATAGACATCATCGTTTAGACCTAATGCCTCAATAATCCACTTCCATAACTCTTTACAAACCTGAACAATTACTCGTGCAATTGCTTCAGCCCAAGTTTCCCCAACTTCATCGTCAAGGGCATCAGCTACTAGTCTAGAAGCCTCCGTGAAGATTCGATCTGAAAAAACAGTTAACCCCCCACCATCGTCCTTCTCCGCGATAGTTAATGATGCTCGATAGGTTCGTGGCCAAGTTGTGCCTCGGTCAAGAGCGAATCGGGCAATTGATTTTGATGGAGAGTAGGTCTCCGTACGTCCGTTGTCAAAATTTCTTCCCATAGGGGTCTCAGCAATATTCCAGACCTGGCCCGTGGGGTCAGTCGCAATGGCGGAGAGAGCAATCGCGTCAGGATCCAATTCCAGGGGAATTCCCAAGAAGTTTTTGACATCAGTTTTATCTAGGCATTTCAACTTGCGAACCCGAAGTTCTAAAGTGTTGAGTGTACTTTGAGGCGTTAGGCCTGAGCCATCCATTCCCGAAATTCTTTGAACTCCGGGAATAGATGGATTAATCAAGAGCAAATCCTGTTGGGAAAGCTTGATTGTTGATGGTATACGAATGGCTTGTACCTGCTGAATGACCGTACTATCTAGCTGGAGATTCACCTGTGCTAAATCTCCATACATTACAGCTCGCTCCTTTTGAGGAGCTTTGAGACTGGTCATCACTTTAGTTGTCACCTCCTTGCGCTGAGCAGTTAGTAGAGGTTGAACCTCTGAAGCTTTCTGAGGGCCTAGTTTGGCAGATATCTGTTGCAAACGAGATTCAAAATAGGCATTGAAGTAGGATAAGCTTGCCTGTTCAAATGAGTTGGGGTCTGCAGATAGCGGATAATTAGTCGGATCGGCCTGATGGGCGATTGCCTTTTCAAGGCTTAGCCGCAGAGTGTTTGTCACACGATCTGCTAATGCTTTGAGTTTAGGATTAGTTGTCTCAGTCATTTCCGAAGCAATAATTTCAGACATGGAATTCTCCAATGTTTAAAGTTGATGGTTTGTGCAAGAGGGATTTCAGAAGAGCTGTTTTGTCCTGATTTGATCGGTGCGAGAGAGCTAGCGCAGCAACTCCAGCGGCTAAAACACAAGCAGCTGAAGACCCACTGAATAGCTGAAAGACACTTTTTTGATCGGGAACAAAAAGATTAACGGTTGGTACGACCAAATCAAGTTTGGGTAACCTACAACAGCTTGGAAGAAGATTTCCTTGCGAATCTGAAGCTCCTACAGCAACCACTTGGGGTAGGCATGCTGGGAACATCGTTGGCTTTGGAAAATCGTTGCCTACAGATGCAAGAAAAAATACTCCCTGCTGATTGCCCTCAACTATTGCTGAGGTGATTTCTGGATACCCGATGCCATTCCCTAAGGGAATGGCAATGATGTGCACCCCGGAAGCGATTAACCAGGTAATTGCCCTGGCGACAGCCTCTGGTTTGGCGTATCCGTCCTTTCCCACTACCTGAGCTGCAAATAGAAGGGCCTGTGGAACAATTCCTCGAATAAGAGACTTGCCCTGGCCCACGAGCAAAGAGACAGATGCTGTACCATGCCCGGTAGGTAGTGTTTGGCTCGGTTTTGAGCCAGTGAAATTCTGACTGACAACGTCAGCACCGGCTAAATCCGGGTGATCGGCGGCAAAGCCAGTATCCAAGACGCCAATGCGGATTCCTTGCCCTGCTGCTATGCTCCAATCCTGATCCCAACCAATCAGTGGTAAGTGAGAGATGTGAGTATTTGATCGTTGAGTAAAACAGCGAAGATAGGAACCGAGGTCAATCATGGTATTTCCCTTATGTAAGGAGGCTCTTCTGAAGCCTTGAACTCACTATCACTAGGGGAACCACCCCAAAGCTAATCAGTATTTCTCTTAGCTGAAAGCCTTATAGAATCTTGGGTAGAGTACGAGAGTCTATGAAAAGGTTTGGGGATTCCCCAAACTTCTTGGCTGTTTTAGACAGGTCAGATGGCAAGACCAAACTACGGACCCCAGGTAAAGCAGCGCACGAAACGCCTACTGGCAGCACTTTTGGCCTACGCTAACCAAGATTGGGACGAGCCTGATGTTGTGCGGCTACAGGTAAACTGGCAAACCGATAGGCAATTGGTTGTCAGAACTAAAGTACGTTATCTGGTTTACTTAACAGCGCAAGATACTTACGATGGCCAGCTCACCCCTGAGCAGATTCGCGAAGTCTTGAAGCGGCTGCAAGATTTTCTTGGCATTTTGGAGGATAATCGTCCTGCCACCCAGGGTTCCGAGGACTGGCACTTTACCCTCAAGCTGTGGCATCGACGGCAGGATGTGGCGGCCAATCTAGCCAAGCTCGAAGCAGAATGGGAACGCCTCCGCCCGCTCAAATCTCACCAGGCCACCCAAACCTCGCCGCCGCTGCCGTCTCAAATCTCAGAAGCATCTGTAGCCCGGCAGGACTGGGGGGATGCTCCAGAAATTCCTCTGATTTACGGGCGAGATGATGAGCTGACGGTGCTGAAGGAATGGATTTTGAGGGACAACTGCCGCCTGGTGGGGGTGCTGGGCATGGGGGGCGTGGGCAAAACGACCCTGGCGGTGAAGCTGGCTGAGCAGCTGAGCGGTGAGTTTGAGGCTGTGATGTGGCGATCGCTCCGCAACGCACCCCCGGCTGACCCGCTGCTGGCTGACTCGATCCGATTTCTGTCCCCCCGTCAGGACGTCCCCTTGGCAGACACCTGGGATAGCCAACTGTTGCAGCTGATTGGGTGTCTGCAAACCGCCCGCCGTCTGATCGTTCTCGATAACGTTGAGTCTGTGCTTCAGGGGCAGGATGGCACCGGGGCGTATCGCTCTGGCTATGAGGCCTACGGCCAGATTCTGCGCTGTGTTGCCGAGAGCCGTCACCAGAGCTGTCTGGTGTTTACCAGCCGAGAGCAACCCCTGGGGCTATTTTCTAGAGAAGGTAGCGGGCTGCGATCGCTCCGTCTACAAGGGCTGAGCTATCAACCAGGCCAGCAGCTTTTGACGGCGAGAGGGCTCACCCCATCGGCGCAGGAAGCCCAGGCATTAGTGGAGCAGTACGGGGGGCAATCCCCTGGCCTTACGCATTGTCTCGACGACGGTGCAGGAGCTGTTCAATGCCAGCATTCAGCAGTTTTTAGCCTGCGGCACCACCGTTTTCGGCGATGTCGCCAATCTAATTGATCAACAATTTAGCCGGTTGTCGCCCCTGGAGCAGCGGGTGATGGAGTGGGTGGCGGTGCATCGCGAGTGGGTGCTGCCGCAGGAAATTCGGGAAGAGCTAATGCCATCTACGTCTCAGGTGGAACTTCTGGAGGTGTTGCTGTCGTTAGAGCGGCGATCGCTGATTGAAAAGTCCACCAGCTTACCCCTCGACGACCATCAGGTGAGGTTTTCGCAACAGCCGGTGGTGATGGAGTATGTGGTTAATCATGTGATTGACCAGATTTATCAAGAGATTTGCGCTCTTGAGGTTGACCTACTCAACCATCAGTTTTTGATTAATGCCCAGGCCAAAGACTACCTGCGAGAGGCCCAAATTCGCCTGCTGCTGAAGCCGCTGGCGACCAAGCTGCTGGAGACCTTTGGCAGCCGCAACTTTGCCCAGGCCCACTTCAGCCAGTTCTTGGCTCAGCTAAAGGCCACGCTGAGAGATAAGCCAGGCTATGCCGCCGGAAACCTGCTCAATCTGCTGTGGCAGATGGGGATTGACCTGAAAGGCTACGACTTTTCTCATCTGGCGGTGTGGCAGGTATATTTGCAGGGCATGGCGCTCCACGAGGTCAGCTTTGCCTATGCAGACCTGACAAAGTCAGTTTTCACCCAAGTTCTAGGCTGCATTCTGTCGGCCACCTTCAGCCCAGATGGGGCATATCTGGCGGTGGGGGTCGATCAATCCATTTTGCTAATCCATGTAGCCGATGGTCGCCAGGTGCTGAGCTTTAAGGGGCATACGGCCTGGGTCACAGCGCTGTGCTTTAGCCCCGACGGTCAAACATTGGCCAGTGGTAGCCATGACCAGACGGTGCGGCTGTGGGAGGTGAACTCTGGAGCCTGCTTGCGCACATTGCCGGGGCACAGCAGTTGGGTGCAGACGGTGGATTTTAGCCCCGATGGGGGAACCATCGCTAGCGCTGGCAATGAGGCCGAGATTCGGCTTTGGGATGCCCAAACGGGGGACTGTAGGCAAACTTTGTCGGGGCACACTAACCGGGTGCTCTCGTTGAAGTTTCATCCCAACCAGCTGATGTTAATCAGCAGTGGGGACGATCGCACCGTTAAGCTTTGGGATCTGCAATCGGGGGATTGTCTGCGATCGCTGGCAATTGATGTCGGTTGGGCTCTGGGGTTAGCCCTGCACCCAAGGGGCCAGGAAATTGCAGCCAGCCAAAGTACCACGGTTGTTGAGCGTTGGGATGTGGAAACGGGCGATCGCCTAGGCACGCTGCCCGACTATGCAATCAAGGTTTGGGCGGTGGACTACAGCCCCGATGGTGAGCTGCTGGCCACTGCTGGAGAAGACAATACGGTGCGTCTTTGGAGTACCCAAACGAACCAGTGCCTGAAGACGCTAGAGAGCCACTCGGCCCGAGTGTGGCTGGTGGAGTTTAGCCCCGATGGCTATACTCTGGTCAGCGCCAGTGACGATCAAACTCTCAAGCTATGGGATACCCGCACGGGAGACTGCTTGAAAACCATCAAGGCCCACAGCGATTGGATTGTGGCGATCGCGGCTAGCCCGATTGCGCCGCTGGTGGCCTCCGGAGGCGAAGACCAGATGGTGCGGCTGTGGAATTTGGAGACGGGCAGGTGCGATCGCACCTTGGCAGGCCACACCAATCTAATTTCTAGCGTTGCCTTTAGCCCGGACGGTACCTGGCTGGCCAGCGGCAGCGATGACTGTACGGTGCGCTTGTGGGATGCCCAGATAGGGGACTGTCGCCAGGTGTTGATGGGGCATACGGATTGGGTGCAATCGGTATGCGTTAGCCCCAGTGGGCAGCAGGTGCTGAGTGGTAGTCACGATAAGACGATTAAGTTGTGGGATGTGGCGACTGGGCAGTGTTTGCAGACGTTGCAAGGCCACGAAGGTCGAGTTAAGGCGGTAGCTGTTAGCCCCCAAGGTGGGATGATGGCCAGTGGGGGGGATGATCACGCCATTCAGCTCTGGAGCGTGGAAACGGGGGCTTGTCTCGCTACGCTGGAGGGGCATCAAGATTGGGTGCTTTCTCTGGGGTTTAGCCCCTGTGGTCGGTTTTTGGCCAGCGGCAGCGGCGATCGGATGCTGAAGCTTTGGGATGTGGCGACGGGCCAATGCCTGTGGTCTCAACCGGCCCACGGGGGGCGCATTCGGGCGGTGGCGTTTAGCCCGGATGGGCGCTGGGTGGCGAGTGGAGGCGAAGACTATGCTATTAAGTTGTGGGATGCGGCGACTGGGGATTGCTTGCAGATTTTAGAGGGCCACAGCCAGATTGTGTGGTCGGTTGCGTTTGGCGATGATGGGCAGGCGCTGGCGAGTTGTAGTGAAGATGGCACGATTAGAATCTGGAATACTGAAACGGGAGAGTGTTTAAGGGTGTTAAGAAGTAACCGCCCCTACGAAGAGATGAATATTATTGGAGTTACGGGGTTGACCGCTGCCCAGGTTGGGGTTCTGAGGGCGTTGGGCGCAGTGGAAGTTGAGGGCTAAATTATCCACAAGTTAAAGGTGCAGTAGCTATGACAGAAGAGAATAGGAGTTCAGAAAACTCTGAGGTTGTTAGAAAGCTAGTTACGCCAGACTCTACGAAAAGTGCAGAGGAGAGCGGCGATCGCTCTCCTACCAAAACTGAACGCAATATATCTAACGAGTCTCAAGAGATGGCAAAGACACCAAACCCCAGGCAATCAGATAAAGTACGTAGTTTAGCAATTCCTACCACCGATGAAGACCTTAAATCTCTAGATAATGATCGATCTACAACCAAAAAAGATTAGTGAGTTTTCTTCTCAAAGAAGCCAGACAATTTTATCTTTGGAGACTCAGATAAGCCATGCGTCTTTATCACAGGAAATACAACAAACTTATAACCTTGCTTTGTCTTGTCAATGCCTACAGCATTGGGATGGCAACTTCTGCTAGTGCTAGCTTGCATCAGCTAAAACAAAATACTACAAGCCTAGCTGACTTAATCTCGAAAGATATTGCTCATAATTTAGTTTCCCAGCTTGAGTCTAACCAGAATTGTCCCATTCCTTTTTCTGAAGAGTATGAAGATTACACTCAGTGGACAAGGAATGGACGCCTCATTTATCGAAGGCTTAATTGCGTAAGCGAGTATAGCGAACTTGCGATTCCTGTCTTGACTAAGATGGCTCAGGATTCTGAAATTCTACTGTCAGAACGTCACCGTGTAATTGGAGTGTTAGCCCAAATAAAGTCAGTAGAAACTGTCCAAGCACTACTTACTCTGCTAGCTATCTCTGATATTGAAAATGTAGCTTTAACTGGATTGAAAGCTCAAGATCCTGAACTACTAGTGGCTGTCCAGCCGTTTGAATATATCCGAATTTATGAAAATTCAACATTCAGTACATCTACCCGCAATTGGACTGGTTATCAGTTAGCTGCACTAGCTTCTTCTCAAACGATAAGTGTGTTAATAAGACATTTAGAGAATCCTGAATTAAAAACAGCAGCTACAGAAAGCCTTAAATCAATGCTAACAAATCAGGATTTAGGAGCCAATCGTCTTAACGTAAGACGAACTAGTTTTGTAAATACTATAAGAATACTTAAAGCAGAGCAACCTCTGGTTTTAAACAACATAGTCCCAATGTTACTGGAACTGGTTTCTACAGACTTGGCAACTACAGAGATAGATTTATTTACAAAGGTAATTGCAATAGTTGCCCTAGGGGAAATTGCCACAGAGGATGCTATTCCTACCTTGATAGAGGTTTTTCAGGATGAGACGAATGCAATTGAGGTAAGAGCTGCAGCAGGTGATGCATTAGCAGAATCAAAACTATACCAGGCTCCTCACTTGCGTATAATTATGGCAGAAGTAGCGAGTGAAGATGAAAATATTCGAAGTAGTGCTAGCTACATTCTAAATAACTTAGCCTCAAACGCTTTACCTGCACTTTTTGAAATCTCAGTAGGTTCTCCAGAGAATGAGGTCATAAATTATGACACAGAAGTTGCTCTTTCAACTAGTATTCTAAAAGAAAAGCTATTATTAGATGCAGAATCTTCAGAATGGTTGTCATTGCCTGATCAAATAATTCTTCCAGGCATTCTTCGACTTTTTGCAAAGAGTCCGTTAGAAGAATTGAATGCTCGCTCTTTAAGATATCAAGAAGATCTTGCCACTCAGTTGCTAGAAGAGTTAGTGAATCGAGGCTACAAACTGAATTGGCTCTCTCTTATCACTGCTGAAGATGATGCTTTCCTCAGAGCAGGTGCTATCCGCGCTTATGGTGTTCTTCCCGAATTTTCAAATCTTTCCAATGCGCTTTACGCTGAAATTATTTTGAATGAGTTAAAAAAGAGTGCGCTTTATCAGCGATGGAGCACTATCAGCACAGCAAGTGCTGACATAGGAGAGCTTAGGCGAAATCCTGAATATAGACTAGGATTTGCATCTTTTGCAGCGCTAGAAGACTTAAGCAATACTAACTTTAATTTAGAACAATCCTGTTCATTACCACCAGAGGAGACATTAAACATTGTAGATACAGAATTATATAAGCTTTGCACACTCAATTCTGACCTGTTCGCATTTCTTCTGGAGTTACTTAAGGATGAAGATGTTGCTGGCTCAAGGGAGTCAGTTATAGCTGTTAGCACATATACAAGCCAACGATCTAGAGTTGTTTGTGGCATCAGAGGAATAAGGAGCTTTTTCAGGTGTGCTTAATACTCTTGTTCACACTTATTTAGGCAGCAATAATGAATTTAATATTTCATCTTTCTTTTGCCTTTTTTAGTTTACTTATGATAAGTGAATCTTTTGGATTGCCGCTGCTAAAACACTCATTTCATCTCTTCTTTCCGAAACAAAATTATGATTCAGAAATGATAATTCAAGATATTGAAAACGTACCTCCTGAAAACGTTGTCAATTCTATAGTTTCTATCAAAACACCTGATGGAAAATTATTGGGTAATGGGTTTCTGGTAAACTCAGATGGATTAATCGTTACTAATGCACATGTTGTCGGTGTTTATCCAGAAGTAAATGTTGAACTGCACGATGGACGATCCTTTAGTTCTGCAAAAGTCATAGCCTTTCATCCAAATTCCAGCTATGATTTGGCTGCAGTAGAAATTCAAGGTGTTACCGGTTTGGCATCAGTTCTAGATGATGCTAGCGAAGCAATATTAGAAAATGATTCTATTTTCTTTTTTGATAGTCGTGATGGTACTTTGCCTGGCCCAACCGTAAGTGGTACGATTAAAAACTTGATAGAAAAGAGGCACAAAATTGAGTTCGATTCTTCCATTGATGTGAATCCAGGCCATTCTGGAAGCGCATTGTTTAATGAGGATTGGAAACTCATTGGAATCATAAAAAGCAAAAATATAATAAGTGGATCGGGAAACGCCATCAGCGTTGACTTAGTTAGAGATTTTGTAGAAACTTACGTGATTACGGGGAATGCTCCCAATCGACCACTACAGCTCACCAGCATTTGTAGTCCACAATCTCAAGAAATAGAAGTAAGTGATATAGAAATTGAGGGTCGATTAGATTCTAGTGATCTTTCAGAAGATGGGAGCTACTTCAATAGTTATCATTTTCAAGCACAAGCTCAGCAGATCATCACGATTGAGATGACAACTGAAGATAGGAAATTCTATCCATATTTGACACTAGAGACAGAGGGTGGAGAAGTGATCGGTGTAAATGAAAATAATGACTTAAAAAATGATTTGAGAATTAGTGAAGTTACAATTCCTAGCAGCGGAATTTACTGTATATTTGCCACTTCGCTCCTAAGTCTTACAACAGGTGACTATCGCCTCCGACTCTTTGTAGAGCCAATTTTAGAGCTACGAGAAGAAGGGTTGTTCTTTGAAGAAGAGGAAGCCTCTTTTCTAAGTCCTGGAAACCTGTATAAAGATTACGAGTTTTTAGGTGAAGCTGGCCAGAGAGTTACAATTTTAGCAGTTAGTGAAGAATTGAAAACAGCTCTTCAATTAAGAGGCTCATCAGGGCAAATTATTCAAGAAAATCGTGGAAATTACTTTGGAGATTTGAATTCAATAATAACTCTCAATCTTCCTGCCGATGGCCGTTATCAAGTCAGAGTAATTTCTGACAATATCTCAAGTGAAGGTCGTTTTAATTTAACGATTCGAAATGCTTTAACAGAGGAATAGAGCATGGCCGGAGAATTTCGGGGACGGCAGCTTCAAGGTCAGCGGTTTAGAAGACAAGATCTGAGCGGATTTGATTTTAGGGGGTCTGACATCAGAGGAGCAGACTTCTCGGAAGCTATCCTCGAAAATGCCAATTTCAGCGGTGCCCATGCTGGTTTACAACCTTATGTATCTATTGCCTTAGTAACTTTAGCTTTCTTGCTGCTGTGCTTAGCCAGTATGATGACAAGCTATGCAAGTATTAGTATTAGCAGCATATTAGTAGATATTAGTGGTAGCCGAGAATATAACCTGATATCAAGCTTTTTAAGCATAGGGATTTTAATTTTTTTTTCAGGTTTAGTTTATCTACGAGGATTAACTCAAACTGCACCGCTTGTAGTTGTTGTGACAGCTATAATTACAACATTTATAACCTTAATCAGTGGTGAATTTGCGGGCTTGGGAGTTTCTTTTGTTCAGTCTACAGCCATAGCAGGTGCCATATCAGGTTGTTTAATATCTGCCCTTGGCCATTCAATAAATCTAAATGTAGTAGAATCTAAGACCTTGAATAGGTTTTATTTTGGATTGACCACATTGATAGGTGGCCTATGGGGGATAGGTTTTGGGTTAAAGCAACTGTCAGAAATGCCTTTTACACAAGTTCAAATATTAACCGCGCTGATAATTGCGATAGCTATTCTTACTCCTCTCCTTTTCTTAAGTACTAGAATTTCGAGAAAAGCAATATCGGGAGATTTAAGATATACTCTGATCCGATCACTTGCATTGGCCTGTACAACACAGGGTACTTCTTTTAAGGGAGCTAATTTAAGGAATGCCAACTTTGAAAATACTTTTCTCAAAAGCACTGATTTTAGAGAAGCTTCATTAGGGCGGGTAAATTGGTTTGAAGCACAAAAGATTGATCAGGCTAGAACGGAAGGTACTTATCTTTCCAGCCCCTCAATACAGAAACTAGCGACCACAAAAATAGGGCGTGATCAAAATTATAGTTTTCTTTGTTTGAGAACCTTAAATTTATCTAATGCTGACTTAAGAAATGCCAGCTTTATTGGAACCGATCTTACTGATACTGATCTGAGTAATGCTGACTTAACAGGAGCAATATTAGCTCAGGCTCAACTGTATCGAGCAAATCTCCAAGGAGCCTGCTTGACAGGAACTACAATTCAAGATTGGGGAATTTCTACTGAAACGATATTAGACAGTATCATATGCGACTTTGTATACATGCGAATGCCTACCCCAGAAGATAAGGATCCATGCCGTAAGCCAGACAATCGCCAGGAAGTGTTTAAGGATGGCGATTTTTCTGATTTCATGGCTCCTATTCTCAATACGTTAGGGCTTTATCGTCAGCAAAATGTTGATCCCCGTGCACTAGCGCACACATTTAAGACGCTTGATCTTTACCATCATGATGGGATTGATCCAGCTGCAGCTGCAATCGCATTAAAAAATCTATCTGAAGCACATCCAGAAGCTCAGTTGCAAGTAGTTGCGCTAGAAGGAAGAGGTAACGAAAAAATTCGACTACAGGCTCAGGTGATTGGTACTGTTGATCGTTCTGAGTTAAGCACAGAATATTTTAGTCAGTATCAAGAAATACAATCTCTTCCTCATCACGATCTACAGTCTTTGCTGTCAGGAATTTCCGAAAAAGATGATCGCATCAAAAAACTTGAGCAAATGGTTTTGTCAGCAATGGAAAATAACAAATTTTACGTAGAGACAAGCTATAATTTGGGCCAAGAGCCTCCCAAAAAAATTCTAATTTTGACTGCAAATCCAACCGATACAGACAGGCTCAGGTTAGAGAAAGAAGCCCGAGAGATTCAGGCAGGTTTAGACCGAGCAAAGCAGCGAGATCGCTTTCAAATAAGTTATTCACTAGCATCTCGACCTAGCGATTTAAGACGTGCTTTACTAGACCACAAGCCCAAGATAGTACACTTCTCCGGCCACGGTGGAGGTGAAGACGGTCTAGCGTTTGAGAATAATTCAGGAAAGTTACACTTAGTTAATACAAGCGCTCTGGCTAAATTATTTTCCATCTTTAAGGATGAAATTGAGTGTGTTGTACTCAATGCCTGCTATTCAGAAGTACAGGCAGAAAGCATCAGTCAACATATTGATTATGTGATTGGTATGAATAAAGCAATTGGCGATCATGCAGCCATTGAGTTTGCTATTGGTTTTTATGATGCGATTGGTGCAGGAAGAACGGTTGAAGAAGCTTTTGAAATTGGATGTGCCTCAATTGAATTAGAAAATATTCCGGAAGCTTTAACACCAGTGATAAAGCGAAAATCAAACACTGATAAAACTGAATCATCCAGCTAAGGTCAGTTGATATTTGATTGTCCGAGACATGTTAATCTTTCACTTTCTAAAAGCCATAGAAAATAGTGATCGACATTTTAAGACATGATAGTCTGGCACAAATCCTAAAGGTATTAAAAATACCTTGTCTAAAAGCTGAAGCCTATAGTTCAAAGCCTGAATCTAAAAAGCTATAAACTATTGGGCTTTCAGACAACATCTTCGAAGGAAAATCAAGGTTTTCCGGAGATGTGCCAAGCAGCCAGGCTTTAAATTAGCACATCTCCTTAATACGCCTGTGCCCTTGCTGAAAATAAGATGAAAGGGATAGGGCTCAACCGATCGCCCCCTAATCCTCAGCCACCAGCATGCGCTTGGCAGAAATACTCTTGAGATGGCGTTTCACCGTATTGACGCTGACAAACAGCTTCGCCGCGATTTCCTTATAGCTGCAATTCGCGTACCGCAGCAGCCAAACATCCTTTTCCCGAGGCGTCAGCTTGTACCGCACCGCCTCCAGCAGCGCCGTAGCCTGCGCCGACCGAGACTGATCTTCCAATAGCACTAGCAGGTAAGCTTCCGGATCAGCCGGCAAATTTAACCACTGCACCTTGGCCCGAACCTGCTGATTCTTAGCCCCTGTAAGCGTCTGAGTTGGCACCAACGCCTCATCTCCAAACAGACTACGGCTTTCGCTCATGTGCCTATACATGAGCCACACCCCCAAAGGCACAGCATCAGCAGAATGCTGACCTTCCTTCAAAACCCGGCAAAGCCTCCGCCCCTCCTGATTGCTATAGAGACAGCTTCCCTCCTGGGTCAGCAATAAAACACCATCCGCAAACCCCTCAAAAAGACGGCTTAGCATAGCCAGCTCTGCTCTTTTGGGTTGCTCTTTGCTTTCAGTAAACCGTGCTGGGCGAACATCTGCGACGGTGGGCAAGAAACTCGAAGTCACCATGGAGGCACCTGCATAACGAATAGGGAGGTTTGCTTTGAGCCCAGTTTCACCAAGCCATCCGCCCCAAAGCCAATCCCCCTACCCAATCGCCCAAAGCCCTGTCACACCTGGGTAACCAGGCTTAGATCATGCCCCCACCTTAGGGATCCCCTAAACTTCTTTGATCAAATTGCACACTGTGCTGGTTTCGAAGCCTGCCATGCAGAGGGCTAATCATAGAGCCAGTCGCTAGCCCTTAGAGCCAGACGTAGGGAATTTGCACTTCACCTCGATCGCAAAATCTGACTCTGCTTTACCGCTGGCGATCATGGGCAGACCCCCCTCCGCAGTGATTTTGAGATTGAAGCGCAGGGTAATCTCCTCAACCTCTGCGATTGCTAAGTCCTTAAATGCCCCAATGGCATATTGCGTGTAACCTTGGATCGTGCGGTGCACGTCTGCCAACTTGACCCTTAGCTCAGGTGTAATTTGAGGCTGACGGATTCCTGAAACACTTCCTCTGGGTGTATCCAGATCGTAAGAATCGAAACCCTCATCAACGCTGCGCATAGGAGACGCTAAGGTTGACTCAACCAGAACGCTATAGGTGTTTGCTTCATCTTCGAGAATAAGCCGTTGAATCATCAATTATCTCCCTGCACTGGATGCCTGTACATAAATGTGTGAAAGCCTTGAAAACTTGTAGGCTCCGGCAAAAAGATTGACCGTCATGAAATACTGAAATTTGCTTCAGCTCAGGGGCTGTGCCATGTCAGCCGCCACCTGTCTTTATGATCAAGTGCTGTCGTTGCTAAGTCAATGACGAGCGGTATCTTTGCTTTGGCAGGTCTTGGGATATCCCAGTACCACCGGCAGTGCTAAACTCCCTCTGCTGAGTGCTCTCTAAAACCCCGAGACCTGCTGCTTGCTAACCAAGGCACAGATCCATTAGGTCAGCCAAATTGGTTATCAGCCTTGCCAAAGCTGCCCAACAACACCATGCCCATATCTAGAATCAGGCAGCGGTTCAGCCCCAGCCTCCCCATCCCTAAACCATTTTGGGCAGAGCGATTTTCGCTAGGGTAGCAGTATCTCGAAACAAACTCCAGAACGAGGGGGCAGGGATCAGTGTTGTAAGGTCGTTTAGAACGTGATCGCTCCGCCAACTCCGGCAATGATTCAAAACCTCAAGGCTCCGCAGCTACTTCAGTCGCCTATTTCCAGCCCATAGCTATGATGCTCCGTACCTGTAGATGGGGTTTGGTGTTGGCTAGCGATGGTCATGATGTGCTTTGCGAAGGCGATCGCCTCTTTCCTACCTTGCTTGTCATAGATCAGCCTCACTGTCTCACTCCCAGCCACCAGCATCAGCGTCACTTCCTTAGCCGAACACCCATCCCGTAATGCCCGCTGGGCCACCCGCAACTCCAAACTCGCTGACGGCAACCCAGCTGAGTATTTCTCCCAAAGCGCCAAAAGCTGCTCCCTCGTGTTTATCAGCTTTGGTTGAGGGGCATCTACCCCTTGCTGCTCTCGCTCAACCGTCCTTCCAACCGCTCTAGCGACGCGATCAACTGCTGCTGCAAAGCCAGCTCGGTCTTGAGCTGTCCGTTCCAACTGCTCAAAGCCGCAATTAACAGCCGCAACTGCTCCTGCAAGGTCGCCTGTGCATCGGAGGAGATCTCGTCGCTGACGATACGCTGCAATTGCGCGACTAAGCACCCCAAGCTCTGGTTCCAGTGCTGTGGCCACATTGCCAACTCCTCGCCCAAGGTCTGGACTTGGTCTTCGAGGTGCAGCACCCGCTGCGTGTTGACGCAAATCTCGGCCCGCAGCGGCTCTAAGCTGTTCTGCAACACGGTGGCCAATACGCTCTCCCACTGCTCTAGGGTCAAATCCGGGGATGGGTTCTGGCTGCCGTTGTTCCCGCTGTTCATGTTGTCCATAGGTCATCACCTGTTGAGTTAATGGCACGTAGTCACTTACGTTCTCCTTGGCCCGTGACACCTGGGCCAGTCGCACCAGATCGGCCTGGCTGGTGGTGTACAACGTCACCGCTCGCTTGGCTCTGGAGATCGCCACATAAAAGGCTTCTCGATTCGTCGTTTCGCCCAGCAGCGCCAGCACCCGCTCCGCTGTCTTGCCTTGGCTGCTGTAGGTCGTGCTCACCCAGGCGTAGTCCACATACTGATTTCCGCTGAGGTTGATGGTTGAGGTTTGCCCTGCTCCATCCTGAATCGTCGCCGTCCCATCGGCCTCCAGCCCCGTCACCACAAACCCCTGTCCATTGCGAATTCCGGCTTTGGGGTCATTGCGTGTCCATCTGAGGCGATCGCCCACCGCCACCGAAATCGATTGAGTTGTATAGAGGGTTTTGCGCGGGCACGCTGCCGGATTGATCGACAGTACTGAGCCACTCGGCGTCTCCAGCACCACCTGCTGAGCCTCGGAATTCACCCCGATCACTCGGTACTGCTCTCCTCTGATCAACCCCTGCGTCCGGTAATCCTGGATCGGCACCAGCACATCGCCCACGGCATAGGCTTTGAGATAGCTGGCTTGAGCTGTGGTTAAATCCTTACGGCGTAGGCTCTGCATCACAAAGCCATCCGCGCCCAAAGCCCCCTCATGCTGTAACCCTACTCGCATCATTTGGGTCAGGGCTAACCGCTCCATATTCGTCCCCGCCAGCACGAGCGTGGTCGCCCGCTCTCCTGCCGCCAGTGCTAGATAATCGGTGGCAACCTGCTGGATCCGTTCCCGAGTCTCCGCCCCTTCCTTGACATATCCGGCCTGAGCCAATAGCTCAATGCCTTCACTGACCTGCCCCTGGGCCACCAATTCCACAGCCGATCGCAGCACCCCATTCTGCTGTCGCCGATGGGTTTCCAGATAAGCGGTCGTCATTCCCCCCGCCTGCAAACTCTTGAAGGGATTACCCGCTTCCACTGCCGAAAGCTGCCGGGTATCGCCAACTAAGAGCACCCTGGCCTGCTCCAACGCTGCCCGCCGCATTAGGGCCTGGGCATCCTTCATGCTCAACAGCCCCGCCTCGTCCACCATCCATAGCGTGGGTTGCGGTGCTTGATCAGGGGTATCAGAAACCAATAGGCCCGCTACGGTAGTGGTCTCAATCCCCAACGACTCTCCCAAAACATGGGCCGCTTCAGCGCTTGGGGCCAGCCCTCTGATCATGTAACCTTGCGCCTGAGCCAGATCCTTCAACACGCTTAGAGCATAGGTCTTGCCCGCCCCCGCCACCCCTTGCCACGCCATAACGGTATCCGGTGTGGTCGCCGCCATCTCTACCGCGTTTTGCTGCTCGGGGTTTAAGGTGTGGCTCACCAGGCTCTCTAACTGGGTACCACTGGGGACAAGCGGTATCACCTGCCCCCGTCCTTGCTGCATCAGACGAATCGTGTTGAGTTCGAGATTGAGTGCGGTTTGGGTGGTGAACTTGCCGTCGGCCACTCGGATCAGTTCAGGGCTGTGGGCAATGGTTTGTTGAAGCGCCTCAAAATTTTGGGCTCCTAGTTCATGTTCAAAGACAAACCGCTCCAGCGTTGTCCGCCGAAACACCGACTCCCGCTCCCCACAGTGCTGGATCGCGGCGTCAATTACCGATTGGGCCGATGGCAATGCGGCAGGTGACCGAACTACTCCTTCGGGTAACTCCGGCAGTTCCAACCCCTTGAGCTGAATCAGCGCATCCCACCCCCGTTGCAGTAGCCCCTCGTCCACCTCCTTGGGCTTCCGCTTCCGAGATACAAGCGTCGCCGTCTCGCGCATCGACCGATTGTTCTCAGACCCCGTCGCCTCCCATTCCTCAATCAGCTTTAGGATCTGTTGCCGCCGAGTCGAGAAGGCCTTCAGCAGATCTGGGGAATACCCTGTCAACTCAAACTGCCCATGGGCCTTGGGTTCAATCTGGTATCCCTGCTGCTTCAGCGCTACCGCCAGTTCGTTCTGGTAGATCTGGCCCAGGAGTTTTTGGTTAGCGATCGCGGCCTCATTGCTTAAACTAAACCACCGCCCATCGGCCAACTGCGTCGCATTCATCACCACACAATGGCTATGCAGTTGCGGCTCCGCCTCCCGACTGGTGGAATGGGTGAACACTGCCGCCGCGATATTCCCCGTCGTCACCTTCGTCCGCCCGGCCTCGGTTGAAATTCGTGTTTGGGCATGGCGCTCTTCCAACACCGAGAGGGCCTTGGCTACCGCTTGATGATGGGCCTCCAATACCCTTTCATCCTGCTGCACCAAGGCCGCAATGCTGACACTCTTCGGAGCGCTAAAGGTAAAGTCTGTCGCCGCCCGGCGCTTCTCAGGGTCAACCACTTTTCCTGTCAGCGATCGCCCGTCCGGAGCCTGCCCTGAGAGCATTTGGCTAAACGCCTCCTGGCTCACTGTCCCAGCTAAACCCAACGACGCAGCCCCTTTGCCCACCCACTGCGTCGGGTGAGCCGATTCCTCTGCCGAGTAATAGTCCTCGTGGGTGTAATAGGTCTCCGCCTGAGCCGCAGAGAGGTTGCTCGTGGAAAGCATGGAGAAGCTGGGTTAAAAACATGACGCCACCCTGAGGCGAAAGCGATAGCGTCTTCAAAAGCGGTAGAAACCCTGTGGGGAGAGCCGTTGCCCGGTTCTTGCCAAAACCTTGGCGTACTGTGTGGCCTCTCCGCGAAGCCCCCGATAGGGGCGCAGCATCCTGATACACCAAATTGTATTCCAATTAATCAGCATTAAGAGCACCTATCCCAAAAGGTCACATTGCTCTCCGTGAAAATCAGCCCTTTTCGCAAAGTTTCACAAAGTTGCACGGATCTAGCTGAGTTAGTGCTGATAAATAGAACAGTAATTGGGAGATGTTCTTATGAATTCTCATGCTCCGACGCTTTTATTAGCCTGTGACCTGGGTAAGTCTGGCGGCAAGTTCTTCTACAAGCTGCTCCACGGTCAGACCCATGCCCTTTGGATGGAGGCTGAAGTGGCCCAACGCGAAGCCGCTGGGGTCGAATCCATTAGCCCTGGGGGCCGTCCGCAAGATTGTGCTTGGTACAGGAATGGTGAGGTGTTGACGTTTGTGGGCAAAGCGGCCCAGCGATTTCTCGACTACAACAGCTTCAAGGAAGACAAAAGCCTGAAAGCTCCCGAACGGATAGTGGGGACGCTGGGGGCGATCGCAAAAACTGAAGGGCTCCCCAGCCGCTTTGATGCTGTGGTCTGGGTGCTGCTACCCATCAATGAGCTGTTTACCCGTCAGCAGATTGCCTCTCGTTTAACAACCTTGGCTCAGGGGTTCCGATTTCAAGATGAGGTGGAGTACCGAGTCGGTCTAACCCTCAGCTTCCGGCCTGAGGGTTATGGCATCTACGTCCAGCGTAAAGCTCAGCTTCAGCAGACTGGGGTATCTATCGCCCAGCGCACAACCTGGATTGAGATGCTAGGCCACCGCAACGGCACCCAACTCGCCTTTGAGACCGGCACCCTGAACTCAGCCAAATCGACCTCCAAGTTTCCGGGCTTCTGGGAATCCTTTGAGAAGGCGGCTAATGCGGCGGGGGTATCGGTCACGGAGTATGACGTGCTACTGAGGGCGCTGGAGACAGGGCAGGCTCAGCAGTATTCAGTGGCCAAAGGAACGGCGGTTGATTTCTCGACGGCGATCGCCCAGGTTGAGGCGGCATATCTGGCCAGCCTGGAGTCTCACTTTACTGATCACCTGCTGCCCAGTCTGGCGACGGGAAAGGGCGATGTGGTGCTGGCAGGCGGGGCCGCTTACCTAATGCGGGAGCCGTTGCGGCAGTTCTTTGAGGAGCGGGGGTTTGCGTCTCGTCTAACGTTTGCCTGGGAGCATCAAGAAGCGTTAACTCAATTGGTCAAAGCTCAACTACCGGAAGCGGTAGAACTACCCTCGCTGCCGATGCGGATGACCGATGGCTTTGGCCTGTTCCAGGCGCTGCTTGGCGATTTCAATCGACTGCGGGTGGGAGCATGAATCAAAATATTCACCCGAAGCCGGATCGAGTCAAGTTCATCTACAATGCCCAGTTCCCGGCAGCGACAGCAGTCGTGCTGAATTACCTGCTGAACAATTCACATTTCACTGGACGTCAAGGGCGACAGCAGGGGATGGATGCCATGATGGCGTTTTACCGTCCCCTGGCCGAGGAGTTCCACGGTGAGTTGTCAGTCTCGGAGATTCAGGAGATGGCCCGGCACTGTGTGGAGCGCTTGGCGAAGCAGATTGCTGATTTGTGCGATCGCTACCATATTGCCAATCCAGTTACGACTAATTTCAGTGCGCCAGGTCAACTGAGTAGCACTGCTCGCCTGGAAACAATTTTGGAGGAGTTAGTAGCGGTTGTTAGAGGCGGAGAGGCGATTGCGTCTCCATCCCCTACACGAGCACAGATGGATATTGAGCAGGGGGTCGCGATGGATGGTAATGAGCTAGGCGACCTCGGAGACATCCTCAACAATTGAAGGCCTAGCGTCACACCTGGCCCAGATCCCCTGTAACAACAGGAGCCAGTGACAGCAGTGCCTGCGCCATCCCAGGATCTACCCCGGCCAAGCCCATAAAACCTGTTTATGAGCTGACGCTGTAAGAAGTTGCCGATGAGGTGTGGGGAGCAGCTTTAGAGGATACGGCGGCGCATTTGGGGTTGGAATGCGAGCGCCACGACAAACACAAATGGCGCAATGGCGACCACATCATCAGCATCAGCGGCCTGCTCACATAACAACCTATACCCAAACCGAAGAGCGAGAACCCAGAGTGTTGGATGTGCCCGACGCTTTAATAGCTGGGCGGGAGCCGAAATTCACCAACAATACGGTCAAGCTGCTGAGCGATCGCCAACAACTCCATCTCGCGCCATCGTTTCCCCACAATCTGCAATCCAATGGGCAAGCCCGCTTGAGTTTGACCAACGGGAATCACCACGGCAGGATGTCCACTCAGATTGAAGGGCATGGCGTAGGCCCCATTTGCTACGGCATGGGGATAAGGGGTACCGTCAACTTCAACGGCGCTCCAGGCGGGGCGATGGGTAAAGGCGGCCGTTGCTGCCACCGGAGTCAGCCAGACATCCCACGGTTCTAGGGCGGCATCGAGCTGGGCGGTGAAGCGATCGCGCTCGGTCAGCGTTTCAAAATACCCTTTCAAGCTGGGATTCAGCAACTCGGGCAGCAGGCGGCTGAAGTCGCCTAATCGGCGGAGCGTGCGATCGCCCTGGGTTGCTGTGCGCCAGATTTGCGTAAAGCTACGGCGAATGTTGTAGCGATCGACGGGCTGTGCATAAAGGTTGATATAGGCCGCTAGTTTTCCATACAAGTTAAGAATCCGGGAGAGGTCAAAGTCTTGGGGCATCCAGGATTCGATCTGAGCCCCGGCGTTCTCCAGGTTCTGCGCCACGGCGTGCATCCGACTGCGAATTTCCTCGTTAACCAGGACTTCTGGCCACTGATCGATCCAGGCGATTTTGAGCTGCTGCAACTCTTTCCCTGAAGGCACATCCAACGGCACCGGAGGAACCTCAGGGCGGTGATGGTCGGCTCCAGCGATCAGTGAAAAGCACAGCCGAATGTCATCGAGCGATCGCGCAAAACAGCCCACCGTCATCATATGCCTCAGACAGTGGGGCATGCCCGGCACCTCGGGAATGGTGCCAGCTGTGGAAATGCGACGCTCCGTAGGCTTCAGCCCGTACACGCCGCAAAAGTGGGCGGGCTGCCGCACGGACCCGGCGATGTCGTTGCCGAGATCTAGAGGAGAGAGGCCAGCGGCGACGGCAGCTGCACTGCCACCGGAACTGCCGCCAGGGGTGTAGTCCAGATTCCAGGGATTGTTGACGCGGGGGAACAGTGAATTGGTGCTCTGATAGTCGCCTGCCAGTTCCGCCATGTTGGTTTTGCCCAGGATGACGGCTCCAGCATTCCGTAGTCGCGCCACAGCGGTCGCATCGGCCTGCGGCACGTAATCCTTCAAGGGAACGTAGCCTGCAGTGGTACGGAGCCCTGCGGTTTCAAAGATGTCTTTGATGGTGACGGGAACGCCGTGCAGCGGCCCCCAGCTTTCGCCACTGGCCAGGGCTTCGTCGGCTTGTTGGGCACAGGTGAGGGCATTGTCTTCGTCCAGGGTGCAGATGGCGTTCAGCTTGGGGTTGTGTCGAGCAATCTGTGTAAGGTAGGCGTTGAGCACTTCAACGGCGGAGATTTCGCGATCGCGAATCAGCTTTGCCAGTTCATGGGCGGGGCGAAATACCAAATCACTCATGGGTTCATGTCCCTTCAGCGACAGCGCTATCCCTTGCTAAAGTTAATTATATTCACTTTTAGTTAAAGCTGTTAACTAAATATCCTGCCATGGGTCGTCCGCCAAAGGAAAAGTCACTATCCCGGCAGGATGTGATCGCCGCCGCCATCCGCTGTATCGACCAGGAAGGAGCCGATGCCCTGGGGGTGAGTCGGGTAGCGCGATCGCTGGGCATCAAGCCGCCAGCGATCTACAAGCACCTGGAGAGTGGGGCCGCCCTGCAGCAGGAGACAGCCATCGAACTCTGGCGGCAGTACCTAGTGGACTGCGATCGGGTGATGGGCGATCGCGCCATCACCACCGACCTGCTCAAACAGCTCGGCCACTTCACCCGCGACTTTGCTAAAGCCCACCCCGCCCGCTACCAGGTGATGATGCAGGTGCAGCTAATTCCCAGCGATCCGAAAGCGGGAGCCGTAATTCGAGATTTGCTGGGCTTTTTGCAGCGAGCGCTGAGCGCCTATGACCTAACCGAAACGCAGCTCATCGACGTAATGCGGATGTTCAACGCTGCAATTTACGGATTCATCGCGATCGAGCAAAAGGGATTGATGACGCTGGGGCGATCGGTTGATGAGAGCTACAACGTGATGTTGGAGGCGTTGATTAGGGCAATCGGTCATATGCGATGAAATACTTGATAACGAGCTTGACCAGTAGACACTAGTTTCTTAGATCCAACTTGAGCATCTCAATTCAGCCTATCGCAACGGAATTGATATGATATGCTCGTTTTTTTTACCAGTATGTATGGTGCTGCACACTATCCCAGGCAAGTCTAGGGACGCTATCGCTCCGGACACACACAGGATAAAACTCATCTCTATACTAAAAGTCCTAAATCAGAAGGCTCAAACTTATTCATCCTAGCTAGAAATTTTACTGGCCAAACATACAGCCTTAGCTAAATAGGGATTACATAAAAATATACGAATCAGACCACACCTTTAAGGGCTTTATGTCTACCATTATTAAAGCTAGTACAGGGGTTTTGGCCACGCCATGAGTATAGTAGAAGTCCAAGTTAGAGAAGATCACTTACAAAAACTGACATCTTGTTCACCAGTTGCAGCTCTAATTGAATTAATTTGGAACAGTTTAGACGCAGATGCAGTTGATGTCAGAGTTCAAACTAGGGAGAACGAACTAGGTGTACTTGAGCAAATAAGGATAATAGATAATGGTCATGGCCTCTCATTTAGTGATGCTAACGAGGCGTTCAAGAATTTAGGTGGTTCAAGAAAGCGCCATAAGCATCGAACCCCAGGTGGACGAATCTATCATGGCCGGGAGGGTAAAGGTAGGTTCCGTGCCTTCCGATTGGGTGGCTACGTCAAGTGGGACACGGTCTACAAAGATAATCAGCTTAACAAGAGATTTAGCATTGAAGGTAGCAAGGAAAATCTAAAAAGATTCGAGATTAGCGGTGAGCAGGAGACTGAAGCAAGTACAGGAACAACAATTCATATATCTGATATTAATAAGCCTTTTATATTGGAAACTGACAACAATATTCAGAAGATAACTGAAGAATTTGCTTTGTATCTTCGCCAATATACAGATACCAAGATCTGCGTAGCCGGGTCTAACATTAATCCCGCCGACATCGAAGAAGAAGTAAGCGATTATCAACTGGAAATTAAGATCGAAGACAACATTGACTTGATATTCGACTTAACCATAATCGAATGGTCCAAAAATACCAAAAAAACCCTCTATCTTTGCGACAAAGATGGCTTCACGCTACATGAAACTGCAGCAGGAATACAAGCTCCAGGCTTCTCGTTCACTGCATATTTAAAGTCAGATTATATAAGACAGCTTGAGCAAGAAGGGATGTTGCATGTTGAAGACATACATCTCAACTTAAAAAAGATTTTAGATGCTGCTAAAGAAAAAATGCGGGAACACTTTCGCATTAAGACTTCTCAACAAGCAGTTGATCTCGTTCAGAGTTGGAAGGCAGATGAGATCTATCCATACCAGGGGGAACCTGCTTCACCTTTAGAGGATGCTGAAAGACAAATTTTCGATGTTGTAGCACTAAATGTAAACGAGTACCTACCTGATTTTGAGAAATCCTCCTCTCAAAGTAAGAGAATGCAGTTCAAACTTTTAAAGAATGCGATTGAGACTAGTCCTAGCGCAATTCGATCAATCATTGATGATGTTCTGAATCTACCTTATGAAAAACAGGAAGAGTTTGCAGAACTGCTGGGGAAAACATCATTAGAAGCCATGATAAATGCTTCTAGAGTAGTCACTGATAGACTGGAGTTTTTGAAAGGCCTTGAACTGCTAGTCTTTGACAAGGAGTTTAAGAAGAAGACTTTGGAAAGGAAGCAGTTGCATCGAATAGTTGCAAATCATACCTGGATTTTTGGAGAGGAATACAACCTGGCTGCATCTGATCAGACTTTGACTACTGTCTTGAAGCGTCATATTGATATAATTGGTGCCGATAAAGAATTGCTGGACGATGAATCTCCCGTATTAAGAGACGACGGTTCAAGAGGAGTTATCGATCTAATGCTATCTAGAGTTATTCCCCAGCCTGATGCAAATAAAAAACATCACTTGATTATTGAACTCAAAAGACCAAGTGTGCCTATCGGAAATAATGAAGCTGGTCAAATTAAAGATTATGCTGTCGCTATTGCAGCAGACGACCGTTTTCGGGATACAGATACGCGTTGGGATTTTTGGGCTTTATCTGATGACTTGAGTGCTTCTGTAAAGATGGAGGCAAACCAAACGAATCGAGCTCCAGGGCTTATTTTAGACAATGATGAAAAACGTATACGTATATGGGTTAAGACTTGGGGGCAGGTGATTGACTCTTGCCAAGCCAGATTAAGATTCTTTCAAGAAAAGCTGATTTATGCTCCCAATGAAGCTTCAGGCCTAGGATATTTACGCAAGATGCATAATAGTTATCTTCCTAAAGAACTCATGCGGTAAAATGACCCGCCACAATTAAACCCTTCTATAACGAAAACTTAAATAGGTTTTTGCTACATCCAAGTTGAGAATGTTATAAACACACACTTTCTGACTACAGCAGTGCTGCAATACCAGCATAAATACAGGCTCCTGCGCCGACAAGATAGACAAACCAGGTGAGAAAAAAGCCGATCGCCCGACCGATAGAAGGGCCATAGGTAGCGATCACTCCCCAGGCGTGGGCAACTCGTCCTACTGTTAGCGCCATCCCCAGCAGCCACAGTAGCCAGTGGGCAGTTCCCACCACCTCTAGCGCCACTAGGAACAACAGCGCCAGCGGCACATACTCCACAAAATTGCCAAAGGCGCGAATCTTGCGCTGTAGCAAGCCGTCATCCGCCGTTTTGGTTGCCACCGACTTTTGGGTATAGCGTTCGACAAAGGCGGTCCAGGGGTTGGGCTGCTCCAGATAGCTGGGCTGGTCGCTCACCTCTGCCGACGAGGCCCCATGCCAGATGCGGGTGCGGGTGCGCTCCATAACGACGAGATAGGAGAGCACAAAGGCAATCAAACCGCTGAGGCCGATAAACAGGGTTGAAATGGGAATCGCCATAGGTACCTTAAACCCATCAGGGCACGTCTATAGAATAGGGTTTGCCGCCTGCTCGCCAAATGCCCAACTGGGTATAACTCGATGATGCTTGAGCCACTCACTATCCAGATCACCACTGCGCCCCAGCCCAATGCAATTGCGAGCCTGCTTTATGGAATTAACCGGGGCGTGGGCTGGGGCAGCCGCCTGGGGATTTGAGCCGTAGTTGCCCAGTTAAAGGACTGACATCTGCTGGCACTGGCAAGGCCACTTGTAGACGAATGTAGCTTGTCATCCGGCGATCGCGCTAACGCTGCCGCCTGCAATTTGCCAGCCCTTTTCTCCGTTGCGCCAGACCCTTGTGTAGCAATAGTCTCCGGCGAAGGCATCGCCTAAAAACTCGCCTTTCAGGTAAATTTTGGCGGTGGCGAAGGCGAAGTGGTCGCTCCAAACGCGAATGTCCAAAGATTTGGGCACGAATTCATGAAACCGGGTGCCTCCGGTGCGGTGCAGTTCCAGATCCATCTCCTTGGTGGCCAAGTCCCCGGTTGGCCCCACAAACAGCAGATCGTCGGCAACCAGCGCATCTAGCTCGGCCACATCTGAGGCGAGCATGGCGGCATAAAGACGCGCTTCCTGGTTACGAATGTGGGCTTCGATTTCAGTGTTCGTGGGGTTCAATGGGGCGCTGGTGTCCATGGTTGCTGTCTCCACCCAAGTTTTCGCTTTGCCAATGCAGTATCTACCTGAGGCATGTGAATGTCCACTAATTCTGTCGTTTCTCGCACCAGATCTTCAAGCTCACGGGCTGCAACCGGAGGTTCTTGGAGAAACAAGCCTTCGAGGCGAGCCGAAAGGTCTGCGGGGGCGATCGCCATCTGCTCAACAAAGCGCCCCATCCGCTTAAACTGAAAGGCTGAGAAATACAGGCGGTTCAGGCCTGACAAGACCCCCAGAATGTTCTGAGCTGATTCCACCAAAATCTGGTGATACCAGAGGGTGGTATCCCGTCTCGCCAGCTTTTCCTGCATGCCCCACACTGGGATGAAGGTTAAGTAGGGCTTGCTGAAAAAAGCTAAGAGGCTTGTAGGTTGGGGTGTTCAGAGTGGATTCGAGGTGATAAGGTGCAAGGAAAATCGCCCGATAGGGCCAAAACCCTTGCACCTGATTGCCGATGTACCGCCGTCCTAGCCCAGGTCAACTAAGTTTCGAGGACTTCTATTTGCCGTTTGGGGGCAAACTCTCCGGTAAGAATCGCTGGGTGAAACTGGCAGAACTTGTCCCCTGGGAGGCCTTTGAAACGAGTTATGCCGAGCAGTTCAGCGAGAGCCAAGGTGCCCCCGCCAAATCGTTTCGCCTGGCCTTGGGTGCACTGATTATCAAAGAACGGCTGGGGACGACTGACGCCGAGACGGTGGAGCAGATCCGAGAGAACCCGTATTTGCAATACTTTCTGGGATTTCATGAGTACAGCGACCAGGCCCCATTTGAGGCCTCAATGCTGAGCCACTTTCGGCAGCGATTGAGTCTGGAGTTGGTCAATCAAGTGAATGCCCGACTCGTCGAGGACGCATTGGCGGCTGAGCGGGCGACGCCTGCGGTCGAGAATGGCGAGATGGCCGCCGAAAGCCGTGACTTGCAGACCCCGGTTGAGGCGTCATCAGACGCCGAGCCGTCATCTTCAACCGAGTCAGAGGATGAGGATGAGCCACCCATGCCGCCCAATCAGGGCCAACTGATTATCGATGCCAGTGTGACACCGGCTGATATTCACTATCCCACTGACCTGCATCTGCTCAATGTGGCTAGAGCCAGCAGTGAACGCATTCTCGACTATCTCCATAACGCGATAGCGCAACCGGGGATGCGCAAACCCCGCACCTACCGTCAGCAGGCGCGTCGGGCCTATCTCAAGGTGGCTAAACAACGCCGCGCCACTCGACAACAAATCCGTAAGGCTATTGGTCAACAGCTACGCTATCTACGCCGCAACCTGGGCCATATCCGACGACTCGTCGAGGCTGGGGCACCCTTGAGTGTCTTATCGCGGTTTTGGTACCGACGTCTGCTGGTGATTCAGGAGGTCTACCGGCAACAGGGGCATCTCTATCAGCACCGGCAACGGAGTATTGAGCACCGCATTGTCAGTTTGGCTCAGCCCCACGTGCGACCAATTGTTCGAGGCAAAGCCGGTACCCCCGTCGAATTTGGAGCCAAGATCTCGATTAGCTGTGTGTTAGGCTACTGCTCCCTCGACCGGCTCGATTGGGAGGCCTATCACGAAGCCGCTGACTTGCCCCACCAGGTGGAGCAGTACAAGGCTCGCCACGGGTATTACCCTGAATCGGTTCATGCCGACCAAATCTATCGCACCCGGACGAACCGAGCTTGGTGCAAAGAACGTGGCATTCGACTCAGTGGGCCACCCTTGGGGCGGCCTAAGGCCGGGGCTAAGGCTGAGGTTGACCGGCAAGCCCAAGCCGATGCCAAGATTTGCAATGCCGTTGAAGGTAAGTTTGGCCAGGGCAAGCGGCGGTTCTCCCTCGGCCGGGTCATGGCCAAGGTGGCTCGTAGTGCTGAAACCGCTATCGCCATCACCTTTCTGGTGATGAACCTGGAGCGCTGCCTCCAGGCCATGACGCTCTTTTTTGTCCTCATTTTGGCTACCGTTGTCGGGCTAAAAGGGCCTCGCAACTCAGCGCGATCCGATTGGCAACCGCTAGGTTCGCTCAAAGCCGCTTAGCCCTCACCCGCATCTAACGGCTTCGCTACATCGCTTCCTCAAATGCTGACTTTTTCAGCAAGCCCTAAGTAATGCTCCACCATTTTCTGCGCCAGGCCATTGGGGTAGTCAGCGATGCGCGCTTTCCACTGCTGAATCAGCGGTTCGCCATAGAGCGGAATGCCGTTTAAGGTGCCGCTCATGCCTTTCATGATGGGGGAGGTGATGTCGAATGCTTCCAGAATGCTGGCGATTTCTCGCTCTCACTGGGCAATGGTTGCATGGGCAAACTGGCATTCTACCCCGTCGATGCAGAGGGTTTCGCCAACGGCTCCTTCGGTAGGGTTGCCCAAAATTTCAACTAATTCTGCGCCTCGATTGTGCTGACGCGATCGCGCCAGTTCTGCCTCAGTGGGCAATTTGTCGTAGTAGAACATTACGTCGCAGTCGGAATACTCATCGCATAGACCTTCTGCCAGCGAGCCAGTCACCATTACCGCTCTAGTTTTCGGATTGGCCACGTATGGTTTGACACTGCGTTTGACCAAACCCAGCAAGTAGTGTGCTCTATCCTGCATGATCGTTTGGGATGGTTAGAAACAGGGATAAATCAAAAAAATAACGCCTCTCGCAAAGGCAAATGCCATAGAGCCTTCGGTTTGGCTGCGCCTATGCCCCTACCCAAATTCATACCTCAATTCAGCGACGCCAATTTTTTTTGAATCGGGATTTTCTGTTAGCCATCGGTGCTGGCGTTCATTTTAGCCTGAGTAGGGCGTCTGCCCCAGGGCTTGAGTACCGAGATACCAATGATCACCAGCAGCAGAAATGCCTGAATGCCGCCGCCAATGAGCACACCCCTGGCATCGAAGGTGTAGAGGGGGTTCTGGAATGCGGCCAAGCCGTCCTGGGCAGAGATGGCTTCGGCGGTGTTGCCCCAGGGAAACAGCCAGAATGTGCCAAAAATAATCAGTCCGGTGGTCAAAATCCATTTGGTGATCACCCAGTAGAACTTGGTGAAGCCGTAGTTGGTGGTCCAGCACAGAAATGTCGCCGTCAGCACTGAGCCGATCGCCGATGGAATCACGATGTAGTCATCCAGCAGGTTGATAGCCGAGTTGAGGGCATAGAGTGCCCCTGGGCCTGCCGCGTTGGTATTCCGCAGCGACAGCAGAAACATGCTCAAAACTGTGCCCGTCCACAGGGCGGCAAAGCCAATATGGGCCGATAGCAGCCAGTTTTTCTGCCGAATGCTGAGCTTGGGCATCGCTAGTCTCCTTGAAGTATCGCTGTTGTGAGTCGCAGATCCCTGAGCCTGGGAAGCGTTCAGGGGTCGCCCTGAATTTATTCAATATATTAATAGTCAATATATTAAGTATTTGCCGCGATCGCAATCCCTACCCCAGAAAACCATCACAACAGGTTTTGAACTACCTGGTCTAACAGCCGCAAAAGGGTTTCCTGGTCTGGCTTTGAGAGATTTGCCGTGGCTTGCTCGATCACCTCCGCCCCCAGCGGCGGCAGCACCTGCATCAGCTGCCTGCCTTCCTCGGTGAGCCAGATGCGGACAATGCGGCGATCGCTGGGATCCCGCTCGCGGTAGACCAGGTGGCGGCTTTCCATGCGATCGACAACGCCCGTGAGGGTTGCGCCCAGTTGCTTGAGCTTGTCGGCAATGCCCGAGGTGGAGAGGCCATCCTCTTCCCACAGGCAGCACAGCACCAGGTAGTGAAAGGGGGTTAGCCCGTGGGGTTCCAGCCGTTCCTGGAATGCCCGATACATGAGCTGAGAAGTGAGTTTGACTTTGTAGCCCAGGTTATACGGGGCCAGGGCAAATCGCCACTGGGCAAGAAAATCAGCATTGGCAGAAGGCTCGGGCATTCGGGGAGGAGTTGGCTAACGCGCTAATCCTTAGCATGTTAACTATTTTCGGTTCCTTGTATCTACTGAAACCTGTGCCTGCGATCGCCACCGAAATTTCTAGGCTAACAACGCCTGTGGCAGTAAATAATGGCTATGCGACGCCCACCAGTTCCAAAATCTCCCTGCAAGTTTCTTCAGGTGCTTTTGCTTTTGTGTACACCGTAAACTTCGCGAGCCTATAGTTTGAAGAATGTCTCACAAAATGCTCGTTAATATTCAGGCTGCCGTCAGATACATACTGATTTCGCTCATTCAAAATTTGTATTGATTCATCTAAGTCTGGCGAAGGCAATAAAAGGATAATGTTTGAATAAGGCGCTAGAACCTGTTGAATGTCTTGAAATAGGGCATCATCCTCATAAACAGAATGCCCCGCCCCAAAATCAACTACACAGTTTTTGTGTTCCGACAGCAATCTCTTAACTGCGTACGCTTCAAAAGGTTTCCAGTACTGATAGATTCCCCAGAAACCTTCCGTTTGCCGCTTGTGATTAGCTAATTCTTCGTCATAGCCAATCTCTTGATAATAGCTCCATCGATACTCATCCATTGAGCATTGAGGAAGATTCAGCCGGGCCGCCAGCCGTGAGCCAACCGTAGACTTTCCTGTACCAATCGGACCAATGAGAATGATATCTGATGAGTTAGGGCTTGTCATAGGGCTGAATGAATTCCCCTTTGATTGAAGCGTGCGCCCGCGATCGCAGGCGCACAGCAATCATTCTATAAAAACCAGATTCGGACTAGCGAATCACATCCACCTGGCTCAGTGCCACAGGGGTTGCCTCACCAAAAGCCAGATCCAGCGGGAAGTTGTGGGCGTTGCGCTCGTGCATTACCTCCATGCCCAGGTTGGCCCGGTTGATCACATCGGCCCAGGTGGCAATCACTCGCCCTTGAGAATCTAGCACCGACTGGTTGAAGTTAAACCCATTCAGGTTAAACGCCATCGTGCTGATGCCCAGTGCGGTAAACCAGATGCCGATTACTGGCCAGGCCGCCAGCAAAAAGTGCAGGCTGCGGCTGTTGGCGTTGACGCCGAGGATGACCTCATTGGTACGTCCCACCAACCGGCCAAAGTAGCCGTGGGCGGCGATGATGTTGTAGGTTTCTTCTTCCTGACCGAATTTGTAGCCGTAGTTTTGGGACTCGATTTCGGTGGTCTCCCGCACCAAACTGGAGGTCACCAGCGAGCCATGCATGGCGGAGAACAGCGCTCCGCCAAACACTCCGGCCACCCCCAGCATATGGAACGGGTGCATCAGAATGTTGTGCTCGGCCTGAAACACCAGCATGAAATTGAAGGTGCCGGAAATGCCCAGGGGCATGCCGTCCGAAAACGAGCCCTGACCCAGGGGATAGACCAGAAACACCGCCGTCGCCGCCGCCACCGGGGCAGAGTAGGCCACACAGATCCAGGGGCGCATGCCCAGGCGGTAGCTGAGTTCCCACTCGCGGCCCATGTAGGCAAACACCCCCAGCAAAAAGTGAAAGATAACGAGCTGGTAGGGGCCGCCGTTGTAGAGCCATTCATCCAGCGAAGCCGCTTCCCAAACTGGGTAAAAGTGCAGGCCAATGGCGTTAGAGGAAGGCACCACCGCCCCCGAAATGATGTTGTTGCCGTACATCAAGGAGCCTGCCACAGGCTCGCGAATGCCGTCGATATCCACCGGCGGGGCGGCAATGAAGGCAAGGACAAAACAGGTGGTTGCAGTCAGCAGGGTGGGAATCATCAGCACGCCGAACCAGCCCACGTAGAGGCGGTTTTCGGTGCTGACGACCCAGCTGCAAAACTGCTCCCACAGACTGGCGCTGTTGCGCCGCTGCAAGAGAGTTGTCATAGGGATAATCGTAAAAAACAGCAAAATTTGTCTGTTTTAGCCAAACGTCGATTCTTCAGGCGTTCAGAAGCAGTTTTCTACTACTCACAACGCCTGACATTGAGAAGCGGAAGTTGGCTGAAACAGGTGAGCCAGGTGTAACGCCAGAAGCGTCACTAACTAACTTGTTAGTTAATTTAGCGTGAGGACTTCGCCGTGTCAACAATTAACTAACTCGTTAGTTGACTATATTGCTATGTTCAGAATCCGGAATTGCCTCGAAATAAGGCTTGTGAACTCTTCCGATGCCGATCGCTTTCTGATGCAAAACGCTCGCCTGTGGGGTACGGCCCTGGCCCAATGGGTTTGACTTCGGCTAGGCCAAAGGAGGGCCTAACCCACGCTACAGGTCCTGCTGATTTACCGGCTTTAGCGCCTTTCTCCTTTTTCTTTTGCGGTGGTCGCTGGGCTGGGCTGGGCGGTATCCTGAGTGGGTAGATTGGCGGGATGAAGCGACATTGGCGACAAAGGGGCAATCTTCAGTTCGGCAGACCCGAGATGCCGAGGCGACCAAAGCGGAAATTTTGGCGGCGGCAGAAGAGGAGTTCGCCCGCTTCGGGTTTGCAGGGGCCAAAACGGATGCGATCGCGGCCCGCACCGGCGTCACCAAGGCCATGATCTACTACTACTTTGGCAGTAAAGACGAGCTGTACAAGGCGGTGCTAGAACGACCCGCCGCCGATTTTGCCAACGCCTTTGCAGACCTAGACCTGGAGCACCTGCCCCCGGAAGAGGCGCTGAAGACCGTGATTCGAGTAGCGATCGCCCACGAAATGAGCCATCCCTACTACGGTCGAATATTGCTGCACGAGGCGATGGAGAACCAGGGGAAGTACTTTCACCTGACCGGGTGGGATAACCCCATCAATCGGGTGGTAGCGCTCGTGGAGCGGGGCATTGAAGATGGCAGGTTTCGTCCGGTCGATCCCTGGCTGGTGGTGAACCACACGATGGGGATTTGCACGTTTTACTTCAATGCTCAGCCCAATATGCGAAACGTGCGGCCTGAATTTGAGTGGTTTACGCCGGAGGCGATCGAGCGGTTTACTGAATCTGCGATCGCCCTAGTGCTGGCAGGTATTAAAGCCGACGCTTAGCAGACATTCCATTAATCTGCCAGGTTTGCTTTTCCCTGGTCGCCGGTCACAACAGGCTCAAAACACATCGATAGTGGGAAATTTTGCCTGGGCCTGGAGGCAGTCCCAGAGGTAAACGGCCAGCCCCAAATCCCCTGTCCACAGCGGGTAGCGCAGCTGTCGGTAGAGCTGTTGCGAGAGCCGGTACTGCTCGATCGCCTCCATAGCAAAGACTCTGGCGCGATCGAGCCACATCTCATCGCCCGTGCGCACAAACAGCTTCAGAAAGGCATAGCCATTGCCGCCCGTGCCGTGGCACAGGTTCGAGCCCTTTCGCAGCGGCCCTGCCTGCCAGGTGAGTTCGCCCCCCTGCTCCAGCATGCGATCGAACTGGCCGTTCACTCCCAAGGGAAGAATGGCCAGCGCTGTCACCATACCCGGTGCGCCGTGGCAGTACTGCACCAGCATCGGCTTTTGGCCCAGCGTTTCAGGGTCGTAAACCGCTGGCCAGTTGGCCATGCCATCCTCCGTTTGGGCTGTCTGCACCAGCGTGGTCATCGCTTTGGTCGCGATGTCTTGAAACGCATTCTCGCTCAGTAAAGATTGCCCAACCAGCAGCGGCGTCAGGTTGCTGGCAAACCCATGCACCGGCCCCAACCACTGCTGCTGACTGCCGTACAGGTCAATCGTCCACAGGTAGCCCGCACCCTCAACGGGTTGCCACTCCTGCAACAGTTGGTCGGCCTGGGCTTGGAAAACATCTTGCCACCGCGGTTCCTGGGTCCACTGGTGCATGAAATAGGCCGCCAGCATAGAACCCGCAATGCCCCACATCAGCTCTCGAATGGGCTGAGTGTCATTTTTGTGAATCGCCTGAAAGAGCTGATCAGCGGTCTCTTCGGAAGGAGTCAGCTTGTACTGCAACAACAGCAGCGGCAGTTCGCCGAACAGGTACGACGACTGCTCGGGATAGGGGCTGAATTTAGGGTAGCGCTGGCGGTTTTGTTCCAGAGTGGCATTCAGGTGAGCGGCGGCATCAAAGGTGGTGTCGATCGCCCCCACAGTTTGCAAATAATCGATCGCCCAGAGCACCCCGGCTTTGCCAAAGTACAGATCGCTGCCGAATGACTGATCGTCCAGGGGGTGTCCGGCCAGTAGCGGGCTGCTTTGGAGTTGGGAGATGGTTTCGGATGCGATCACAGCAATGGCCCGGCGCGCCTCGTCGGCATCCCATGCCATTGGGACGAGAGGATAGTGTCGATTGGGATCAAACAGAGCCATGTCCTATCCGTCCCACGTCTGAAACAATCTCCGCAGCAAACCGTGGCAACCCCATCGGCACTACTCGAAAGAATTCTACGCTAACTCTGGGGAGATGTTTTGAACAGCTTAGCGGCAGTATTCTTCAGAACCGGGAGCAACAACTTCGGCCCCGGCAGAAAGACAATCCCCAACTGCTGCATCAGCCCCAGGGCATCCCCCTGGCCCCAGTGCTCCACAATTTGACCATTCTCAACCCGATCGATATGCATAATGGCCAGGCTGATGGGCTTGCCTGTGGGTGGAAGCCCCTGAAAGTTTCCACTGTGGATAGCGGTAAACGTGCCGCAGGTCACCACGTTGTCATCAGCCACAATTACCTGATCAAAGCAGTGTTTCCCTTGACTGAAGGCCATGTAAAACGACAGACCAAACTGCTGGAACCGCGCCTTATCCAGCGGCGCAGGCATTCCCGCCAAGTGGCCAACAAAGTTAGGGGCTAACAGGTCTACGGCCTGCTCAATCTGGCGATCGTCGAAGGCCTGGTAGAACTGAAGCACAATGTCCTGGTTAGTCATTGATTACACCTTTAGCTGGGCTGCTGTGGCCTGGGTTTGCGCCCAAAAGGCATCCACCAAAGGCTTACCTACCTGGAGCAACGCTTCCATAACCTCCTCGCCTGCGGTTTCAGGGGTGCCTGCGTCAAACGGTGGCTCAGGAGTATATTCCATCATCAGCTGAGCCATTTTGGCAATTTGCTCACCGCAGAGCAAACTCAAAAGTGCAAGCCCAAAATCGATGCCGGAGGTGACGCCAGCGCCAGTGATGCGGTTTCGGTCAATCACCACCCGCTGCGGCACAACTTCTACGCCAAGGGCAGCAAGCTGATCGCGAAAAGCCCAGTGACAGGTAGCTTTGTAACCTTGCAATAGCCCCGCCGCGGCCAGAATCATCGAGCCCGTGCAAACGCTGGTGACATACTGGGCGGTGGCACTCTGCTGTTTGAGAAAATTCAAAATTTCCGAGTCTTTCATTGCCTCCACCTGATCCATGCCACCGCCGGGCACGCAGATCACATCCAGGGGCGGGCAAGTCTCCAGAGTGACGGTGGGGGTTAGGGTCACCCCTTCGTTGCTGACAATAGGGGTCAGGGTCTTCCCAATCAGATGGACGTCGGTATTGTGTGGAAAGGCCAGCACCTGATAGGCCCCCATCACATCCAGTTGAATCACGCTGGGATAAATGAGAAAGCCAATCTGAATCTTGTCCATTTTTTGTCGTTGTCTGAAATTGTTGAGCGTGGAACGATTGTAGGTAGTGCTTCTAGCCCTGGATAGTCCTCAACTGGGTACTCTTTCGGCAATTCTATGGTGAACTCTCTGCATTCGTTGTTTCACAGCATCGCCACTGCCTCCACTGAGCAGGCCCTGCGCCATCGCTTAATGGATGGTCTCAGCGAACCGTTTGGTGTGCAGCGCTGGGGCATTTACCTGCTGGATGAACACCAGAACCTGGCCGGATTCGACGTCGTAGGTGTTTCGGATGCCTTTGTGGAAAGGTACGAGAAGCTGGGCAGAGCAGTCGATCCAGTCATGTGCTACGTGATGGCAAACCACGCCCCAGCTCACGAAGAATTAGTAGTGCCGCAGGGCCAGTGGAAGCACACCGCTCTCTATCAATGGTGCTGTTCGGAATATGACCATGAGCACATCATGACCGGGCCACTTGTGGGGCGGGGGCAGCTCGTCGGGACAATTCACTTCGCCCGTGTCGGTGAAACTCCGGCGTTTGGCCCAATGGATTTAGCGAATTTGGGAGCGGTGTGCAGCCACGTGTCGGCCTGTTTGGCGGAGCTGCGGCGATCGCCCTCCTTCCTATCCGATTCACTCACGAAACGGCTCACCCCCCGAGAGCGACAAATCGCCAGTCTGGTAGCTCAAGGCCTGACCAATGCTGAAATCGGCGCGGAGCTGTGGATTACGCAAAACTCAGTTAAGCAGGCGTTGAAGCGAATGTTCCGCAAGCTAGAGGTGACGGCCCGGACGGAAATGGTGGCAAAACTACAGGATCGGCTCTGAAATGGACCCTATAAGCCTATTGGATAGGTGATGGATGTCCTTGAGGCTCCAGTCAAGACAGCTACTGCACAGTGCCATGGTTTTCATAGGCAGATAGCGGTGTCAGAAACTCAATGTAGTTGCCGTTGTTGTCCTGAATGAAAATTAACCTGCGCCCAGCGTCTGGAAAGCTCGTAGGCGGCACAACCAGTGGCACGCCTCGGGCAACTAGTTCTGCTGCGACAGCATCCACATCAGCCGCAAGGAAGGCCAGATGGCCAAAGCCGCGATCGCTTAAAGCGGTTACCAAATCAGCCGGGATTTGCTCCGCTTGAAAAGCATTGGGTGTGCTAACGACCTCAATGATGAAGCCATTGAGTTGTAAATAGGCGAGCTGTACGTCGGCGAACTCAGGCACCGTCCATTCTTGAAGAATTTGAAAGCCAAGCTTGTCACGATACCAGGCAATTGTGCCGTCATAATCGCCAGTCGAAATCATGACATGCTCCGCCCGAATCTGAGCCAGTGGATCAGGCCTTTGATGATCGGTGGAAATCGACTCAGCCGTGAACTGAGGTTCAGGACTGTTGGCTAAAGTAGCCGTAGGATAGGCTGTTGCCAAGGCAGCCAGCGCCATGGAAGCCAAAAGTGTTGGTCTAATACGTTGATTAATCACGGTGGTTTCCTTATCTAGAGATCGATCAGGGAACAGACTGATAGGCGTCAGGCCGTTAGCTGGTTGGCCGTTTCAGCTTCGATGACGTCCCAGGTTGCCATGTTTTCTTCCAGATGAGCGATGGACGTTGTACCGGGAATCACGATGATGTTGGGTGAGCGGCGCAGGAGCCAGGCCAGGGCTGTTCGAGTCGGCAAGGCTGCCCCCTGACGCATCGGGTGTGCCCCTAACGGCCCGTAGGGGATGAACGCAATACCGCGCTCAGCGGTGAAGTCTACAAGCGCATCCTGCTGCTGCTCTGCCAGGTTGAAACGGTTTTGCACTGAGGCAATGGGTGCGATCGCCAGTGCCCGCTCTAGCTGTGTCTGGTCAACATTGGAAAGGCCAATAAAGCGAATCTTGCCAGCCACCTGTGCCGTTCGGAGGGCAGCAACCGATTCCTCGATCGGAACCTGCGGATCGACTCGATGTAGCTGGAACAGATCAATGCGCTCAACCTTCAGATTGGTCAAGGCTTCGTCGATCTGCTGGGTCAGGGTAGCGGGGGAACCGTCAACCACAATGCGATCGGGAGCAGCCTTGTCAATGCCGCCTTTAGTCGCAATCACCACCTGATCGGCATGGGGAAACAGCGCTTCGCCGACGAGTTTGTCAGCCCATTGGGGACCGTAGGCTCTGGCTGAATCAAACAAATTCACCCCGAGTTCGACCGCTCGTTGTAGTAGTTCGACTCCCTGCTGCCACTGCGGATAAGGACCAAAATTGCCGGGTTGCCCGGTCAGCCGCATGGCCCCATAGCCGAGACGATTGACTTCAAGTTCACCGCCGAGTTGAAATGTCTTCTGGGGTGCAGTTTGTAATGAAGCATTCATGATTTGGTTTTCTCCATAAGTGTTGAGTTTGTACTTTGAGATAGCTCCTGGCCTGCTGTGAGTAAAGCCAGCAATAAAAACGGCGGTTTAGCCAGAGCATTATGCAAGTCGATGATTTTCCACTTGGGTTCTCAGTTAGGGAATGATGTGGCGATCGCGGAATCTCTGAAACAGCGGCATGAACATCGTTTCGCTGTCTACAACCTGGTGAAATCCAGCTTGCTGAACTTTAGTCGCACTCAGCAGCACATCCCAGTTGCAGTGAAAGAGAAAATCACCCAACGGCCAGATTGCTAGCTCTTGCAGTGAATGAGCTTCGAGCCCATATCTTTCGACGATGCGTTTCCACAGAGGCTCTTTGTCGGCCATCACCTCGACTAACGAAATGTCTTGAGGCGGGGCGTACTCCATGTCAAAGAATTTGGCGAACTGCGGCCAGAGGTTTGACCAGCGAAACGCATCGCCGTTGGTCAGGTTAAACGCTTCATCCGCCGCTCCAGGGGAGGTTGCCGCCCACGTCATCGCCTCTGCTAGCAGGCCAGCATCCGTTACCTGAACAAGGGTATCATAGGCCGCTTGCATACCCGGAAAACGTAGCGGTAGTCCAAGTTCTTTGGAGATAGTCGCATACACTGCGATCAGTAACGGCAAGCTTGGAATACCGACAATCTCGCTACAGAAGGCTTCTGCTCGCAAAGCAGTCCAACTCCAATTTTTGTCAGCGCTTCTAGCCGTCAAAAAGTCTTCCTGGTCAAAGTAAAAGTTTGGCGGCATGTGACGCGGGTCTGATTCTTTCGCAGGGGTCTTGAATGGTCCCAACTGCCTGCCATACACCTTGCCGCCTTGAATCAGTACGACGCGCTCCAGTAGAGGCGCGATCGGCTCCACCGTTTCTATTACATTGGTCAGCATGGCTAGATTTTCTGCCACCGGGCCTGAGAACGTTGGCCCTCCATAGAAAGCGGTGTAGAAGATATGGGTGATGTCAGTCAGTTCTCCCAGCTTGGCCTGCGCATCATCCTGGTTGAGCAAATCTACCGAGATGAAATGAGCATTACTTTTGAAGCTGGGTTTGCGTCTAGAAAGACCTACAATTTCCCACTCACCCAATTCAGACAAATACTGAATTAGATTCTGGCCAATGCCGCCTGAGGCACCAACAACAAGTGCTTTTTTCTGGCTCATCTTTAACTCCTTAGCTGCGTCTGAATCCACTATTGCAGCATCGCCAGATATTTGGTAGACGAGTGGCAAAAATATCTGTTATTCTCTTCACGTATGAGCAAGTCTTTAGATCGCCTAACCCTACTGCAAACGTTCGTGCGGATTGCGGATGCTGGCAGCATCAGTGCGGCAGCGCGAGACTTGGGCTTGTCTCAGCCGTCCGTCAGTCGTCAGCTAGCCGAATTGGAGTCGCGATTCAACGCTCAACTGATGCAACGCACTACCCATGATTTGTCACTCACACCCGTTGGAGCCGAACTGCTGGCGGATGCTCGACGCCTGCTCGACAGCTGGGAGGCTTTGGAGGAGAAGCATTTAGAGACAGAAGACGCGCTACGCGGCAAGCTCAAAGTCGTCGCTCCCATAGCTTTAGGGCAGCTTTACCTAGCGGATACTGCCTTTCAGTTTCAAAAACAACATCCCCTCCTATCCTTGTCCTGGCAGCTGGAAGACCGCAATATCCGCTTTGCTGAAGTCGGCTGTGACTGCTGGATTAAGATCGGCTCCGTCCCCGATGAGTCACTCACCATAGAACCGTTGGGGCAAGTGGAGCGTCTAATGGTGGCGGCACCTGAATTGCTAGAGGTCTATCATCAACCTAAGTCACCTGGTGATCTAGAGATATGGCCTTGTGTGGCCCTTGAACCCTTCGAAGGTGGGCGTATTCCTCTATCTAAGTCATCAGGTAAGACGATCGTGGTGTCACCCTCAGTACGGCTGGTGACGAATAACATCTTCGCCCTGCACCGAGCGGTGCTAGCAGGTTTGGGTATTGCCGTATTGCCGCGCTGGTTCATCGAAGAGGACTTAAATCATGGACGACTCATCGACCTGTTGCCCCAGTGGCGCGCACCAAAATTGCCGATTCATGTGGCGTCCCTGTCAAAGTCGTACCAACCCCGTCGGCTACAGAGCTTTCTAGAAATTCTGAGAACAGAAATTCCTAATTTGCCGGGAGTTGAGCCGCCAGTTGGGATGAACCCCTCTTGAAGTACCTGCTAGGCTGTCCTAACGCGCGTAACTGCGACGGTTCGTAGAATGAGTGGAGACGTCTGACTTATGGGCTGGTTGCCGCATGAATTATTTCATCAACGGTAGCAAATCAAATTCTTGGCGAATCTCCAGCAGCAGGCGATCGAGCAAGGGCTCAAACTCCAGAAATGGAAGCAGTTTCGAGCGATCGCGGGTCTTGAGCCAAATCGGAATCAGCTCCAAAATTACCCCCGGCAGCACCCTCAAAATGGAGCTGTACAACCAGAGCGTTCCCTTATCTTTAATCATGTCGGCGTACATCAAATCCACAGCCGGGGAATTTTTCATCTCCAGATAGGTTTGAAACGTGCACTCACTCGTCCACCAGAACAGCGGCAGAATTTTTAGCTCGTCGTGCATGCCCGTGTCGCAGCCGTAGATCACATGGCCAACATCGTGGGCGCGCAGGATCTGGGCAAAGTCCGGCGGTTGCGAGGCTGGGTCAGTAATGTGGGGATTAAGGGCATAGTATTCCGCCAACCCTTCTCGCAGGGTTTGGGTGCTGCCCTTATCGATATAGAGAGGACTCTGGCTCATAGATATTTCGATACGATACTGTTTCGTAAATTATAATACCTGCTATGACTGATGCCCAAAAAAAATCCCCAGGACGACCCCGCAGTGCCGCTGCTCACCAAAAGATGTTGAAGGCGGCGCTGGAACTGTTGGCAGAAGTGGGTTTTGAGGCGATGAGTATTGAGGCGATCGCCTCCCGCGCCGGGGTCGGCAAAACCACCATCTACCGTCGCTACAGCGGCAAAGAAGAACTGGTGGCCGATGCGATCGAAAGCCTGCGAGAAGAGGTGGTGATTCCCGATAACGGCAGTCTCTGGGCGGATATGGAGGCGCTGATCGAAAACGCCGCCCAGATTTCGCTGACCCCGCTGGGACGACAAACCGTGGCGATGATTATCAGCAGTGCGGCCAGCAATTCAAATTTTGCTCAGATTTACTGGGACAAGTATCTCCAGCCTCGCCGAGAAGCCTTTGCCGTTGTCATTGAGCGGGCAAAAGCTCGACAGGAGATGACCGCAGATTTAGATCCGGGGCTGGTGTTCGACACCATGAGCGGCATCATGCTGTATGCGCTGATCTTTCCTCCTGCTTCAGAGCCCTGGAACGCCTATGTTCGTCGTGCTCTGAATTTGCTATTAACGTCAGCATCAGAGACTTGACGAGTAAGTAGGGGGTTTGAATTAAACGTAAGATAAGAGGGTAGCCAGAAAGCCCCCTTATGCCCGCCCCATTGCGCATCAGTTTGACCGAGGAAGAAGATCGCACGTTAAGCGAACTGCGGCAAGCTCAGACGGTTCCTCATCGGACCCGAGACCGGGCACACATGCTGCGCTTGAATGCCCAAGGTCTAAACGTCCCGGCTATCGCTGAGATCTTTCAGTGTCAACAGCAGACCGTCAGAGCAACGTTACGCCGCTGGGAGAACGATGGCTTGGGCGGGTTATGGGAAGCCCCTGGGCGCGGTGCGAAACCCAAGTGGCAGCCGTCAGATCTAGCCTATTTGACGGCGTGTTTGGATGACGAGTCGCGCACCTACAACAGCGCACAATTAGCTCAAAAGCTCAAGCAAGAGCGTTTAGTGGACTTGAGCAGCGACCGACTGCGACGATTGCTCAAAAAAAAGATATCGGTGGAAACGGACCCGACACAGCCATAAACGGAAGCAAGACCCGCTCAAAAAAGCCCTCAAGCAGGCCGACCTAGAGACTCTGGTGCTGGCGGCTGAGGAGGGTCTAGTCGATATCAAATACCTCGATGAAGCTGGGTTTTGCCTCTGGAGTCTGGTCAGCTACAGCTATAGTCCCATTGGCGAGCAGAAGAGCATGGAGCAAACGCCGACTCGCCATGGCCGTCGGATTAGTATCTTGGGATTATGGCAACCCGGAGAAGGGTTCGAGTATGCCCTCTCTCAAGGCGGCTTTAAGGGGCAGAGCTATATCCAGGTCATGGATTGGGTGGCTCAGAAGGCCTCACAGACCTTGGCTCAGACGGGACGCATTACCGTGATTGTGCAGGATAACGGCTCACTTCACACCAGTTGCTTGGTTCGGCAGCAGTGGCCTCGGTGGCAGGAGCAGGGTCTGTTCATCTTCTTTTTACCGCCCTACTGCTCAGAGATGAATCCGATTGAAACTCAATGGCGGCAGCTAAAATGTCACGAGATATCTGGCCAGATGTTTGATAACGAATATGACCTGGCCATAACCGTCATTGAGGGTATGGAGACGCGCAGTCAAGCTGGAGATTACCTACTGGAACGTTTTATGTTTAATTGCGCCTAGCTACTTATCAGCATGATTTGACTACTAAACGGTGAACGCCTCTCGACTGAATCATTAGGTAGTGAGCTAAGATCCACTGATAATATATCTGTTCTTAACTCACTTCCACCTCATCAAGTCAAAGATCATGCCCTTACCTGGAGGAGAAGCCGATAAACTCGGCAACCGATATGAAGGTCGATGGACTGTTTTCAACATGATTGATGTCATGGAAGAGAAAGCAGATTCCATAAGACTAGAGCAGCCTGGAGAAGATGCTTTCGAGTTTTTCGTTTCTCGAGATGGTAGAACAGAGTGTCATCAGGTTAAACGGCAGAGAAGCGGTCGTGGAAGTTGGACTTTGAGCGCTTTAGAAACTAACCAGATAAAGGTTCTCTCAGGGGTTTGGCAAAGCGTAACTAGTCACAGCAACAAGAGAGGCGTAATGAGAAAGCCTCCAGAGACGCAGGATTAACCCGGTAAAAGAGCTGGGGGCGAGCACCCTGATGAAGCGATGAGTTCAAAGAGGTGGTCGACGGCGTTTTTACCCTGACGGCGCATGGATTCGAGAAAACTGAACATCATGGCCACGAGATGAGCGCCCCAATCGCTGCGAGCACCACCCGTGACTTTGCGATGAATTACCACGGGGCGTAGCCCCCGTTCAGCGTCATTGTTGTCTGGGTTGACCTCAGGCTGGGACAGAAAGGTGAACCAGTCTGCCCAATGCCTGCGGAACCGGTTCGCTAGCCCCTGGGTATCAAATGTCAAGTACATAGAGGTGACGCGACAGCTAGATTGGCGGATTGCAGGGTCTGAGAGAAGGTCAGCACCCCCGTTCATGAGCGCTGTAGCAGTGGTCGCCTTTCGAAGAACGACTGCACG
>NZ_JADEXE010000159.1 GCF_015207265.1 Nodosilinea sp. LEGE 07298 | reverse complement strand
CGCCTGCCCCGGCACCGTCCTCTAGCTAGCCATTTAGCTACGGACTCCGGCTGGGCAGCCCAGAACTTACCTGAATATCTGCCCGGTGTTAGATGAATAAGAACGTTATAATTCTCTACAGTAAATAATTCCGTTACATGACCCGTTTCCCTGAGGTTTGCCATGAGTAGCCCTGTGCTGCATGCGTTTTACGTCGGTCGTGCTCTGGCCGATGCGGTCAACGAGCGCGCCGAGCGGTTGCTAACCGATGGCCTCAGCCTAGTTGGTAAATTTGATGCCGAGCAGCGGGAATACTTTCGGCAGTTTACGGATGAAGTAATGGTTCGAGCCCAGCAGGCTGAGGCAGAAGCAGGAGTTTCCTACTCTGGTGCTGCTGCTGGAGCGGGTTCGGTGACCGATCTTCAAGCCACTATCGATACGCTGCGAGCTGAAATTGCCCAGGTCCGGGTTGCCCTGCAGCAGTATCGAACCACTTCCCAGGTCTAGGAGTACCCTAAGCCCCAGCCTGGGATTTGAGCACCCCAAGCCTCTGCCCTAAGCTGGGATAGAGTGTCTTAAGGCCGCTACTGTTGCCCCTGTTTTCCTTGCCTAGGAGCCTGAGTGTCTGCTGTTTCCGATTCGTCTGCATCGTCTAAGCTACCGTCCCCCCAAGTCAATGGGGAGGGCAGTTTGGGTCATGGTTCGGAAGTCAATGGTGGTGTTTTAAACGCGTTGCCCCCCGAGCATGTACTAGAGGGTGAAGCGGCATCGCAGCTGCCCTTGGCTAGTACGCTGGGCCTTGAGTCGCCCCCTGGCGAAAAGGGGTTGCCCTTTAGCCAAAAAGCCTATCGCTGGAACCAGGGCCGCTACTCTCGCCAGCGTCGATTTGTCGATATTTGGAGCTTTGTGCTGCGGCTGCTGTGGGCTCGCTGGCTCTACGGCAAAGCCTGGAGCTATGGCGGTACTATGACCCCCGATGCCCAGGCGGCTCGGCGGCATCAGTTAGCGGTGTGGATTCGTGAAACGCTGCTGGATCTGGGGCCAACGTTCATTAAGGTGGGTCAGCTCTTCTCAACTCGGGCCGATATTTTTCCGATTGAGTTCGTTGAAGAACTTTCTAAGCTCCAGGACCGGGTGCCCGCCTTTAGCTATGAGCAGGCCCGCGACATTATTGAGGCTGATCTGGGTAAGCCCATCCACACCCTCTACCGCACCTTTGATCCTATCCCTCTGGCTGCAGCCAGCCTAGGCCAGGTGCATCGAGCCCAGCTGCACAATGGTGAGGAGGTAGTAGTCAAGGTACAGCGGCCTGGGCTGCGATCGCTCTTCACCATCGACCTCTCAATTCTCAAAGGCATTGCCCACTATTTTCAAAACCACCCTAGCTGGGGCAAAGGCCGTGACTGGCTGGGTATTTATGAAGAGTGCTGCCGCATTCTGTGGGAAGAAATTGACTACCTCAACGAGGGGCGCAATGCCGATACCTTTCGCCGCAATTTTCGAGGCGAAGATTGGGTCAACGTGCCTCGGGTATTTTGGCGGTTGACCTCCTCGCAGGTGGTTACGCTGGAGTATATGCCTGGTATTAAGATTAGCCACTACGATGCGCTAGAAGCCGCCGGGCTAGACCGCAGCCGCCTGGCCCGGCTCGGTGCTCAAGCTTACCTGCACCAGCTACTGAATGACGGCTTTTTCCACGCCGATCCTCATCCAGGTAATATTGCCGTCAGCTTAGATGGTTCGCTAATCTTTTATGACTTTGGCATGATGGGGCAGGTGCAGCCGCTGACCCGTCAGCGGTTGATGAATACGTTTATGGGCGTAGCCCAGCGCAATGCTCAGCAGGTGATGAATTCCCTCGTGGAGCTAGGGGCGCTAACCGAGATGGAGGATATGAGCCCAGTGCGGCGCTCTATCCAGTATATTTTGGATAACTTTATGGACAAGCCCTTTGAGGAGCAGTCCATCAACGCCATTAGTGACGACCTGTATGCGGTGGCCTACGATCAGCCCTTCCGCTTTCCAGCTACCTTTACCTTTGTGATGCGAGCTTTTTCTACCCTAGAGGGGGTGGGTAAAGGACTTGACCCCGAGTTTAACTTTATGGAAGCGGCTAAGCCGTTTGCTGCACAGCTTATGTCTAATGGTAACCCGACCGATAGCGCTAACAGTCTACTGGGCGAGCTAAGCCGCCAGGCCGCCCAGGTCAGCACCTCTGCCCTGGGTCTCCCCCGACGCATCGAAGATACCCTCGACAAACTAGAACGGGGCGACATTCGTGTGCGAGTGCGCTCAATCGAGACCGATCGCGCCCTACGACGTATTAGTGGCGTATCCATGGCCAACAACTACGCCATTTTGCTCGGCGCATTTACTCTCTCGGCCACCGGGCTCCTGCTGTCAGAGTTTGTCTGGCTGGCCGTGGTGCCGGGGGTGCTGGCGGTGGGCACTGGCATTGCGTTTCTGCGATCGGTGCTCAAGGTTAACCGGGCCGATCGCCTGCCCTAATGGTTTGGTCCGAGTTGCTATGGTAGACTGCATTTTTTCAGGACTGTCTGACCCAGGGCTGCTGCGCACCAGCAACCAGGATGATTACTATATTGATTCTAAGGGGCGGTTCTTTATTGTTGCCGATGGCATGGGGGGCCACGCTGGTGGTCAGGAGGCTAGCCGTCTGGCTACTGCCGCTATCAAAACTTTTCTAGACCAGCATTGGCACCTTGAAACCGCCACGGCGCTGCTGTTAGAGCAGGCCCTAAAGCAGGCCAATAACGCTATTCTTGACGATCAGCGGCGGCACCCAGAGCGGGCCGATATGGGCACCACCGTGGTGCTAGTCACTTTTCGGGACGGCGACTCCCAGCCCTGGTGTGCCCACGTAGGTGATTCGCGTCTCTACCGGCTGCGGGGGCACCACCTAGAGCAGCTAACCGAAGACCACACCTGGATTGCTAAGGCCATTCGAGCCGGTGAGGTCACCCCAGCCCAGTCGCGTAGCCATCCGTGGCGGCACGTGCTCTCTCAGTGCCTAGGGCGCGACGACCTGGCCGAATTCGGCATTCAACCCATTGAGGTGCAGAGCGGCGATCGCCTGCTGCTGTGCAGCGACGGGCTAACTGAAGAACTATCAGACCACCTGATTGCCTCTCACCTCAAGTCTATTCGTGCTTGCGAAGCAGCGGCTACAGCGCTGGTTAACTCCGCCAAACAAAGGGGAGGACGCGACAACATTACGGTGGTAGTTGTCAATATGACGCCACCATCAAGCAGTACTGACTCAAGCCCCGTAATGAGCCCTGGTGTTTAGCGGCAACCATTGATACCCCTCTCTCCAAGGGTAAATTTTTTGCTGCGACTAGATCAGACTTCCGGCTCATGCTGTGGGGCCTCGAATTGTGTAAGTAGAGTTGATCTCTAACCGCCTATTTCCTTGATTTTACGTTGATATGCCGGTCCGTTAGCCCGCTACCGAGACATTATCGGCTGAGGCAAAGAATATATTAAGAAGTTTACCTTGAGCATTTTTACTTAGCTGTCGTTGCTAAAAAGTGTAAGTTCCCAACCGGTAGATGACGGTTTGGGGATAGCTTGTTATATTCGCTTACAACGCCAACAATTGGATATTTGTCAAATGATTGTTATAATTTGTAAACCATCGCGCATTGATTGTGGTTGGCGTTGTGGCTAAACCCATTCCAGTCAAGAGGCCAGACGGGTTCAGCTTGGTTTTCCGGTATGGAGATCGGGTTGAACGCCTCAGGCTAGTGACTCAGGCATCTTGAGCTTGGGGTACCGATCTCAACTGGGGTGTTGTTCTCTCTCTCAGGAGTAAATCCATGAACGAACCGATGCAACTCTCTCTAGAGCAGCAGTTTAGTCTGCGATCGTTTGAGTCTCAGGTCGACAAAATGAGTCGTGAGCAAGCTCAGCAGTTTCTAGTCAAGCTGTACGAGCAGATGATGATGCGGGAAAGCATGTACAAGCACTTTCTCAAACACGAGTGGGGCATCGGGCCAAATCCCCAAATCTAGCCTCTCCTTCTGCTAAAGCTCTCATGAAACAGCATGAAGACGACGACCTCCCTCTCTTGCAGGATTAACTTGAATCAGGCCGGGGATGTCGGGGCGTCAGCTTCAATGCTATCAATAGACGACCAAGCTGCTGGGCTCAGCGATCGCCTTAAGCAATCCTTTCAAATCAACGCATTCTGAATGCTTTCTGGGCAATTAGGCTGAGATAGCTGCTCGAAGAGTTCTCTAAGCGATGCCATCCTCTAAGCGATGCCAGACCAATCTCACACTCAAAATTTAGATGCTAGGACACCAGGGCTAAGCTAGCCATTCCCTGGCTCGATTTAATGCCAGGCTACATATAGTTCTATAAACCCCGTAGACAGGCCAGAGTTTCATCTACAGCGAGGGTATTGAAACCAGGCCAAAATCAGGATTAGTATTTACGCTAGCTTTGTCGCCATTTGTAGCTGGCGAAATAGATAAGACTCCGGCCCCAGAGCGTCTCAGGTTGCCAGGTAGGGTTGAAACAGCCCGGTCAAACGTTATGGTTAATAGGGAGGGCTTGCCCCACTGCTAGCGGTGGGATGTAAAAAGCAGCCTCTCTTAATCGTCGAGCTTAATTGTTGAGCTGGACGGTGGCCTAAATGGAATCGGTCTTTGACCATCGAACGCTTGACCAGTTTTGTTGCACCTGAACGGGGGAACTATGTTTCAGCGCGCTCTTATCTGTACCGACTTCACCGATGGCATTTACCGACTTGCCCAGTTTGGGTCGAGTTTAGCGGCTGGAGGGTTCAAGTCGCTAGTATTTGTACACTGTATGTCGGTGGAGAGCGGGCCAGAGATTCCACGGCAGGACTCTACACAGCTAGAACCTGCTCGGCAGCGCCTACAAGAACTGCTGCGAGATGCACCCGACGATATTGAAGTCACCATTGAGGTTCAACTGGGTCGTGCCAGCGACTGTATCCTGCGCCTGGCCAAGCAGCACCAGACTGACGTGATCTTTCTGGGTTCACCTACCCGAACATTGCTAGAGGAAAAGTTGTTTGGTAGCACCACTGCTACCCTGGCAGAGAAAACCGGCGTGCCGATGGTTATTTTGCGGCCCCAGCTCATGTCGACCTATACTACCGCTGAGCTAAAGCTGCGCTGTGCTCATCTATTTCGCTATCTCTTAGTGCCCTACGATGGCACCGAGGGAGGCAAAAAGATAATTCAAAACATTCACCGTCAAGTCAAAAACAATCCCAACTCGGTGTTAGAGCGTGTACGGCTGCTGTGGGTTATTGATGACCACGTGCGCCGGGAGCTGCGTGGCGATAATCCTGTAGAACAGGCCCAACAGGAGCTTGACAAAATTCAGGCTGAGCTAGCCGAGCTAAATTTGGTGGTCAACACAACGGTTGTGGAAGGCAGCCCCCTAGAAGAAATTATGAAAACTGCCGAAACTTACGACATCGGGGCGATCGCGGCCTGTTCTCGCAACATTGACGGTATTCTCAAGTGGTCGTCCCCCAGCCTTACCCGCGAGATTTTGCGGTGTAGCTGGCATCCGGTACTGTTTTTTCCTAATTAAAACGGTCTCAAAGTCTCTTAGTAGTAGTCAGTCAGAAAGGCTAGATCCAGTATCGACATAGATAGACTCTAGCTTTTGTAGCACTTTAGCTTTGAGCTTAGTCTGGAGCTCGTTGCGTAGTAGGTCGCGGCTTGTGGTTATGGCCCCAGTAGAGGGGCGGCTGCGGGCGGTGAGAACCCACTCCTGCAGCAGGCTGCGCTGGGGGTCGGAGACGTTGCAACTCAGCACATGGGCACAGCGACGCGGATTTTCGAGGGAAAACAGCAGCAGCTTGTAGGCACCGGTTTGACCCAGCAGTCCGGCGATGTCTTGGCCCAGGGACGTTTTGAGATCAAGGTAGCAGGGCAACCAGCGGGCTCCATAGGCGCTGCTATAGAGTACGGTGAGCCACAGCATCATGGGGTGGGGAGCCATGGTGCAGATAAAGGTGTTGTAGCGAGTGCTGACCAATCGCCGGTTGATTTCGGCCTCGGGCATCATGGCCCAAAGGGTGGCTAAAGCCCCTTTACTGGTAGGTAGCGGGTGGGGGAAGACAATTTCGGCGACGGGCTTGGTGGGAGGCCAAACGGTCAGCTTGCACACCTGATCTTCTTTAAGGATCTCGGCGGGGGCTGGCTGGCGGGTAACGGGCACCCGGTTGAGGGTTGTGCCAATCCGCTGACTGATGCGAAAGCCATTGAAGTAACGTGCTTGGAGTGGCTCTAGGGTTTGCAAAATGTCCTGGGCACTCTGGGGACGGTTTGCTGGCGGCTTAGCCATGCAGCCCATAACTAGGTCTTCGAGCAGCTTAGGAATTTTGATGCTGCTGGCTACTTCGTCTATGCGCTTTGGGGTTTGGGTCTGGTGCACCTTATACCAACCGCCGAAGGTGTGGCTGCTGGCCCGCAGGGGTAGGTGGCCTGTGAGCATCTGAAACATCATTACCCCAAGGCTATAGATGTCAGAGCGGCTGTCTAATTCGCGACCTTCCATTTGCTCAGGGGAGGCGTAGGCCAGGGTACCCATGAAGCAGTTGGTTTGATCGCTATCAATCTGCATGAGCTTGGCGATGCCAAAATCTAAAATTTTGGCCAACTCCCCCAAAGTGGGGTCTTGCACAATCATGATGTTGCTGGGCTTGATATCGCGGTGGATGATGGGCACCGGATAGGGCTGAGTCTTTAGAATGATGCCATCGTGGGCCGCCTGAAGACCCAGACAAATTTGGCGAATCAGGCCCAAAAAACGAGGCACGGGCAGGGGCTGAAGGTTGATCAGCTGGCTCAGGCTTTGCCCTTGAAGGTACTCCATTACATAGAAGGGCACCCCTTCATCGCTGACGCCATAGTCAGTAACACGGACCACGTGAATACTTTTTTGGCCCAGCTGAGCGCAGGTCATCGCCTCTTGCATAAAGCGATCGCGCATTTTTTCGCCGGGCATTGTCTGGGACAGCAGCTTCACGGCTACCTTAACGCCGCCCAGCAGAAAATCTTCGGCTAGATACACACGACCCATAGACCCCTGACCAATGGGTTCTAGTAGTTCATAGCGATTTGCTAATTTACAGCCCAGATTTGAGTCAGCCATAAAACGGTATCAGCCAATAGTCGAGGGGCAGGGTAGGGAGCGAAACGATCCTGACAGAAGAATAATGGGCAGAGCTGGTATCGCTACTGGGTAAACCAGCCAAAGACTTACAGAGCAAGGTTACCCAACTGTAGCGATGGGCACCTATGGACAACCAGACAAGGCTCTTCAAACCCCTGGGCTCGAACCGATGAACCAATAGCAAATCGTCTACCAACGCTCTGCGGACTAAAGTTTATCTTGATGGCGCATCCAGCTATCGCTTTAGAGCTAGTACAACTTACTGACCCTGAAGTATAGAGTTAATATGCCCAGCTATCGCTAAAAGACATTGTTTCCACTTTAGTACATTCGATATAAGAGCCATAAATCAGCTGCCTACTATGGCCTTGGCTGGGCTAGATCCCTAGGGGATGCGTGCCTTGCAGGTGCAGGGTAGCCTCCATAGCGCTGGTCAGATAGTGCCCAGTCATGATGCCGCTGGAGAGATGGTAGCGTTCGTTATCGAGGCGGTAAAGGGTTTCAAACCCAGTGCGGCGCTGGCGATCGCCCAAGGCCCAGTACCGCTGAATAATAGATTCGGGGGCCACCCAGCCCTCCCCTTCGACCCGCCCCAGCAGGCTGTGTTGCAGCACAAAGGTATATTGACAATCGCCACTGGTCAACCGACCTCGGTACTGCAGCGCCATTTCGTTAGGCTGCGCATCGGGTAGCGCCAGCTTCATGACCATGGAGAACCAGTCGTCGCGACTCCAGGCAATCAGGATCTTGCCCTTGACCGGGGTAGGCAAGCGATCGCGCTCCATCCAGCTGCCTTGCAGGGTCCACCGGCCAGGCTCAATTAAAAAGCTATGCACTACACACCGCTCCCCCAGCCATTAACATCCCTTTGATACTGCTTACAGCCTGACCCACTGTCATTTGTCCTCTGCTTCTCAAGCATACGCCCTATTGTTCAGACTGAGGCATGGGGCCTCGATAACCCTTATGTTCAAGGGCTTAACAGGGGATCGCTGAGGCGACCGAGCACCCTAGGACCAATGGCACCCGTGACGGCAGGCAAGTTGCTAGGGAAGCCCTGGCGCTGCCAGTAGCCCAGGACAGCAAAGGCGATCGCCTCTTTATAGCTAGCCGACAGCCCGACCGTATCGGTGGGTTGTACGGTGCTCTCGGGTAGCTGGGCCTGGAGGCGCGCCATCAGCACCGGGTTGTGGCTGCCGCCGCCGCCCACCAGCACGCGATCGGGCAGGGCAGGCAGAAAGGCGCGGTATTCGTGCGCTATGGAAGCAGCGGTAAATTCTGTCAGGGTTGCCACTAAATCTACAGCACTGAGTCCCTGGGCCTGGGCATCCCGCTGGCACTGCTGGAAGAAGTCCCAACCAAACAGCTCGCGTCCGGTAGATTTGGGGGGCGGCTGGGTGAAGTAGGGGTGCTCCAGCCATTGGTTGACTAGGGGTAAACAGGGGTTGCCCTGAGCTGCCCAGGCTCCGTCAATGTCGTAGGTAAGGCTGCCCTCAGATAGGGTATGTATAGCGATGTCGATGAGTGAATTAGCCGGTCCCGTATCCCATCCTATTACCTTGGGCGGGTTGCCCTGGCGGTCCCACGGGAGTAGATAGGCAACGTTGCCAATGCCACCCAGATTTTGCACGCAACGATGCTCAGTAGGGTGGCTAAGTAGGCAGAGGTCTAACACCGGGGCCAAGGGGGCACCCTCTCCCCCGGCCTCAATGTCAGCCTGGCGAAAGTCGCTGACGGTGGGCAAATTAACCCGCTGGGCGATCGCCGCCCCGCGCCCCAGTTGTACTGTGTAGCCCAGCTGAATTGCCCCTTGGTGGGGCAGCGCTGGACGACCCACCGGACGGTGAAACACCGTTTGACCGTGGGAAGCCACTAGCTCAGCCGCGCCCGCCTGGGCCATTAGAGCCTGGGCGGCATCGGCAAAGCTGTGGGCTACGGCATCATCTACGCGAGCCAGGTGCTCTAAGCTGATAGCCTCTCCGGCGCAGAGGGCCAAAATTTGCTGCTGCAACTCGGCAGGATAGGGCCAGGTCAGTCCATCGACCAGTGAAACAGTGAGGTTATAGCCCTGCCCAGTCACCTCCACCAGGGCGGCGTCAATACCGTCAACGGAGGTGCCGCTGATTAAACCAATTACGCGCATGGGCTATACCGGTAGACGTTCTAAGCCTTTGTTGCTGCCAATCACGACCATCAGCCCGCCGGCCTTGAGTCGGGTGACGGGGCTGGGGTTAATCTCAAACTGGTCGGGGTCATTGTCTTGGCTAATCGCCAGCAGGGTAAGCTCGTAGCGGTTGCGCATATCGAGGTCAACGATCGTCTTTTGGTCGAAGGCCTTGGGCACAATCACTTCGGCAATGCAGTGGTTGGGGTCAATTTCAAAGCGATCGAGAATGCCGGGAGTGGTGAGCGATCGCGCCAGTTCGCAGCCCATTTCGTGCTCGGGAAAGACCACGTGGTCGGCCCCAACCCGATCGAGCAGCTTACCGTGGATCTCAGACGACGCCTTGGCTACGACATTCTTGACCCCGGCTTCTTTGAGGTTGAGGGTGGTGATAATGCTCTCTTCGACGTAATTACCGATCGCCACAATCACGGTGTCGAAGTCGGTAATGCCCGCCTCGCGCAGGGCGGAGGGCTGGGTGGTGTCGATCTGAAGGGCGTGGGCGGCGATTTGATCAGTGAGGGCCTGGCTGACCCGGCGCTCGTCGGTATCGGCGGCTAGCACTTCGTAGCCCAGGTTGTTGAGAGTGCCGCACACCGCCCGGCCAAAGCGGCCCAGGCCAATAACGGCAAACTGGCGATTGGGCGATCGCATTTTGCGCAAAAACGTCAGCGACGACAGATTCACAACCCTTTTTCCCCGCTAAAAATAGTGCTCTCAATCGTGCTCTGGCCCGAACCTGACCAATCTTATCACCCACCGCCGTATCCCCACGGCTAGCGGGGTTCTAGCCCAATAGCTATACGGCGAGAAATCTTTTTTGCTAGGCTAACCTAATGGTTTTGGCCCAGAGGGTAAAGAAGGACGTGAATATACAACTAGGTCGCGGCAAAGTAGTCCGCAGAGCGTACGGCATTGACGAAATTGCCCTGGTCCCAGGACCCAGAACTCTGGATCCAAGCTTGGCTAACACCCGTTGGCAGATTGGCGGTATTGAACGCGAGATTCCAATTATTGCCAGCGCTATGGATGGTGTCGTAGATGTGGCTATGGCCATTCGGCTATCTGAGTTAGGGGCGCTGGGGGTGCTAAACCTGGAGGGCATTCAAACCCGCTACGAAGACCCTAACCCAATTCTCGATCAGATTGCCTCGGTCGGCAAAGACGAATTTGTGGGGCTGATGCAGGCTCTCTACGCTGAACCAATCAAGCCTGAGCTTATTACCCAGCGCATTCAGGCGATTAAAGCGGGCGGTGGCGTTGCAGCGGTGAGCCTGACCCCCGCTGGGGCCGCTCGCTTTGGCGCTACTGTAGCTGAGGCAGGGGCCGATCTGGTGTTCGTGCAGGCTACGGTGGTGTCTACCGCTCACCTGTCTCCCAAGGATATCAGCCCGCTCGATTTGGCCGCCTTCTGCGCCGAAATGCCCATGCCGGTGATCTTGGGCAACTGCGTCACTTACGAAGTTGCGCTCAATTTGATGAAGGCCGGAGCCGCCGCCGTGATGGTCGGCATTGGCCCAGGGGCCGCCTGTACCTCGCGCGGGGTGCTGGGCATCGGCATTCCCCAGGCGACAGCGGTGGCCGACTGTGCCGCTGCCCGCGATGACTTCTTTGCCGAAACGGGGCGCTATGTGGCGATCGTGGCCGATGGCGGCTTAGTTACTGGCGGCGATATCTGTAAGTGCATCGCCTGTGGGGCCGACGGCGTGATGATTGGCTCGCCCTTTGCCCGTGCTGCCGAAGCGCCGGGTCGTGGTTTTCACTGGGGGATGGCGACTCCTAGCCCAGTGCTGCCTCGCGGCACCCGCATTAAGGTGGGTACTACCGGCAGCCTGGAGCATATTCTGCGCGGCCCGGCTCAGCTCGACGACGGCACCCACAACTTCTTAGGGGCACTGCAAACCAGCATGGGTACTCTGGGAGCCAAGGATCTTAAGGAGATGCAGCAGGTGGAGGTGGTGATTGCCCCCTCGCTGCTGACGGAGGGCAAGGTGTACCAGAAGGCTCAGCAGCTGGGTATGGGTAAATAAGCGAATCTGGCAGAGCCTCAATGGTTTGAGAAATGGCTTTTGGGACTCTAGAGTCTCAAAAGCCATTCTTTTATTAGAGTTCTAGGCATCTAGCTTTTTTGGTATTGGCAGCCGTGGCAGAATTGGTGAAATAGCTGGAGGCAACCCATGGTTGATATGCAGCAAATTGAAGCGCTGGGTCGGCAAATTGCTGAACAGTTCAGCCCCGATCGCATTATTCTGTTTGGCTCCTACGCCTACGGTGAGCCTACCGAAGACTCCGATGTAGACCTGTTGGTGGTCTTGCCCTTTGAGGGATACCCGGCTCGCAAAGCGGCAGAGATTCGTTGTCAGGTTAAGCCTAGGTTTGCGCTTGATTTATTAGTGCGAACTCCTGAATACTTGATTCAGCGCCTGGCCATACAGGACTTTTTTTTAGAAGATATCGTTAACAACGGTAAAGTGCTGTATGACAGCAATATTACAGGAGTGGATTGATAAGGCCGAGGGAGATTTTGGCACAGCTAGCCGAGAATTGCAGGTTCAGCAAATGCCAAATTACGATGCCGTTTGTTTCCACACTCAGCAGTGTGTCGAAAAATATCTCAAGGCCAGGCTGTTAGTCGCTGACATTCCCTTCCCTAAAATCCATGACCTGACTGCTCTGCTAACTTTGCTTAATCCTGTAGAGCCAGACTGGGAAAGCTTTCGCCCAGCTTTGGCACTGCTGACTGACTTCGCTGTTGAAGTGCGATATCCAGGTTTCTTCGCCGATGAGGAGGTTGCGATTGAAATGTACGAGTTGTGTGCTGAGCTGAGGCAGGCAGTGCGGCAAAGTTTGGGGTTGGCATAAGAGGCCGGGGTTCCACGTCTCAAAAAGACAAAAACTGGCTTTGACAATATTTTGTCAAAGCCAGTTAGCTTAAGGGGTTAGAAAGGAACTAAGCGATCGCCCACTACCAGCTGCGGGTGGGGGCCAAAGCGTGACCACGAATTAGGCTACCCACGGTTTTGGCGGTGATTTTCATCTGCACCAGGGGGTTGGCGGGCACCACAGTCTTGTAGAGGTAGCTGTCGAAGGTGAGCTTCTGCACGTCCATGTCAGAGCACATTTCCACAAATGCCTCACGGGTGGCGTCGGAGCGGTAGAACACCGTTTGCAGCAGGTCGAGCACCTTGTAGGTGATGCCGTACTGCTGATCCCAGCGCTTCAGGTAGACTTTGAGGTCGGCTTCGGTAGGAATGCGAGCCCCACCGTTGGCGAATTCCACAATGGTCTCGGCGCACATGCGGGCCGACTTAGCGGCAAAGTAGATGCCTTCGCCAGAGGATTTGGTGACTGTACCGGCGGCGTCGCCCACCAGGGCCACTCGACCGACGACGCGGCGCGGGCGGGGATGCTCTGGGATGGGGTGCGCTTCTACTTTGATGATTTCGCCACCCTCTAGGCGCTTGGCGGCACGGGCTCGAATGCCCGCCTGGAGGCCCTTGATCTTGGCCTGGTTGACCCGCATGGTGCCGGTGCCTACCGCCACGTGGTCGTACTTGGGGAATACCCAGGCGTAGAAGTCGGGGGAAACATCGTTGCCCACGTACATTTCGGCCAGGTCTTCGTAGTAGGCCATTTTGTCGTCGGGCAGGCGAATGCGCTCTTGGAATGCGATCGCATAGTTGTAGTCGCCTGCCTTAATCGCTTTAGCCACCCGCGAGTTAGCCCCGTCGGCCCCAATCACCAAATCCACCTGGAGCGATCGGTTGTCGCCCACCAGCCCGTCTTCGCGGTGCTCGGTGTAGTGCAGGGTGTAGGCCCCATTCTCAGTGGTGGGAATTTCGAGGGTGTGAACGGTGCCGTTGATCAGCTTAGCGCCATGCTGGGCGGCGCGATCGCGCAGAAACCCATCCAGCACTTCGCGGCGGCACATGCCGATATACTCGTCGTCCTTGAGGGTGCTGCCGATGTTGACCTCAACGTTGGAGGGGGAGATCATCTTCATCTTGCGCACGCGGCGGTCGATGATTTCTGGCGGCAAGTCAAACTCGTCGACCATACAGAGGGGAATGGCCCCACCGCAGGGCTTGGCGTTGTCAAGCTTGCGCTCAAATAGGTATGTTTCAATACCGGCTTTGACTAATGTCTCAGCAGCCGAGGAGCCTGCTGGACCTGATCCTACTACTGCTACCCGAAGTACCAAGGGTGCCTACTCCACTATTGCAAAAGCTACGGATGAATCGTATCACGGGACTTTCGGGATTTTGGCCCTCTCTCATAGGATGTAACTCGATTGAAATACTCGTTTACATTGAGTTATCCAAATTGCGTACAGATCTATTCCTTGGCCAGATAAAATTCTATGGAGATGGGCAAAGGAGCGGAAAAGTGAGGGGAAACGGATCCATTCAGCCTTTGCTGCCGTAGTGCTCTTATTCACCTTTTCTCATTTTCATCTATATAAAAGTGAGGGCCGCTTGCCTGCAAAAAAACTTGATCACCTGCTGGCATTGGTCTTACTCAGCCTCTAAATCAACGCCTAGTTCATCAACCAACCAGTTGATCACCTGCTGGCGTTCGCCGGGGGTGAGGTAGAAGCGGCCCGTTTGGCGCAAGCGATCGTTCATATCTTCGGTATCGGCCAGGGTAAATAGCCCGGCGGTAGTACCGAGGGTGCAGAGAATGTCGTCCTGGCCCTGCTGGTCGAGGCCACCGTAGCGGTAGCGGGCCATGTGCTTGCCCAGGCGGGTAAAGTCGTAGCTATCCTGGGCCAGCCGCTGCTTTTTGTCGTCGGGGATGGGTTCACCCGCCGCCATTTTGGCGTAGTCGGTGTCCAGCATATCGAGTTGGACAATGCGGGGCTGGGAATGGGAATTCAAGCTGCCTCCTATGGCCTGAGCGCGGCCAAAAACATCTGCACAGGGTATGCCTGACCAGAGGTTTCAGGGTAATTGAATCTTTGCGGTTAGCCCTGGTTCTGTTGGATAGTTTTTAGAAATGGACCAAAACCCTGCCTCAAGGCAGATCAGCAATTTCTATCGTCTGGTAGGCCGCCTCGGAAAGCAGATCGGTTTCCGACGTTACCCGATCGAGAAATACCTTACCCTCCAGGTGGTCCGCTTCGTGCTGAAAGATGCGGGCGACGAAGCCTTCCCACACCTGATGCTGGGGCTGCCCGTAGCGATCGCTATACTCCACTTCAACAACCCGATGGCGAGGTACCCGACCGCGCACTCCGGGCACGCTGAGGCAGCCTTCCCAACCCATTTCTAGCTCGTCGCTGGCAGACACCAGGCGGGGGTTAATCATCACGGCAGGATCCATTAGGGGAGCATGGGGATAGCGCAGGTTGGGACGCGAAGCCACGACCAAGATCCGCAGAGCCTGACCTAGCTGGGGAGCGGCGATACCGACACCATGGTCAGATTTCATAGTGGCGAGCAGCTGATCGATTAACTGCTGTAAAGACCTATCGTTGACCGACGCCATGGGCAACGCTACGGGCTGAGCCACCTGGTGCAGCACTGGATGTCCTAGGGTTAATACCTTGGTCTGGGCGACGGGCGGACGGGGCTGAGAAGGCTCTGGCAAGGTCATAGGTTCTGGGTCACAGGTCGAGGTGCGGGACTGCTTTTGGTGCTGCTTTTTTGGTGCTGCTTTTTGGTGCTGCTTTAAATACTGTAGTCATTGTATACATCGCCCCCATCAGCAAGTCACCTGTGCTTCAATAAACCAGCAGGACGCCTCTAGCTCCTGACTCGATTGGGGCGCTACGGGATCCAATTTTCATCAAAGCGCTATATGTAGAATCAGGGACACTTTTTCGCCATATATCTAGTACCCTAAAGATCCCCGTGTTGATGGCTGGACGTTCTAGTCCATGACCAGGTTTCGGGAAAGCGGCTACACCTCCTTGGAAAACCCCAGTTCTGGCGTCAGAATGCTAGCGGGATGGAGGGTGGTGGCCCAATTTGTTCACCCATGCGCTACGTCTGCCTAAGGGCAGCGGTTATTTTAAGAGGTAAACCGTGGATCAGGCCCTGAATCGGTTGTGGGAAGAGGTGCTGAGCCAGCTTCAGGTGGAGCTGAGCCGCCCCACCTTTGAGACCTGGATTAAGCCCGCTCAGGCCCAAACGCTGAGCGATCGCGCTCTAGTAATTTCAACCCCCAACCCCTTTGCCCGCAACTGGGTGCAAAAGCACTATGCGGGCACCATTACCCAGGTGGTAAACAATATTTTAGGCAAAGCCATCGAGCTACAGGTGACCGTGGTACCCGATGGCGACAATGCCTCCGCCGCGCTGCTGCCTATGGCTGAGGTCAACTGGCCAACCCCAGCTCCGGCCCTACCC
>NZ_JADEXE010000158.1 GCF_015207265.1 Nodosilinea sp. LEGE 07298 | reverse complement strand
CCCCCTCCCCCGCCGCCACCGGTTTGCTGCCCTGCAGGCTAAACACCCCAAACCGGCCAAAGGCACCGCAGGCGCGATCGCCCCACCGAGCCCCGTGGGCATGGGAGACATCTTCGATCAGGGCAATATTATGGCCCTCTAATACCGCCATCAGCGGCCCCATGGCCGCCGGAATACCCCACAGGTGAACGACAATCACTGCCTTGGTGCGGGGGGTAATGTTGGCCTGTACCGCCATCGGGTTTAGCGTCCACGACTTTTCTTCCACGTCGGCGAATACCGGCACGGCTCCGGCATTGAGAATGGGGTCAATGGAGGCGTGGAAGGTGCAGGACGGCACAATTACCTCATCCCCAGGCCCGACCTGGGCCGCAAACAGGGCCGCTTCGATGGCCGAGGTGCCATTGCATAGCGACAACCCGTAGCTGCGCCCCACCCACCGGGCGTAGCGTTGTTCAAAGGCGGCCACAAAGGGGGGATAGCGGGAGATGTCGCCCCGCCAGATTGCCCTGGCAACGCGGGCGGTCTGGCGAGTGCGGCGGTGGGTGCTGATCCAGGTGCGCTGGAGGGAGTGCATCGTTGCAATGGGTGAAGGGTGAAGAGGGGGAGAGGATGGAGATTATGGGGGGGTAGCTTGGGTGTGTAGTGGCCTTGGAGCCACCTGGGGTTGGTTTTGCCGGTTTGGGATGGCCTGGTCTGGCACTGGGGTAGCACGGGAGGTTTTGGGCAGCACTACGGTTTGCAGGTGGTGGGCCAGGCGCAGGGCCAGGGCAACCAGGGTCAGGGTGGGGTTGGCGTGCCCCCCGGTGGGGAATACCGAGCTACCGGTGATGTAGAGGTTACTCAGGCCGTGGACGCGGCCATCGGGGTCAACCACCGATCGCCGGGGGTGCAGGCCCATGCGGGTGGTGCCCATGTGGTGAGAGGCGTCGGTCAGCCCCGGCCAGTCGGCGGTGGGGTCGAGGTCGGGGGTAACCAACTCGCCCAGCCCCAGCTGTTGTAGGTGGCTGGCTACCAGGCGGTGCAGGTGCAGCAGGTTCTCCTTTTCCTGGGCTGTAATGCGCAGGTCTACCTGAAGTCGGGGGCTGCCCAGGGCGTCGCGATCGCGGCTCAGGCTCACCCGGCTGTCGCGATTGGGGGCATGTTCAAAGTGGTTAAACACTTCAATATGGGGGTAGGGAATGGGCCGGTTCAGGGCGCGGCAGAGAAAATACTCGCCAATTTGGCCCAGGTGAGGGGCCACCTGGCGCAGGTCTTGTCTGCGAATCTGGTGGAGCCGCAGGCGCTTGGCCCGGCTGCACACCCACTGCCAGGTCTGGCGGGCCTCGGGCAGCCCGGAGGGAAACCCCGGCTGCAGCTGGAGGTAGTGGTTGAGGACCTGAGCCTGGCGCTGCTGGGTATCGCCCAGCCTCAGGCCCAGCTGTCCATAGCCTCCGGCGATGGGGGCATAGTCGAGTACGGCGGGCGATCGCAGCAGGTCGGCGCGGGGATAGATCCGCCCCAGCAAGATTTTGGGGTGCTCCATATAGTAGCGGCCTACTACGTCGTAGGGGTTGCCCAGCCCCTGGGGGCAGTGGCGCGATGAGGCCAGCAGCAGGCGAGCATTTTCCCAGCCGCCGCTGGCCAAAATGAACACCCTGGCCCGCACCCGAAAGCGATCGCCCCCCAGGGTTGCCACATGGATTTGTTCAACAGTCGTGCCAGCGGGATTGGGCTCCAGTTCGGTCACATTGGCCTGGAGATAAATATGCAGATTGGGGGCCGCCGCTAGCTGCCGTCGGTAGGCCCGGCCCATTTTGATGGGCGATCGCCCCATCAGCGCTATCTCAGGGACCACAGCCTCACCGTAGAGCCCCTGGGCCAGCGGCCCCAACAGCCTTGACCGCCAGCGCTCAGGGCTGAAGTAGTCGTAGTCGGGCAGCTGCAACACCCTAGCCGCCTGCCGGTAAAAGGGCTCCAGTGCCTGTTTGTCAAAGGGCCAACCGCTGTCGTTCACCCAGTCGCGAACTTCAAAATCAATGGCGTTGAGGGGAATGCAGCGCCCGCCCCAGGTGTTGGTCGAGCCACCAAAATAGCGATTGCGCGACACATAACCCTGCTCCATGCGCAGGGGATGCCCTATGGTGTCGACCTCGTAGAGGGCCTGGGTGGCTCTATCGCTCTGAAGCCCGCCGCTCTCCAGCACGACAATGCTGTAGCGGCTGCCGATCAACTCGCGGGCCAGGGCTAGACCTGCCGCCCCCGCCCCCACAATGCAGACATCTGCCTCGATCGGGGTCTGGGGGGCAACGGTGTGGGCATCCAGAAGCGTCATCGGTTTAAGCTTTAAGAGTTCAGCACATTGGGCAGCCAGAGCCACTGGGCTATCAGCCCAACGCCTGGGGTATCGCCCCAACCGCCGCCGTTAGTCCCAACCCTAGCCCCATCGCTGCCGGGGATCTGGCCAAAGTGCCAACGCCCAATGCCCAGCGATCGGTCAGGGGCTCTGGCAGTGGTTCTGGCAGTGGTTCTGGCAAGGGCTCTGTCAAGGGCTGACTGTGGGGCAACTGGGCGGCATCGGCGCGCCCGAGTTTTCGGCTAGCCGCAGCTGGTTGGCTATCCGGGTGCGTAACTCTGGCCCTACCACAGGTTGATCAATCACCTCGTTGGCACCAGCCTCAAACACTTGCTGAATGGCGCTAATCGTTTTTTGGCCGAGCAGAAACATCACGGGTAGATGCTGCCAGCGCTGCGACTGACGCAGGTGGCGGCACAGGTTCAGGCTGGCTATCGGGTCGAGGTCGTAGCTAAACAGAGCCAACCCAGGCAGATGGGTCACCAAATTAGACAAGACATCGTCGTACTGCCGCAGCCACACCGGGTGCAGCCAGGTCTCGCCGCGCAGCACCGACTGAAGGCCGATCTGATCGGCCTTTGAAGCGACAACAATCAGGCAGGTGGCCTGGGGCAGCGCCAGCAGCTCGGGGTTGAGGGCAGGATTGAGGCGATAGCCTACCCGGTGAATGGTCTTGATGAAGTCGTCAGGAGCGCCGGCCTGGCGCAGTTTTTGGCGCAGTCCTTTGATATGGGTGCGCACCGCCTCCTCATTGGGGTAGTCTTCGGCCGCCCATACCCGGTCGAGCAGGAGCTTGGCGCTAAAGGCGCGATCGCTGTGGCGCAGAAAAAGCTCCAGCATGGCGTACTCCTTTGGAGTCAGCGTGATTTCTTGGCCGCTGTAGGTCACGTGACGACTGCTGGGGTCGAACTGTAGGGCACCCCAGGTAAGCTCGGGCAGGGGCTGGCCCAACCCTCGCCGCAGCAGCGCTTGGACGCGGGCCAACAGCTCTCGGTGATCAAAAGGTTTAACGACGTAGTCGTCGGCCCCGGCATTGAGGGCGACGGCTTTTTGTTCAACATCGTTTTGCCCCGTCAGGAGCAAAATAGGGACTGAGTGGCCCTGCGATCGCAACTGTTGGCACAAATGGACACCGTTAATGTCGGGCAACAGCAGATCTAAGATGACTAGATCGTACTCAAATGACTCCACCATTTCTAGGGCGAGGCGGCCGGTAGGGGCCAGGTCTACGCCATAGCTCTGCTCCGCCAGCAGGAGCTTGAGCGCCTGGGCCACAAACTCATCGTCTTCTACAACTAAAAATCGCATAGCCATCTCCCCAGGAGTGTGCTGGTCAAGGCCGTTAGAGCAACCCAAGCTTGAGCCTTTACTCTCCGCCCCTTCCTGGGGCGAGTAGCCAGTTAAGCCAGTACCTTTAAGGGCTACAAACCATTAGAGCCTAGTGCTAAAGGCAAGGCGATCAAGCGTGAGATGAAGCGTGAAATAAATCAGTTAGGGAGAGAAAAACAAGCTTCCCTGACGCCAGACACTTAAGCAAAAAATCGCGATGCAAACTGCAGAGACTCGCTGTCTCAGGACCAGACCAAACGGAGTAACCCCTCAAGTATCTGCGATCGTTCTGATGACGGACTAAATTAGTTTTTAAGACTTAAATTGAATTAAATCAACCTTTGCAACGTTCTCGTTACATATATGAGAAGTGCTCACGACTTCCTCACGGGGGAGGATCAAGAATAGCCCTAGTGATTCTTCCGTTTAAATCCAAAGCTTGCTCTAGGTCAGCTATTTTTTTGTGCATAAAACAATGATGAAACAACTTTTTCTCAATCTTGCTCAGCTAGGCAAGGGTAATTGGTGGGTAGAAATAATCACCAATACGCCCCAGTGCCTCTACTATTTTGGCCCCTTCTCTAGCTCTCAAGAGGCCGAAGCCATGCGACCTGGTTATGTCGATGACTTGCTTGAAGAGGGCGTTTACACCATACAGGTGATTGTCAAGCAGTGTCACCCAACTCGGCTCACCATCTTTGAAGAAGCTGAAACCGCTGATTTTGTATACAAAGTTTAGGGTCTAGAACTAGCGCATCGGCCCTAAATTATTGGGGCAAATTTTGATCACTTTATCAATATTCTCTGTTCGATAGAATTCATATCTTTTTTAATGCTTTGGAGAATTTTCATGTCGCAGTACACTACAGTTTCCCCAGCCAGTTATGCAACCACCAAGCGAGCCATGAGCGTCGAGCAGTTTGAGCAAGTGGTAACAGCTATTATAGACGGCAAATATTCTTGGGCCTGCGTTTTGATTTTGCGCTACGCGGGCTACAATCCCGCCCACTACCTGCCCTACCGCACCTATAAACGACTTATCAAAGAAAATCGCCTCAAGCCTGCTGAGGCCCAAAGCAACCGATCCAGCGAAACCGTAGTTCGGGCTGAGCCAGTGATGTGCCTGTCGACTCGACAGTAACTGTCTGTGTTTAGCCAGGGTTGAGGCTGGCCCCGGTTTTGCCGGTGGCTAGCCAAACCAGCGATCGCAGGCAGTCTCGCACGGTGCGCAGGGGCGACTCGGGGGCGCGATCGGGGGCCGCCAGCGCTACCGGCGTGACCACAATACCCCGACTGCCAAACACAATGGCGGCAATGGCGCGCGCCCGCCCCATGTGGTAGTCAGAGGTGATTACGTAGACATGGTGAATGCGGCGGGCCGTCAAGTCTGAAACGGTGCAGGTAAAGTTGGTGACAGTGTCGGTGGCGCAGCCATCGTAATGCACAAGGCCCTTGGGTACCGCCGCCTGACGAAAGATAGTTTCATTGAGGGCTTGCCCCTCGGGATTACCCGATACCCAGAGGGGCAAACTGGGGTGCTGCCCCGAGAACTGCGCCGCAAAGCGCACCCGACTGGTTTGGCCTTCTAGGACCAAAATAGCCTGGGGCGTGGGTGCCTGGCGCTGGGTCACCGTCAGCTGCACCGCTAGCCAGCCAGCCAGCACTAGCAGCCCCAGACCTGCCCCCAACACACCGTAAGCCATCCACAAATATCGGCGATGACGACGGTACTTCATAGCGAGCTTTGCCAAAACGACTCCTGGATTCGAACACCTCACCCTCGGTCAACCTAGTACTCGACGGCTGAAATATGCCCACCATTCCAAATTGCTTGGCTCCCTAGCTCCCCTGCTCCCTAGCCCCCGGAGAATAGTATCTAAACTTGCGCTGCAGAGTACTCGTAGTGCGGTATCAGTGTGGTGACTATTGCTAATCGCGGGGGGGCTAGGGAGCCAAGCGAGACCAAACAATAGGTATATTTCAACCTTCGGGTACTAGCAACAGCTACTCAGCCTGAGAGGTAAAGGAATCCAGATAATCATTGATATGACGCTCCATCCAGTTTTGGTACAGCTGCTGGAGAATGCGGCTTTGCAACGCAGGGGTTAAATCAGGATAAATTAAATCGTCTATCCAAAACAGCTCATAGAATTGATTAGCAGCCTTGAACGGCCCCACTAGTTCGCCGACTCGGGCCGTTGATAGCACTTCAGCTAAATCTGACGGCAGATCATGCCGCAAAATTGTGCCCTCATAACCGCAGCTAAGGCGGCGACTTTCGTCAATATCGTAGACGTGGGCTGCCTCAAAAAAGCTGATTTCCTCTTCTTCAATTTGGTAAAAAATTTCTCGGGCCAGATGTTCATAGGGCACCACAATTTTATAGAGTACCAGTTGGTCAAAACTGTGGCGATCTTGGGAGAATACGGACTCAACCCGATCGACAAAAAGACTGCGCATGACCTTTTCGGTGAGCAGGTTAGAGCGCAGCATTTGCTTGAGATCGCTTAGGGTGGCACCACAATCGCTGAGCCAGTCTACAAAACCAGTGGGGTTGTCAAACGTTTTTTCGTAGCGAATATTTTCAACTTCCGTCTCTATTTCTGGCAGGGTAACGGTTATGCCATATTCTAGGGCAACCTGATGGATAATCTTTTGTTCGACAATCGCTTGATAAATCTCTGGCAAACGAAGATTTTGGCGAAGAAAGTCAACAACTTCTTGAGCGTCAAGAGATAGATCGGCTAAATTGGCCATAGATCTTGTTCCCCGCAGTCAGCCTGTTGCTCATCTGCATTACTAATGTCATTAAAGCAGCCACAGGCTCGAAGAATTGTCTGAAGTCTGCTTGGAATTAGATGCTGCTGAGCAGTATAGTCAGAAGCTTTTAGATTATACTGCCATCTTGCCAGCGGTGACCTTCTCCCCAAAGACTGAGCTGCGATTTATCTTTATCTCCGCCTCATGATAATAGCGACATTTTATCTTGTTTTTTAATTTATTCTGATAGCCAAAGTCTTGATAATTGATAGGCTTGGGGGGAGCATGATAAAGTTCTCTACGGCCTAAAGTTAGCGTCATGAATGCCCCTCCATCGTGCCAGCTTAGACGCGTATTACTTACTCCTAAACATAAGTTTAGTCACCCTGTCATCGGCGTGAAAACAGCACCCCAAGACTTGGTTTCGATACCCCTGATTAAAACACTGCTGGTACAGATTGAGTCGGCTCAACACTATCAATTTGATCTAGGTGACGATATTATGGCTTGCTCGCCCGATCAGGCGAGTAGTCGCCCACCGAGTGAGGCTGACGATCTTTTTTTGATTGTGTCTGGCACGGTGCGTCTACTGACCCACAATGAAGGCTTACAAAAAACCGTCTCAGTGGCCTGCCTGGGGCCGGGCGAAGCCTTTGGCTGCGATCGCACCTTTTGCGGGCATCCACTCCCCTACTGGGCAAAGGCCGCCGCTTCCTGTCAGCTGGTGCGGTTGCCCAATCGGGCAGTAGAGCGAGCGTTAAGTCAGTGGCCCCTGGTGCTGAGTCATTTGCAGCGGCAAACGCAGCGGCGATCGCAGCTGGCCTTTTTCAAGCAGTACACCCCTCTAGGCGCGTTGCCCAGCAAGGTTCTCAGCGGTCGGCTGCTGCCGCAACTAGTCGAGCAGCCTCTACAAGCAGGCAGCACCCTGGGCCAGTATCCCCTCATTGCCGACGAGTACCTTTGGCTACGCCATGGATGCCTGCTCAACCCAGCCGCCCCCAACGCGTCTTCTCAGGTAGGCGACGGTTGGCTCTATGCGCCCCGCCAAGGCAACTGGACCTGCCAAACCAGTGGGCTACTCTACCGGCTAGCCCTCCACACTCCCGAATTAAACGCCATTAAACAGCTGCTGTAGATGAACCGTCACAGCAGCAGGAAAACCAGGGGGTCTCTGCTGAAATGTGGTTAAGAGGGCGTTTGAAAAGTGGGTCGCTGTAGCTTTAGTCACCGGTCGATCCCCCCTGCCCCCCTTAAAAAGGGGGGTTAAAAGTCCCCCTTTTTAAGGGGGATTTAGGGGGATCTCCACTTTCGCTACAAGAAGTAGGACTTTTCAAACATCCTCTAAGCAGCATTCTTATATTTAGAACAGGAAGAAGAACGGAAAGATTTTGCCAATGGTTTCGAGCACTCCATTGAAGGAGTCCGAGAACTGGGCGGTGCCCGAGCGGTTCACTATGATCACATCGTTGGTGTAGAGAATCGGGTTGGTGTCTTCGTTGATGCCCTGGGTAAAGTCGACCGCCACCTCCCGCTGGGAGACGCTGCCGTCAAGGTTGAGCCGCACCAGCTGCACAGACCCAGTCTGGGCGCGGCTGTTATCAAACCCGCCCGCCGCCAGCAGCGCCTGGTTGAGGGGCATGTTGGGGGGCACTTCTACCGTACCGGGGCGCGGCACCTCGCCCACCACGTTGACCTGAATCACCGCCGGGGAGAAGCTGGCCGACGCCAAACTGCGGGCTTCGGCGGGGGCAATGGCGGTGGTGGCTGGGACCCAAATGCTGTCGCCGTCGCGCAGGGCAATATCTTGGCTGAGATCGCCGGTTTGGAGTAAAGCCCACAGGTCAAGATTGAGCGTGCTGGCGGTGTCAACCGACTGCTGCCGCTCGACCTGCACCTGGCGCACATTGGCAAACTGGGTAATGCCCCCGGCCTGCTGGAGGGCCTGGGTGACGGTGGGCCAGCGGGCGTCGGGGTCGCTGCCGGGGGCCTCGGTAAACGACACCACGTAGGAGCCGGGCCGATTGACGGCCCCCGCCACGCTCACCCGCAGGGGGCGCGGGCTGGTCAAGGTCACCGTCACCAGCGGGTCGTAGAGGTAGCGATTGTAGGCGGCGGCGATCGCCCCTGCGGCCTGGGGCAAGGTCAGGCCTTGCACCGCAACCCCGCCCACCCAGTTGAGGTTGACCGAGCCGTCGATCAGCACCTGCCGTTCGCCGCTGTGCTCGGGTACATCGAAGATGTCGACCAAGACGCGATCGCCCGGCCCCAGCAGATAGGTCTCGGTGTCAACAGCGGCGGCAGGGGCAACAGCCTGGTGTTCTGGCTCTGGGGTGACGGGCGAGGCCAGTACCCCGCCACCGCTTACCACCAGACCCAGCACGAGCGGGACAGCGCTGATGGACCAGCGCTGGTAATGGCCAGTTGACAGGATGTTCATGGGCAGAGATCTCCTGGGTGAATCGAGTTTATGGCGGTAATAGTCTGGTATCGGCGAGGCTACCTCAAGCCGTTTTGTCATAGCCAACCGCCAGCACCGGCACCGGGCGCTTCTCCACGGCGGGCCAGGGTGATGGCTTGGCCACGGGCTCGATAACGGGCTCGATAACGGGCTCGATAACGGGCTTGGTAATGGGCTTGGTAACGGGCTCGGCAACGGGCTTGACCGGGGCGGCCACCAGAGGCTGGTATTGGGGTTTGAAGCCGGGCACCAGCTGCTCTAGCAAAAAACTGATCTCCGCCGGGTCGTGGCGCAGGGCAGCCCGGCTAAGGGCGCGCACCAGGCGATCGAGCTGGGTGGGCACAATGCCGCTGGCGTTGGTGACGACAAACAGCTTTTTGTGGCGGGTGGCGGTGTACTGTTCACCGCCAATAAACAGCTCTTCGTAGAGCTTTTCCCCCGGCCTGAGGCCGGTGAAGACAATGTGCATGGTCTTGCCCAGCTCGTAGCCCGACAGGCGAATCAACTCCTTGGCCAGGTCGACAATTTTGACCGGCTGGCCCATGTCGAGCATGAAAATCTCGCCCCCCTGGCCCATGGTGGCGGCCTGGAGCACCAGCTGCACCGCCTCGGGAATAGTCATAAAGTAACGGCAAATGTCGGGATGGGTGACGGTGATCGGGCCGCCCTCGGCAATCTGGCGCTTAAAGGTGGGCACCACGCTGCCCCGGCTGCCCAGCACATTGCCGAAGCGCACCACCTCGTAGTGGCGATCGCTCTGGTGGGTGGCCTGCAGCACCAGCATTTCGGCCACCCGCTTGCTGGCTCCCATGATATTGGTGGGGTTGACCGCCTTGTCGGTGGAGATCATGACAAAGTGCTCGACCTGATAGCGCTGGGCCAGGGTGACCAGGTTTTGGGTCCCGAGAATGTTGTTGGTGACGGCCTCAGCGGCGTTAGATTCCATCATTGGCACGTGCTTATGGGCGGCGGCGTGGAACACCATCTGGGGCTGAAACTGCCTGAAACCGTGATCTAGGCGGTGGCGAAAGCGAATATCGGCAATAAAGGGGGAAATTTTGGGGCGATCGCAGATCGTCTGGGCCATCTTTTCGAGTTCTTGCTGAATATTGAAGATGGAGTTTTCGCCGTGGCCGACCAAGATCAACTCCTCGGGGTGGCACTGGAGCAGCTGGCGACACAGCTCACTGCCAATGGAGCCACCGGCCCCGGTGACCAGCACCCGCTTGCCGCGTACCAGGTTGGCAACTTGCTCGACCTCCATTTGCACGGGGTCGCGGCGCAGCAGGTCTTCAATCTGCACATCGCGCACCCGCCCCAAAGAAACGCGACCGTTCAAAATTTCGTGAATACCCGGCAGGGTGCTGGTCTGCACGCCCGCCCGCTGGCAGATCTCAACGGTTTCGCGAATCACATTGCCTGAAACCGTGGGCATGGCGATGATCACCCGGCGAATGTGCAGCGATCGCACCAGATCTGGGATCTGGCTGCGGTTGCCCGCCACCGGCAGCTTGCGAATGCGCAAGTGTAGTTTGGCCGGATCATCATCGACAAAGGCGACGGGGCGCAGACCCAAAGACGGGTTGCGCTGCATTTCCTGCACTAGCGATACCCCGGCGCTGCCCGCACCCACTACCAACACGCGATCGCGGCGAAAGAACGTGCGCCGCGACTGGCTCAGCCGTTCGAGGGCGCGAATTCTAAACCGCAGCGCCCCCACCAGCAAAAAGCCCAAAATGGCGTCGAGCAGGGGCAGCGATCGCGGCAAGCCAGCCAGCCAGATGGGGGAAACCGCAGCGAAGGCTAAGGTTTGCAGCGCGATCGCCGCCATCATCATCAGAGCGAGTTGCTGGAGTTCGTCAACACTGGCGTAGCGCCAGCAGCGTCGGTAGCCGCCAAACAAACCGAGCACGCCCAGCTTAATTAGCAAAAATACCAGGGTAAACCAGACTAGTTGGGGATAGTAAACCTGAAAGTTAATCGCTCCATCTAGCCGCAGACCGAGAGCGAGTAGCGGAGACGCCAGAAAAATTGCTATATCGGCCAGCAAAACATGGCGATTTCTGAGATGAGGCAGTTGGCCCTTACGCTTAAATAGCATTTTAAAGATTCTCCTGAGACGTGCTCTAAAAATCGGTAGGCTAACCGGGCAGATGCGAAGAATTGGTTTAACCCCGGCTTCTTGTTTTAGCGCTTGAGATGTGGCTTCAAGCTCCGCTAGGCAGGAAGGATCTATTTATTTCAGTGAAAAAATTTCTTGAGCCAAAAATATCTAAAGGCTCCTTAGCTAGAAACTAGTACTCGCCGGTTGAAATATGCCCACCATTCCGAATGGCTTGGCTCCCTAGCTCCCCTGCTCCCTAGCCCCCGCAGAATAGGATCTAAACTTACGCCGCAGAGTACTAGCCAGGGTGTTTTTGAATGAATTTTGAAACAGTAATCATGAGATCAAAACGATCTGCTTCGATCAGTCTGTTCAATTAAAACGGCTCAATGAGCCATCTAAAGACAGCTATTTTGTAGGATCTTTGAAGTAAAACTACAGGGTGACGACGGCTACAGGCCAAGCACACCGCGTAGAACAATGCTGGTTGACTGACGAAACTCTTGAAACCCTCATTCTGTAGTAGGTTGGGTTAGCGACAGCGTAACCCAACGAAACCGTTGCTGGTATCGGGTTTCGTTACCTCAACCCAACCTACGAAGGAAACTTTTGTCAGTCAGTGAACAATGGCGCACTCTAAAATTGTGAGAGTCTTCGAACCCTGAAGACTTTCTAATTGAATTGGGCAATGCCGAACAGAATTAATTGTTGAATTTCTAAAGTATCATAGGTAAGTTTTTGGCTCGTTTCTTGCCAGATTGCCACTGGAGAAAGGTTGATGATTGAGCTAAAAACCAACTGTGAAGATTTAATGAAATATCATGCAAGAGTCGAAAAATAAGTTTTTGCCAAACTCCCAGCTTTGGGCAATTTGGCCTTTTTTTGGACCTCGTGCAAAGATAAAACAGCCGATAGAGACCTTTACTCAGCTGAACCCGCCACGGCAGTTTGTGCAGTGGTACCAACGCTACTACGGGTGGGCGGCTAACCCAGCCCAGCGTGAAGCTGTAACCCCATCGGTCTAGGCAATGTGGCACTCTTTTTGCGATCGCCTTTGCTACGGTAAGTTCAATTATCTCATTGCTGAATCATCGCTTGAATTTGGGGAAGAAAGTCAGCTAAGTAGCTAGGCTAAAAAATACTTCTTAAAGATTTCTGTAAATCCCTAAAGTTTGAACCTTAGTCAAGCCATCAACCTCAGTTATGTCGTAACCGTCCCCTGGGCGGAGTCGTTGGCAGAGCCGCCCCAGAGGGCTAGGGGATATATCGGGGGAATTTTAGCTTTCTCGCTGCACGAACGACTCCGCTCAGCCAGCGCAGTCCTAGGGACGCTTTCGTTATGTCAGGGGCATTATCTCCCATCCGCCCAACGTCCACTCACCCGCTCCCCCTCTATTGCCATGAACACAAAACAGTACTGGTTGATGCTTAAACGCCGCTGGTTGCCGGCCACGGTGGTATTTGTCGGCGTGATGGCTGGCACTGCGGCCACCCTGGCCCTACAGCCCGAGATTTACCAAGCCGAGGGCAAAATTCGCTTTACCGGTGCCGATAAAGCAGCGACGCTGACCGGAGTAGGGGCCGGGGTTGGTGGGTTTGACCCCATCGTAGAGTCCAACAACCCCATCACTACCGAGATGGAAGCGATTCGCTCAGCGTTGATTTTAGAGGCTGCCGTTGAGCAGGTGAATGCCATCGCCCCCGACGACCAGCCGCCGCTCAGTCGAGGCGAGCTTAAGCGCAGTCTCAAGCTCACCAGCCCGCGCGGCACCGACATTTTGCTGCTGGCCTACCGCAGCGAGAACCCCGATCTGGCCCAGACTATGGTGAATACGGTGATGGCGGTCTATCTCGACCAGCACATTCAAGACAACCGGGCCGAGACCGTAGCCGCCCGAGAGTTTCTAGAGCGCGAGCTGCCCGGTGCCGAGGCGCGGGTGCAAGCGGCAGAGACCGAACTGCGCCGCTTTCAGGAGGCCCACCAGGTAGCATCTCTAGAGGAAGAAAAGGGAGCGATGGTGATTGCCCGTGAAGAGCTGCGCCGCCGGATTGCCGAGGTCAACTCAGAGCTAGCCGATGCCAGCGCTCAAGCCCAAACCTTTAGCCAGCAGCTGGCGATGTCGCCACCGGAGGCGATCGCCCTGACCTCCCTAAGTCAATCACCGGGAGTACAAGATGTGCTCACCCAGTTTCAGGCGGTGGAGGCACAGCTGGCCGTAGAGCGGGTGCGCTATCGCGATACCAGCCCGGTGGTCTCGACCCTGCTCACTCGCCGTGCCAACCTCGAAACCCTGCTGGATGAGCGGGTCAGTGAAGCGCTCAATGGCTTGCCCGCCCCGCCCAAAGGCCAGCTGCAAGGGGGTGACCTCAAAGCTGCCCTAGCGGGAGATCTGGCCCGCACCGAGGCCAAACGCCAGGGCCTGGCTCAGCAGGTGAATGCCCTAGCAACGGCACAAAATGCTTACACCCAGCGGGCGGCCCAGCTGCCGTTTTTAGAGCAAGAACAGCGGGAGCTAATGCGGCGGCTAGAGGCGGCCCAGTCAACCTATTCGCTGCTGCTGGGGCGGCTGCATGAGGCTCGCGTTAGCGAAAACCAGAACGTGGGCAACGCCCGCATTCTGCAGCCAGCGACGGTGCTCGACAAGCCAGTCGCCCCGCGCCAGGGGTCGTTTTTAGCCACAGGGATGCTGCTGGCGCTGGGCCTAGCGGGGTTGACGGCTCTGGGGTTAGAATCGCGCGATCGCAAGATCAAAACCGCTACCGAAGCCAAAGACCTGTTTAGCCTCACCCTGCTGGGCATGATTCCTGACCATCGCTGGGGCCACCCGCTGCCCAACGGCGACCGAGGGGAAGTCGTCGTTGAACAGGTTCCCAGCGGTGCGATCGCCGAAGCCTACCGGATGCTGCAAGCTAACCTCAGGTTTCTCAGCTCTGACCGCGCCATTAAGACCATTGTGATGACCAGCTCGGTAATCGGCGAAGGCAAGTCGATTGTGTCGGCCAACCTAGCTATGGCTCGCGCCCAGACTGGCCAGCGGGTGCTGCTGATCGACGCCGACATGCGCTGCCCCCGCCAGCACCAGATCTGGAATGTGGTCAACGACCAGGGCCTCAGCAACCTACTGGTCGAGCAGCGGCCTGCCCAGGAAATGATTAAAACCCCCGTTGAGCACCTTGACCTGCTTACCGCTGGGGTAATTCCCCCTAACCCGGCGGTGCTGATTGACTCCCAGCGAATGGTGGCGGTGCTAGAGCAGCTGGCCCAGACCTACGACTTTATTGTGATCGACACCCCCGCCCTCAACATCGGTGTTGATGCTTTGGCCCTAGGGCAAATGGCCGATGGTGTGGTGCTGGTCACCCGTCCTGGCGTGGTCGATATCGACAGCGCCACCATGGCCAACGAGCGCCTGGTGCAGTCGAGGCTGCCGGTACTGGGTCAGGTGATCAACGGCATTTTGCCCCGCCACGAGCCCCACAGCTACTTTTACTACGGTACCTACGGCGATCGCAGTGGGTCGCCCCCGCGAGCAACGGTAGGCAGCCAGCGGGGGCAAGTCTAACCTATGCTAAACCGGGTTTCAAAACTCTACGGCGGCTTTGACAGCGAAGTGCGCCAGGTGCTGAGCAACACCAGCTGGCTGTTTGGGGGGCGCAGCGCTCGCCTGCTAGTGAGCCTGCTGGTGAGCACCTGGGTGGCCCGCTACCTCAAGCCCGAAGGGTTTGGTAATTTACAGTATGCCCTGGCCTTTGTCAGCTTTTTTTCGCCGCTCTCGACGGTGCAGATGGGGCCAATTATTACCCGCGACCTGGTGCGCCAGCCAGTCGAGGCAGGGGAAATTTTAGGCACTGCCGTGGGGGTGCAGGTCGTGGGCGGATTGGCGGCGATCGCCCTCAGCATTTTGGGCATGGTGTGGCTGGCCCCCGATCAGCCCTTGGCGCAGCTGCTGGTGGCGATCGTCGCCCTCAAGTATCTGTTCAATTCGCTGCAGCCGATCGAGAACTGGTTTGAGGCCCAGGTTGCCTCAAAATACGCCGTGCTGGCGGAGCAGGGGGCGTTTTTGCTGGTAGTAGCCCTGAAGATCGCCCTGGTGCTCAATCGGGCACCCGTCACCACCTTCGCTGCCATTATCGCCCTCGAAGCGCTATTCTACGCCGCTGGGCTGCTGCTGTTTTACCATCGCCAGGGCCAGCGGGTGAGCAACTGGCGTGCTAGCTACCAGCGGGCGGGCTACCTGCTCAAAGAGTCGTATCCGCTGGTGCTGTCGTCTACCGCCTGCGTACTGTACATCAGCATCGACCAGGTAATGCTGGGGCAGATGCTGGACAGTACTGCCGTCGGCCTCTACGCCAGCGCGTCTACCCTTTCAGAAGCGACCTCATTTTTGCCCATCATCGTCTGCTCGTCACTGTTTCCCGGCCTTGTCAAAGCCCAGGGGCAGCTGAGCGGCGGCTACCGTCGCCGGTTGCAGCAGCTCTACGACCTCAACACCCTGATCGCCTACGGCCTGATTGCGGTGCTGATTCCCCTGTCGGGGGTGCTGATTTTAGGCCTCTATGGTCCGGCCTACCGGGCCGCTCTGCCCATTTTTGCCGTGCATATTTGGAGCACACTATTCGCCTTTCTTGGCATCGCCCAGAGCAAATGGATTGTGGCTGAAGGGCTACAAATTTATAACCTCTACTCGCGCTTAGCAGGCCTGGTCTCCAACATTTTGCTCAACCTGTGGCTGATTCCGATCGGGGGCGGCATGGGGGCTGCGGTAGCCACGCTGATCTCCTACGCGATCGGCGGCTACCTATTTTTCTGGCTGATTCCCCCCACC
>NZ_JADEXE010000602.1 GCF_015207265.1 Nodosilinea sp. LEGE 07298 | reverse complement strand
CGGTCACCCTGCCCCTCAACGGGCAGACGCGCCTGCTGCTGCGCTATCCCCAAGGGCAGGCCCCAGCGGTTAGTGAGGTGCGGTTTCCGATTAGTCAGGTCATTACCTTGCCGCCGCTGTTAGTCAATGCCGGATTCCGCCAGGTCACCAGTGTCGGCAGTTATTTGCAGGTGTCCATAGCGGCCCTCAACACCTTCCAGCAGTCGCTCTCGACTTCCCAGCGGGAGGCCCTGCGCCAGACCCTGCGGAATGCACTGGCGGCGGCGGATGCGGTGGTGGCCGATGCCCTGCTGGATATTAAAATCACTCCCCTGACGGAGTTTTCGCCCCGAGACGAGCGCTCGACCTACTTTAGGGTGCCCGCTGGTCTGGCTACCGACCTAGCCAATGCCGAGTCGGATCGGGGCCAGCAGTGGCGGCAGATCAAGATCTATCTAGAGTCGATCAACAGCACCGACCCCACCCTGCCCGCCATTGATCTGCCTACCAGCGCCGCAGAGATTGCTAACCTGCTGCCCGACTTTCTCAACTGGAGCCAGCGCTTCTTTGATGCCAGCGCCGATGTAGATAACCCAGACGCCGCTGGCCCCTGGCTCGTGACAGCCTACCCGCGCATTAGCACCCCCAGCTATGCCAGCCCCGACGCCAGCGGGCGGCTTAAGTACGACCATCTGCTCAGCGATCGCTGGGCTCACAACTACCGCTACTACATTCGGCCCAGCAGCCGCTATGACCTGCTGTGGCAAAGCCTGCTAGAGTCGCCCGACCTGTTTCCTCCTCGGGCTAACCCCGCCGATCCGGCTAGCGATGTTATTCGGCCTTTGCGAGAGCTAGATACCTTTGTGCTGTCGGCCCGCTCTCTGGTAGATCTCGACGGCAAACTGCCCAAGGCTTTAGTAGATGCCCTATACCCCTTAGAAAATCAGCGCTACCTGGGTGAGACCAGTTTTCTCGAAGCTATCGGAACCTTGGCAGGCTCCTTTAACAAGAGCCAACAGGCCACCCTCCTCGCCGCTGTAGAGACCTTCCGCGAGGTCTTACCCGACCCAGCGGCGGGCGGGCTCGAAATCCCCCTCGATCGCACCCAGCCCATCGATAAACCCC
>NZ_JADEXE010000157.1 GCF_015207265.1 Nodosilinea sp. LEGE 07298 | reverse complement strand
CCTCAGTATCCGATTCTGTCTTCTTACTTGACCTAACAACAACACTCGTGCTATCGTTAAACCAATTTAATCCTTGACAGGAACCTTGGCTTTGTTTCTAGACTATGTAGTTGTCGAGGTTCGCTACTAACCCTCGAAAAGCAATTCGCTTGTCTTAGGCGCTTTGCTAATATAACAAGACTAAACTCAAGTGTCAAGACTCTCCGCTGAAAAAAGTTTAGAGCGCTGAAAACCCCGCACTACAAAAGGTTTCAACGTCATAGGGGAACGGAAATCCTGGCTACCCAGTCTTCTTTGGAAAATTCTTTCCTGTTGACACCGTATCTGGGGTCATGAACAGGGTTCGGCACAGCAGGGATGGCGTGGCAAACCCAGCTACGGGCAAGGATTAGGAGCGTCTCAACGCTTTTAGCCTCAATTGTTATTCTCTAATTCTTCATACAGACAGACCCAAGAAATTCTTTACTTGGGAGAGAAAGCGGGAGTGGGCAGCCCCTTCTGGTTAGTGGGCCATCTTTAGGGAATTAACTCCGCTCTCGGAGAAGCACAGAAGCACGTCTGCCGTTCCTGCTTAGAAGCAATTAGAAGCAGCTGGGGGGGTTAGGGTTGCCTCAGCTAAAAGTGAGAGTGCCCGTCCAGGTTACTTCGGCTGCACCTACACCACTTCTAGGCACCCCCTTAAAGTATTCTGCACATCTAACTAACGCAGGGTTAACCAAAAAAAAGAGAGGCGCTAGGCACCTCTCTTTATGAAATATCTGAATTGACTGATTCAAGCTGACAGTTGCTAATCCCTTATAGGGCGTTACCACGAGGCAACACCTCTTCGGGGAATACAAACTTCTCATGGGGCTGGTCAGTCGGAGCCATCCAAGCCCGAATGCCTTCGTTCAGCAAGATGTTCTTGGTGTAGAAGGTCTCAAACTCAGGGTCTTCTGCCGCCCGGATTTCCTGCGACACAAAGTCGTAAGCCCGCAGGTTCAATCCTAGACCTACAACACCTACCGCACTCATCCACAGACCGGTGACCGGCACAAACAGCATGAAGAAGTGCAGCCAGCGCTTGTTGGAAAACGCAATACCGAAAATCTGTGACCAGAATCGGTTAGCTGTCACCATCGAGTAGGTCTCTTCAGCCTGGGTCGGCTCGAAGGCGCGGAAAGTGTTGGCGTTCTCGCCGTCTTTGAACAGCGTGTTCTCTACGGTGGCACCATGAATGGCGCACAGCAGCGCTCCACCTAGAACACCCGCTACGCCCATCATATGGAAGGGGTTGAGGGTCCAGTTGTGGAAGCCTTGGAAGAACAGCAGAAAGCGGAAGATGGCCGCTACCCCAAAGCTAGGGGCGAAAAACCAGCTCGACTGGCCCAAGGGGTACATCAGAAAGACGCTGACAAATACCGCAATCGGGGCCGAGAAGGCGATGGCGTTGTAGGGCCGCAGGCCGACCAGACGAGCCACTTCGAACTGACGCAGCATAAAGCCAATCAGGCCAAAAGCTCCGTGCAGGGCCACAAAGGCCCACAATCCGCCCAGTTGGCACCAGCGCACAAAGTCGCCCTGGGCTTCGGGTCCCCACAGCAGTAGCAGGGAGTGGCCCAGGCTAGCGGCTGGGGTGGACACAGCTACAGTCAAAAAGTTGGCACCTTCTAGGTACGACGACGCGAGGCCGTGGGTGTACCAGGAGGTGACAAAGGTGGTGCCGGTTAGCCAGCCCCCAACGGCCATGAAGGCGCAGGGGAACAGCAGAATCCCGGACCAGCCGATAAATACAAAGCGATCGCGCTTTAGCCAGTCGTCTAGGATGTCGAACCATCCTCGCTGGGCTTGCGCGCGTCCCATTGCTATGGTCATACGCTAATCTCCGTAATTATTTAACGACAAGGTATATACACGGAAGATGATGGCGATTACTCCAAGCTCGGGTCAGACCATTGACAAAAGGTCAAGTCAGTCGTCCCGAAATTATGAGTAATGTTTACTATTCTTTACCGTAGCTATCATTATAGGGGGTATTTTCAGAAGAGTTGGTCTGAAAACCTAGATTATCTTTGGGTTTCAGGGATTCTGATAAGCATTTTTGCTTATTCCCGTAGGGTGAATTTTGCCTAACTTTAGCTCAGCGTTCTTCCTTTGCTGAGGCTTGATTTACGGAGCTTCTACCGCCTAATCAAAAGGCTCAGCTAGATAGCTGAGCTGAGCTGTAGATATATGATGCCAACCCTTTACACTTTATATATAGAAGGGCGAGCTTCGGGAAAGCCGTCTGATTCCCTATAATTTATTGAGTACCATTCAATTATGTTCACGATTGAGTTGACGTTGAAGCACACAGCTATGCCTCTCTCTGTGCAAAAGAAAGAACAGGGCGAGGCAGAGGCGCTCTATAACTCACTGACAGAGGGTCTGCGTAGCGGTAGCGGACAACTGGTTGAAGTGGCCTGTGATCAGCAACCTCACAAGCGCATCAGCGTTTTGGGCAGTGAGATAGCAGCCGTTCAAATTTTTGAGAAGAGCGGTACAGCTACTGCATCGGGACGCCCCCCTGGCTTCTTTGCGCTCAGTAGCGATCAGTAACGGCCGCTTGTAGAGAACTTAAGTTATTGCCTGGCGATATTGTGACGGTCAAGAATTCTAAGGCTATTAGGGTTAGTAATTTGCAGTTTCAATGGCCGTCTGGGCAGACCGTGCTAAAGGGCTGTTCATTGACCGTTCAGCCTGGCGAGTTTTGTATGTTGCTAGGCAATAACGGCAGCGGCAAATCGACACTGCTAAAGATCTTGGGGGGTTTACTACAGCCTCAGGCTGGGGAGTGGTCAATTGAAAAACCAGTGGGGTTTGTGTTTCAAAACCCTGATCACCAGTTAGTAATGCCTACGGTGGGGGCCGATGTGGCTTTTGGGCTGGTTGATGAGCACCTTCCTTTAGCAGAGATTCGCAACCGAGTGGATGACGCTTTAGCCGCGATCAACTTGTTAGAGCTGAAGCGGCGGCCCATTTACGCTTTAAGTGGTGGACAAAAGCAGCGCGTGGCGATCGCAGGAGCGATCGCCCGTCACTGTCATGTGCTGCTGCTGGATGAACCCACAGCCCTGCTCGATCCTGATAGTCAAATTGACTTAGTTAAGCGGGTGCGAGAATTGGTCAAAGAGCGTGGATTGACTGCGCTGTGGGTTACCCATAGGTTGGTAGAGCTGGACTACTGCGATCGAGCTTTTTTGTTAGAGGCAGGGCAAGTGCTTGACGAAGGCGAACCACAACGGTTGAAGCATCGCTTGCAAAACTAGTGGCCTGTCAAGCTTATTTTTGGGATCCGTGTAATGCAGAGACGTCGCCAGCAGTAGCCAAGATCCCAAGTTTTAAGCTGACAGCCCCTAGTCCTCAGCGACTCTGAAACGGGATTGGCCAAAAACCGCTGCGGGAACAGTTCTCAGATCAACCATTGGGTTAGTCCTTAGAATTCTTGTTACTATTGGAACCTGGGCCTTTTATTCAGGTTGTTATGGCTAAGCGTTCCCCTTTTGACAGCACTCAAGTTATGCGACGCACCGAAGATCTGATTCGGGCTGCCTCAAACCGCTACCGAATTACTGTCCAGGTAGCTAACCGAGCGCAACGGCGGCGCTTTGAAGATTTTGAGAACTATGAAGACCCCAAGATGAAGCCGGTGTTGCGGGCCATTATTGAAATGTCTGACGAACTCACCCAACCCGAAATCATTGGGGAATAGTCAAGCTCTAACTCGCCTGGACCAATGAGTGAGCAGTTTACTAAATTTATTCAGGAAGGTCAGGGATGGCGGCTGGGTTGGGATCCAGCCGCCATCCCTTATTGTGGACTACTGGCAGGTTATGAATGGGCCATCGAACTGACCAATGATGAGTTTCAAACCTTTTGCCGCCTAGCCTTGGAACTCAAAGAAACTATGGCTGCGATCGCCGCTGAACTGATGGAGGAGGAACGCATTGTCTGCGAAGCTGAAGCCGCTAGCCTATGGCTGGAGGCGGAGGGCTTTCCCCAAGCCTACAATCTACGGTTCATCCTTAACTCAGGTCGCCGCTGCGAAGGAATGTGGGAGACGGAGTCAACCCAGCAACTGATTCAAGCTATTGGTCACCTAACGCTGTTTTAGCCAGCCTAAAAATTTCATGGGAGATTGCTCAGGTGTATGCCTCTACTGTGCTATGCTAGTCAAGCACAAATGGAAAAGACCGGGGCGTAGCGCAGCTTGGTAGCGCACCACTTTGGGGTAGTGGGGGTCGTGGGTTCAAATCCCGCCGCTCCGATAGCTTGAAACCCTCCAGAAATGGGGGGTTTTAGCGTTTATTTACGCTGATTGTACTATCCATTGAAAAGTCGCACTGTCAATTCACCGCCATTTTTCAGGTGCACTAATAGCCGCATCCTTCCGCATGATCCTTGCCTATAGGTTGTTAATGATCGCACCCTAGCCTGTATCATCCATGCGGACAGCCAAAGAGACGGAAAGTGCATTGCACCGTTTTTGTGGGGCTAGGACAGTACTAAGGAAGATAGCAAAGTCCTCAAATTAGCAGAAAATTCCAGCCAAATCGGTTTGTTTAGGGACAGAGAGACCACCCTCACCTCACCATACCTCCACCATTTCTCCGTAAATATTGACTAAACTGGCTCACGCTGAGCGGGCGCGCAAACAGGTGCCCTTGGCCAAACTCACACCCTAGTTGTTTGAGTGCCTCAAGTTGAGGAAACTGCTCGATGCCTTCGGCAATGACCTGAATGTTGAGGTGGGCGGCGAGGCGAATAATGGCGTCTACAATGCCGTACTGCTGAGGGCTGTGGTGGATATCAACAATGAAGCTGCGATCGACTTTGAGAATATCGACTGGCAGCTGTTGCAGGTAGCCCAATGACGAATAGCCGGTACCAAAGTCATCGATGCTGAGGCGAATGCCGCGATCGCGCAGCGCCTGAATCATTTGCACCGCCTGGTCTGGGTTTTCCATGACTACGGTTTCAGTGATTTCGAGCTTGAGGTTAGCGGAGGGTAAACCGCTGGCGGCCAAAATGTTGTTAACGATAGCAACTAAGTTGGGCTGCAAAAGCTGAGTGGCTGACAAATTGACGCTTACGACTGCGTCCAAGGCAACCAGGCTGCGGCGACGCCAGCGCTGCATTTGGTTACAGGCCTCTTGCAGCACCCAGCTGCCAATGGGCAGCATCAGTCCAGAGCTTTCGGCAAGGGCTAAAAATTCGCTGGGTAGCAGCAGCCCCCGGTCGGGATGCAGCCAACGCAGTAGAGCTTCGCAGCCGATCATCTGCTGGGTGGCGAGGTTTACGATTGGCTGGTAATGGAGCTGAAATTCTTGCCGATCTAGGGCCAGCCGCAGGGAGGTTTCAAGCTGTAGCGATCGCCTCACATCCAAGTGCATACCGGGTTCAAACAGGGCGTAGCCCGACCCGTCAACTTTAGCCTGGTACATGGCTGTATCGGCGTCGCGCAGCAGCTCGTCGGGGTGGCGGTACTGGGGACCGGCTATCACAATGCCAATGCTGGTGTTGGTGAAGAGCTGGTGCCCTTGAATGTGCAGCGCCTCGGCAAAGCGTTGACGTATGCGCTGGGCCACCGCGATCGCGTCGTCTACCTGGTCGAGCGTCGTTAGCAAAACGGTAAACTCATCGCCGCCAAAACGGGCCACTACATCGGTGGGGCGTACGCATTCTTGCACAATGGTCGCCACCCGTTTCAGCAACTCATCGCCCACCCCGTGACCAAAGGAGTCGTTGATCAGCTTAAAGCGATCGCAGTCTAAAAACAGCACCGCGAACAGGTCACTCTCGGGCTGCCTCAGCTGAGCGCTGAGGTGATTGAGAAACTGGCGGCGATTGGGCAACCCCGTCAGCGCATCGTGCAGAGCCTCATAGGCGAGCTGGTTTTGGGCCTGCTGCCGCTCGGCAATTTGCTCATGCAGCGACAGGTTGAGCTGCTCTAGCTGCCGGGTGCGCACCTGCACCTGGTCTTCCAGGCTTTCGTTGAGCCGCCGTAGCTCGCTCTCTATATGCTGGCGGTAGGTAATGTCTTCGATCAGCACGATTGCGCCCTGGGGCCAGTCGGCCAGCCGGTTAGCATCGGCGGCTAACGGTTCTAAGCGCAGCTCATACCAGCGACCCTGGGATAGGGCTTGCGGATCGTGCCGCACCTGAGTGGGCACCGGCTGTCCCTGGGTTACCCGTGACCACAGCGCTTGCCAGATACCTGGATCAAACCAGTCGGCCAGGGCGCTGGTGTTGAGGTTGTTGTGTGCCGCTATCCCTAACCATTCGGTGGCTAGGGGGTTAGCAAACCACACGGTGCCATCCGCCGCCGCGGCCACCAGGGCCAGGGGCAGGCTGCGGGCGATGGCCGCCTGAATGGCCTGCGATCGCCCCAACTGCTGGGTCAGGTCGACCAGTTGAGCCACTTCTGAGGTGAGATTGGGCGAGCCTACTGGTCCATTCTCATCCCAAGTAGCAGGGGAACTATCGACCCTGGGTAGCACCAGCGTTGGGCCGTGGCGGTGTCGCAAACTTGTTGTTACTTGCTGTAGCCAGCGATTTTGTCGCACCAGCTGCTGACTAATGCTCAAGCCCCCTGCCGTACCGATGACCAGGGCAGGGCCCACCACCGGCAGCCAGAGGTTAACCCCAAACAGCGCCAGAGCTAGCCCCCACCAGGCCGCTAGCAGACCACCGACCAGTACCCCCTGCCGATACAGCAGCTCACGCCGCAATTGGGAACCACCTCGCACCACGTCCCCGGATTGACAGGCTCCCCATAAACCCAGCACCAGTGCCGTGACCCAGCCCCTGCTGGTGGGCCTTAGCCAGCGCTGATGGAGCAGATTATCAATTAGCGCCCCATGTAAGTACACGCCGCTGGCAGGCGGGTCGGTGTTAAAGGGAGTTGCCCAATCGTCTAAGCCCAGGGCAGTGGCTCCAATTAATACCACTTTGCCCTCAAAGGCCTGGGGCGGCAATCGACCTTCGAGCACCTCAACAAATGAGTAGGTGGGCAAAGCGGCGGCGGTTCCAGGCCAGTTGACCCAAAGGGGGCGATCGAGCGGAGGCAGTGGCACCACCTGCTGCGTCAAACTGAGCGCTTCTGCTGTAGCTACCGCCAGAGCGGGCTGGCCGCCTATCAGGGGCTCAACGCTGTGAATATAGCCACCCTGGCGCGGCTGCAGGATGTGGCCGCTGGCTAAAGCAGCCGTCGCCAGGGTGGGGGTTGGCCCTAGAGGCTGCCCGTCGCGGTTCCAGGCAGAGGCCAGAATGACGGCGGGGTAAGCGGCGATCGCCTCAGCAAACATGCCATCGTCGGGGCTGCTGTCGCTAAACAGGAGGTCAAACACAATCACCTGGGGCGGCGCGGTTTGCAACTGTTGCAGCAGCTCGGCATAACGCCGCCGCGACCAGGGAAAGGCCCCAAGGGCATCCAGGCTAGCCTCATCAATGGCAATTAGCACCACCTGGTCACTCCAAGGGCGCTCTCCTCGCAGGCGAAAGCGCAGCCTGTACTCAGCCTGCACTAGAGGCAGCAGCAGGCCTAGCTCGCTTACACTCAAAACTAGAAGGCCAGCAAAGCTTACGGTCAGCAGTGATTCTAGCCCTCGCCTAAATAGGCTAGAGGAGATAAATCTCATGGAGTTCCTGGCGGCCAAGGGGAGTGATAACTACAACCTCGACTCGCAACCGCGATGTCGCCAAACGGGTAATGCGAAATTCACCTTGGCGATCGACAGTTTGGGGGGCTCCATCCACAAACACTGTATTTACCGGGTCAACCCGGCCAATCAACGTAACGTAGCGGGTATTGTTCTCAAAAATGACCTGCCGATCATACTCCAAACCTGGATCATCGCGCAGGGGCACCGGCTGGGTAGGCGGTTCGCCCGGCCAAATCAGGTTTTGAAAGCCGGCTGGCACCGCCACAGTTTCGCCCACGGCGATCGTATCTACCGCCCCGGTAAGAGTAGCAATACCGGTTTTGCCATCTTCCTGAACGCTGACGCCAAACTCGGTGCCGCGCACTCCGCTAATACCAGCCGGGGTTTCAATTTCAAACTGCGACCCTTGATTGGTAAAGCGACGTAGCCGCGTGCGCACTTGCCCTCGCGGTACGTTGAGGTGGGTAATGCGTCCACCGTCAGGGGCCATTTCTAGAGTGCGAATGCGTAGCTCAGTCTGCTCAGAAACATCCAAAAAACCCACATCTGTGTCTACCTCTAAGACCGCCGCCGATCGCCTGCCCGTGCGCAACCCATCGCCTACCGCACTGAGTCGAGCACCCTGGGCTGCCGGGGCTGCACTACCCGTTCGCAGCATCGTTACTTCACCCTGTAGCTGACGCACCAGCAGCCCTCGATCGACCCGTACGGGCAAGGCTCTGGCCGCAAAGGTTACCGAAACCACCGTAAAAATACTAATCCCCCCTAGAGCCAGCCATCGCTGCTGTCGATGACGCCTATCCAGGACGTGGGCCATTGGCTGTAGTAAATGATTGACCATGTGTATTTTTTACCACGTTCTTCATTTACATAAGCTGAGATACATATTAATTCTTGAGACTACACGGCCTATTTATAAAATCTTCGGGATTGGGTCTCAAGTCATTAAAAATCCTAATGTCTACCATAGTTTTCCTTCCAAACACGACCGCGTAGATAGCAAACTACGGTTAGGGACTCGCAAGAAAATAAGGAACCTGCCGATCGGGCTTCGACTTTGCTTAGCCCTCGATCGCTGAAGGTTGAGCGAAGCCAAAACCTGGCTAACCGGGTCCACCATTAACCCGCAGAGCCCTTAGCTTCATTCCACCGGCCCGGTAATATTTGTAGCATGCTCTAGTTTGACCACCAATATTGAACAAGTTGACTAGATTAATACCAAAATTTAGTCAGGTGAAACCTGGTTGAAGACAGGCAACTTAAAGCAGGTTTTGATGGTTTTTCTCCTCAATTCAGGCTTGTTTGGTCACCGCTAGAAAAACTTCAGGTAGCGCTGTATCTCCCAATCGGAAATGTGGCTGTGGTACTCTTCCCACTCCTGGGTTTTGAAGTCGATGTAGGTTTTATACATCAAAGGCCCCATGACAGCCTCGCTGAGGGGGTCGGCGGCAAAGGCCGCTACGGCTTCGCCCAGGGTGCGGGGCAGGGTATCAATACCCATCGCCTTTAGTTCCGCCAGCGAATAGGTGTACATATTTTCGCGGTGGGGCGAGCCAGGGTCTAGCCCTTCGCGAATGCCCTCTAGCCCGGCAGCCAAAATCATCGCCGCCCCCAGGTACAGATTGGTCGAAATGTCGGCGGCGCGGCACTCAACCCGACCTCCCCCCATGGGAATGCGTAGCATGTTGGTGCGGTTGTTGTTGCCATAGCACACATACACCGGAGCCCAGGTAAAGCCCGACATGCTGCCCTGGCGCACCAGCCGTTTGTAGCTGTTGACCGTGGGGCAGGTGACCGCCACGATCGCCTTAGCGTGCCGCAGCACTCCGGCAATAAACTGGTAGCCCAGCTTCGAAAGGCCGCAGGGGTCGCTGGCGTCTTCGAACAGGTTTTTGCCGGTTTCTACATCGGCTAGGGACATGTTGTAGTGGGCACCGCTGCCGGTTTGGTCGGCGTAGGGCTTGGGCATAAAGCTGGCAAAGTAGCCCTGCGATCGCGCCAGTTCCTTGACCATCAGCCGAAAAAAGGTGAGCCGATCGGCCATGGTCAGAGCGTCACAGTAGGTAAAGTCGGTCTCAAACTGGCCCTGGGCATCTTCGTGGTCAAAGGAGTATACATCCCAGCCCAGCCCGTTCATGGCGCTGACGATGGTATCGAGAATTTTGTAATTGTCGAGCAGCGTAGGAATAGCGTAGGCCGCCTTGGCCAGGGTATCGCGATCGCTTACCGGCCCAAACCCATCTTCAGTGTCCTTTAAGATAAAGAACTCAGTCTCGATACCCAGGTTAAACCGATAGCCCATCGCCGCCGCCTGCTCCAGCACCCGCTTGAGAATGGTGCGGCTACAGGCCTCGAAGGGCTGGCCGGAGAGGTACAAATCGCTGGCAAACCACACCACCTCGGGGTTCCAGGGTAGTACCGTGGCGCTGGCGGGGTCTGGCATAGTACCCACCTCGTCGTCGCTAATCTCTTGGGGTACCCCGTCGAGGGCCGCGCCGGTAAACAGCTCAGAGCCCTGCATCATGCGATCGAAGTGGCTAAGGGGCACCACCTTGCCCTTGCACATGCCATGAATATCCACAAAACTGGCCAGGGCATACTTAACGCCCTGCTCCACCAGGCTGTGCTGAAGCGCCTGCAGGCCGGGAGAAAGCGGCTTGATATCGGGATACCCCATCACCTCTTGTCCTTAAGTACGACAATTACGACAAACGACATCGTGCCTGCTTACCCCATCAGGCCCAGATCCTCTCGCGGTGGCAAGGTCTTGACGCCTAACCCTGCCGCAGCAGCGGCACCGTTTGGGCCGAAGCCACCACCTGGTCGTACCAGGCATTGGCCAGCCGTTCGGTAAACTGAGCCGACTGCACCCAGTGCATCACCAACTGATCCCGCAGTTGCTCAAATAGGTGGGGATAGTGGGCCTCAATCCAGTCAGTTTTAAAGGCAATCCAGTTCATCACAATTTCAGGCGTGACTTCGGGATGAAACTGTAGACCGTAGGTGTGGCTACCCAGGCGAAAGGCCTGATTAGCGCAGATCGAGTTGGTGAGCAGCAGCTTGGCTCCAGGAGGCAAATCGAAGGTGTCAAAGTGCCACTGCATCATCGGCATCCCTGGTTGGAAATCTTGCAGCCAGGGTTCTTCGGCCTCTGCCACCGGAAACAACGGCGTAAACCCCAGCTCCGGCATCTCGTTCTGGTAAACACGGCTGCCAAAGGCCCGAGCAATCAGCTGCGCCCCCAGGCAAATACCTAATACTGGCTTGCCCTGGCTGTAAAACTCACGAATGAGTTCTGCTACCCGCGCCAGGTGAGGAAAGTTTTCGTCTTCGCAGGCGTTCATAGGGCCGCCTAGCACAATTAGGCCATCATAGTGGCCCGAAGGCGGGGTCGGTCGCTGGGGCACCAGCCAGGTGTGTAGCCAGGCTCCCTTCACCTCCAAGTATCGGCCCAAAATGCCAACGGGGTCGGCTTCGACATGTTGAACGACCAAAATGTCCATGGGGTGCTCTAGCCTTCAGATGTACGCTCGGGGTGCAATCTCGCTCAGCCGGAGTGGTCAAGCCTGGTTTGGGTAGCCAGAGAAGCGCGCCAAAACTTGTTATATCAAGTTATCTCAGAATTTTTCGAGTTTGGCAAATAATTCACTTGAGACATCCTCTTGGCCGCTTGAGCAAGGGCCTCAAGCTGGAAAAGGTAAGTGGACGCGATCGCGTACCACCAAACCAAAACCACCAAACCAAAACCGCCGAACCAGCCAGGCTGACTCAGCGGTGCAATCGGGTTGATGGGCGATAGGAGACCTTAAACAGACAGCCCTCAAAGCGGTGCTGCGATCGGCATCAACGCTGATGTCGAGTAGAACCATCGGTCACAGCCGACTCTAGCCGATGCCACGCATCTTGAATGGCGTGTTTAGCCTGATCCCAATCGAGCCGACCTGTCTGGTTGTGGCGATCGTAATCTCGGCGCAGGTGGGGTTCAGCCTGACGGAAGTTTAGCCCCTGGCTAGAGTAGAGGTTATAACCTTCATAGCCAGTACGGTAAGCAGGGCTGTAGTCGTCGTAGCTGTAGCCCGATTTGGCGTAGGGGCGGTGCGTGTAGTTGTCGCGCCAGTACTTCTCCTCAAAGATAGGGTCTGCGTGCCCGGTTGTTAATCCGTCATTGGCTAGTCCACCGGCTACAGCGCCCACGGCAGCTCCGATAACGGCACCCACTGGCCCACCGGCAATACCGCCAACAGCCGTGCCCACAACACTGGCTCCAGCGGCACCAACACCTGTGTCTGGAGCGTCTGCACGGTCAGAAGGGCGACCAGAATATTCAATCGGCTGCCTCGCTGGGGGGCCAGATTGGGCGTTAGGATTGCGATTCACGCCTCGCCCAGTTCGGTTGATGTCGTTATCGCTGTTCATAAGTGTTTTCATCCGGAGTCAAAGCTGGCGTTGCCTGGGACTGAAGGTTGACCGCTTCCAGGTAGCCTTACTTACAGGTTATTCGTGCTCTGACCCAGGTTGTTCCGCTAAAGGGCGGGGTTATTCCTCTGCCCTGGGGCAGAGTTAGTGCCGTGGCGGTGGGGCCGTTGTGTTGCCACTTCAACCTTATTAGGGCCGATAGAGCGTTAATTTAAGGGGCTGCCGTTTTGGTTAAACGGCTGTGGAATCTCAGATTTAGGTGCCGTATCTACAGCTACAAAAGCGACTTCGTCAGCCTGTTTTACTAAGCTGAAACTCCCGGAGTCGTTCTATGGTCGGCATGTTGACCCAGGTTCAGAGCCTGGCAGAAAGGGCCAAGGCCCTCGGCATCAAGTTTTTCTTAGTCTCCTACACCGATTTGCTGGGAGGCACACGGGCCAAGTTGGTACCCGCCTCGCAGATTGCCCCAGTCGAAAAAGATGGCGCATTTTTCTGCTCGTTTGCCTCCAACCTGGGCCTAGGGCCAGAGGCGGCAGAAATTGCCGCCGTGCCCGACCCCGACTCGCTGATTCAGCTGCCCTGGGAGCCGACTGTGGGCTGGGTAGCTAGCGACGTGTACTACGAGGGCGAACCCTTTCCCGCTGCGCCCCGGATGATGCTGAACCGGGTGATCGATCAGGCCGCGTCGCTGGGCTACACCCTCAAAACCGGGGTAGAAGCCGAGTTCTTTTTGCTGCGCCAGACCGAGACAGGGTACGAAATTGCCGACCCCAAAGACACCGCCGAGCGCCCCTGCTACGACCAACTCAACCTGATGCGCCAGTTTGACCTGATTTCCACCGTAGTTACCTACATGGAAGACCTGGGCTGGGGGCCTTACCAGTGCGACCACGAAGACGCCAACGGCCAGTTTGAGCTGAACTGGACCTACAGCGATGCTAAAACGACCTGCGATCGCCACGTCTTCTTCAAGTACATGGTCAAAACTCTGGCCGAGCAGCGCGGCTTTGTTGCCACCTTTATGCCCAAGCCCTTCAGCCACATCACCGGCAACGGCGGCCACGTCCACAACAGCCTGTGGCAGGGCGATACCAACGCCTTTGCCGACGGTGCCGACAGCGGCGGCCTTTCGCCCATTGGCTACAACTTTTTAGGCGGTGTGCTCGCCCACGGTAAAGGGCTAGCAGCCCTCTGCGCCCCCACAGTCAACTCCTACCGGCGATTGGGGGCCAGCAGCACCACCTCCGGCAGCACCTGGAGCCCCCGCTACATCTCCTACGGCGGCAACAACCGCTCTCACCTGGTTCGCATTCCCGATACAGGCCGCTTCGAGTGCCGCATGATCGACGGAGCCGTCAACCTCTACCTGGCCACCGCAGGCATTCTCACCGCCGGTCTCGAAGGCGTCCAGACCCAGGCCGACCCAGGCGATCGCATCGACGAAAACCTGTTTGCCCGCGGCGACGAATTCCCCAACCTGCAAACCCTGCCCCACAACCTCTACGAAGCCATGGCTGCTCTCAAACAAGACCCCCTACTGATGGAGATGATGGGCGAACTCGGAGCCAAAACCTTCCTCGAAATGAAAGCGAAGGAATGGGACGCCTTCAACGCTCAGATTACCGCCTGGGAGATGAACCAGTACGTGAACATTTAGTCTCGCAGAGGCGAACCGTCGTTCGCCCTAATGGGCTATCTGCGGTTGAGATATCGCTGGGTGGCCGAGGTGAATGGTGGGCAGTGCCCACCCTACGGTTGCTTACGTTAATCGCAGAGCAGGACAAACTACTTCGCAAAACAGGAGTTTAAACCGATGATCGACTAGTCCTTTCCGCTGGGTCCAGGGCGGCGGAACGGCCCTGGACGACGGGGTCTGGGGGCAATCGGAACGCCCCCAGCGGCAGGTTTGGCCTTGCCCCAAGATTCTGGTAAACACGCAGGGTTTTTAGCCAAAACACCGGTGCATCGCTGCACGGATGCACCCTACGGTTCCTCCTTTCAAGGGCGTAATTCTCAATGTCTTCTATTCATACCTACAACTTCCCTACCCGCATTCGCTTTGGGCCAGGGGCGCGGGCAGAACTTGTTGCCGAGCTCACGGCTATGGGCATCACGCGAGTCCTGATCGTCACCGATAAAGATGTCGCTCAACTCCCCTGGTTCCCCGAGCTAGAAGCCACCCTTGCAACTTTTGATGCCGCCACCTTCAGCGGTGTCTGGGGCAACCCAGTGGTTTCCCAAGTTAATGCCGGAATTAACGCCTGGCAGGCCAGCGGAGCCGACGGCATTGTAGCGGTGGGGGGCGGTGCGCCGATGGATGTAGCAAAGGCGATCGCCCTGATGGCCAACCACCCCGGTCACCTGTTCGACTACGAAGATGGGGCTAGCACTCGCCCTATTGATCAACCCATCCCCCCTATTGTCGCCCTGCCAACTACGGCAGGTACCGGCAGCGAAGTGGGTCGCAGCGCCGTAATTTCGGACGATGATACCCACGCGAAGAAGATTGTGTTCGACCCGCAGCTGTTGCCAAAGGTGGTGCTGGCTGACCCAGAACTGCTGCTGGGGCTGCCCGCCAAAATTACCGCCGCGACGGGGATGGATGCGTTGACGCACCTAATCGAGGCGTTTTTGGCGAAGGGATTCAACCCGCTCTGTGACGGCATAGCGCTAGAGGGCATTCACCTAGTGGCGCAGAATTTAAAGGATTGCGTGGGGTTTGCCGAGCGGTTACGGGCGGGGGAGAGCTTTGAAGAGGCGACAGCGGCAGCGCACTTGGCAGCCAGGGGAGGAATGCTAAATGCGTCGATGATGGGCGCGATCGCATTCCAGAAGGGGCTGGGCGTAACTCACTCTTGTGCCCATGCGCTGTCAACGGTGTATAACACGCACCACGGGCTGGCAAATGGCATCATGCTGCCAGCAGCGATGCGGTTTAACCTTACAGCAGCGCCAGAGCGATTTCTGCGGATGGCCAGGGTAGTGAAGCCAGGGGCGACGGACGGGCAGGAGTTTGTGGATTGGATTGTGGCGCTGTCTCACTCCATTGGTATTCCGGTATCGCTAGGTGCATTGGGAGTCAAGCCGGATGATCTTGCTCCGTTGGTGGCCGTGGCGATCAAGGATGGCTGTCATCCGCTGAATCCTAAACCCGTTACGGAGAAAGATTTCTACGCTATCTACCAGGATGCTTTTTAAGCCAACCTGCAGGATAAATTTGTGTGGCGATGCATCGTTATCTTTGGCCAAGAACCCTGTATGTCCACCAGAATCTTGGGTTATTAAAGCCAAACCTGCCGCTGGGGGCGTTCCGATTGCCCCCAGACCCCGTCGTCCAGGGCCGTTCCGCCGCCCTGGACCCAACGGAAAAGATTGGCCGATCGTCGGTTTAAACCTTTGTTCTGCGAAGTAACCTGTCCTTCTCGGCCATTAATTTGAACCACCGTAGGGTAGGCACTGCTCACCATTAAACGTCGAACTACCGATCGAGGGAGTCGTACTGTTCGCCGACCCAGGGCATGGTAGCCAGATCTTCGAAGGTGACCTGGCGATCTTTTTCGAGCACCTCTATGCGGCGCTTTTCAGCGTAGATCTGGCGCTGGTACTCGGCAAACTGGTCGGGGGCAGAGGTGCAGTCGGTCTTTTCCCAAAGGGCGAGAAAGTGGCGGTAGCGCTTTTCGCAGAGGTTTTTTTCCATGCAGGCGGCGGCGGCGCGAATGACCAAAGAGGCGCGGAGCACGTCGCGCTTGGTCTTTTCGCTCAGGTGCAGCAGGGCTTGCAGCGGTGTGGTGGCCAGCCCCGTATCGGCTAGATGATTGCGCAGCAGACTGACCAAATCAACACGAGAATCTTCGATTTCAGCTAGCAGGCGCTGCATCTGCCGCCACAGCGCGCGGTGGTGAGAGTAGCTAAACTGCAGATCGCGGTCTTCGAGCACCTGACAAATCTCGTCGCGGTAGTTAGCAGCATGCAGAAAAATGCGCAGCAGGGCGGCTTCGGCCTGCTCTAGGGAACTGGCGCTGGGGGTGGTGG
>NZ_JADEXE010000601.1 GCF_015207265.1 Nodosilinea sp. LEGE 07298 | reverse complement strand
GCGTAGGCCCAGGGGTTGAGCACCTGACGGTTGGCCTTGGCCAAACAGGCCAGCACAATACCGACGACGAGAGCCGCCTCTACCCCCTCGCGCAGGGTAATCAAAAACGTCGGCAGAGCAGCGGTGAAATCCATGCTTGGCTAAGTTTAGGGAACAGTTGCTATAGGTATTGTGTCAAACAACCCCACCCTTTGCCGCCCCACTCTTGCCGCTCCATTTTTACAACACGATTCCCCCTACCCATTTCCAGCTGCGATGGAATTGCGTCTCTACGCCCATTCACCCACTCGTCCCCCCATCTTCACGACTGACTCTGCAACACCAAAGCCCCCGCTGGAACGGGCGGATCCGTAACCTGCTCGGCGGTGATCAGCATCTGCACAGACTCGGCACCGCAGGCAGCATCGGGCAAGACCCACTGGTTTGTGTCCTGCCCAGCCTCGGGGTTAAATTCACCGCAAAATACCGGGTCGCTGTCGGCCAGCGCCCACAGGCGGTAGACCTGATCGGCACTCAGGGGAGGCAGGTCGGTGGTGACAATCAGGGCGGTTTGCTCGTCAGGGTTGACGACCAGGCGACCACTGGCCTGGGGTTCGGCCTCGGTGCCAGAGAGAGTGTAGAGCGGGTTGCCGGGTTGGCTAAAGCTGGCCACCACGGCTTCCTGCTGAATCAGAGCCAGGCGCAATCGCTGGTTTTCGTGCAGGGCGAGCACCAGAGCTAACCCCGTGGCGGCCCAGCCCAGGGCCAAACCTAGCTTAGCCAAAGGCAAACGACGGCGGACAAGAGTGGGTTCAGCGGCGGGTTCTGGCACAGATTCTGAGGCCAGCGCCGGGGCCGAATTCTGCGCGGTAGCTTTCTGTACGGTGGTGTTCTGCACGGTGGCCATAATGCGATCGCGCACCCCAGGTGGTGGAGCCACGGGCGGCAGCAGGGTAGGCAGGCTCTCCCAGGTAGACTGCAAAGCCTCTAGCTCGCTAGCCACCTCGGGGTACTGCCCGAGCCACTGTTCGACCAGGGCAGCTTCGTCGTCGCTTAGATCGTTAAGCACGTACCCGGCCAGTAGCGATCGCCAGTCTTCAGGAAGGGGGATTGAGTTCATTGGGCGGAATGGGGA
>NZ_JADEXE010000156.1 GCF_015207265.1 Nodosilinea sp. LEGE 07298 | reverse complement strand
GCCCTGACCTGGCAAAACTGGATAAAATGCTGGTGCTGCAATTGGCAGAACGTTGGTAAAAATCGCAATTTGGGTACTGGCCATCGGCGTGTTGTCCCTGGCCGTCGCGGAAATTTTTCTGCGGGTTAGGTATGGCCTGGGCAACCCACCCCTCTATGTAGCCGATGCCCGCACCGGCTATCGACTGGCCCCCCACCAAACCCTGAGGCGGCGGGGCAACCGCATCGCTATCAACGCCTACTCCATGCGGGGGCCAGCCACATCACCGCACCGTACTGCCGATACTCTGCGGGTGCTGATGGTGGGCGATTCGATCGTCAACGGCGGCGGCTGGACCGACCAATCTGAGCTGCTGTCGCTCCAAGTGCAGGCGGCTCTAGAACCGCTCAAACCCGCCGAGTTTCAGCAGGTGGAGGTGCTCAATGCCTCGGCCAACTCCTGGGGGCCACGCAACGAGCTGGGCTACGTGCTGCGGTTTGGCACCTTTGAGGCCCAGGTGGTGCTGTTGGTGATTAATACCGACGACCTATTTGCGATCGCCCCCAATAGCTACGATTTGGGTCGCAACCCCCATTACCCCACCCGTCGCCCGCCTCTGGCCCTGTGGGAGGCCGTCGCCCGCCGCCGAAAGTATACGCCTAGTGCCGAACTTCAGGCGCTTCACGACCAGGGGGGCGATCGCGTCGGCGTCAACTTAGAGGCCATTCGTCAGCTTAACCAGGTGGTCAAGGCGGCAGGAGGGCAGCTGGCGATCGCCATGACCCCCCTGCGGCGCGAGCTGGAGGATGGCCCCCGCGACTACGAGCAGATTGCCCGCCAGCGACTGACCGCCTTCGCTCAGGCCGAGGGCCTGCCCTACCTCAATTTTTTGCCCCGGTTTCAGCAGACCCGCTACGAACCGCTGTACTACGACCACATTCACCTCAGTCCCGAGGGCAACCGCTGGGTGGGGCAGGCCCTGTCCGCATTTGTGGCCGAAGTTTTGCATCAGCAACCGCCTGTCCCCTTCCAACTGCCGTCCCACGACCCCCTCAGCGATCTCTGGTAACCCCTAGGCCGGAAACCTCCAGCGGTGGCGGTCGTCAACGATTCCTGGTGGCAATCGGGGGCACTCGTCACCAGGGATAATCTGGAGCAGGGTTTCTCAAAAGCGATCGCCAGCCGCAAATTTCAGCGATCGCAACGTGCAATTACACAACATCTTTTAATATTGTGTTACATTGTGCCTGGTCAACTCTGACCGAGCCTGTGTTAATCGCACCTGTGTTAGTCGCAAAGGAGAACCACCGATGCATCCCCAATCCCCTATGACCCTGGAACGGCGGAAGGTCGATATCCTCCAACTGTTCTTTTTCCTGCTGGGTGCCCCCCACATTTCAGGAGCGCTGCGCTCTGCCGAACGGCGACGCCAGCCCAAAGCACCAGTGATGCAGTACGTTTCAGTAGCGCTGCTCGCTATGGCGATCGCCAGCGCCGCCGAAATGCTCTTGCTGTAAACCCGTCGGGGGTTAAGCGATCTGGCTTTAACCCCCATTCACCCATCTACCCGACCACCCATCCACCCATCTACCCCTCCTGCTGCATCTCGCTATAGGCGGCATAAACCCCCTGCACCGTGTACCAGTTCAAAAACACCCGCGCCAGTTCCAGAGCCACCTGGGGTTTACCCTGGTCGATCAGCCAGCGCAGCAGGGGGGCCATCGTCTTTTCGTTGAGCCTGCCGCCAGCGGTGAGCACGCCCCACAAAATGCGGTGCAGCCAGGTCATTTGAATCATCATCTTCACTTCGCGGGTGGGATGCTTTTGGTAAAACAACGCCCCCATCCGGCCCCGCTGAATTTCTTGATCAATCATTTTAGGAATTTGATCGAGGGCGAAGGGGGCATGGTAGTGGTAGCCCAGGGCCTCGGATACCTTGACCATAGAGACACCCAGGTTTTTGAGCCGCACCCCCAGCTCCAAATCTTCCCAGCCGTAGAGGCGAAAGTCGAGGTCGAACAGGCCAGCGGTGAGCAACCAGTGGCGAGCGATCGCCACGTTGGCCGTATCAAAAAAGGCGTTTGAAAAATCGGTGACTTTGGCTGGTTCGTTGGTGGGCTGCTCAAAGTTACAGGTGTTGACCAGGCGACCGGCGCTAAAGGCGCGATCGTCCCCCAACCGCTGGTAGGCATCACTTAGAGCCTGGGCGTGGGCCTGCAGCGCCCCTGGCACCAAAATCACGTCGCTGTCAATAAAGGCAATGGTGTCGCCACGGGCCACCTCAACCCCGTAATTGCGAGCTGCCCCGGCCCCGCCATGGTTGCGCTCAACCAGCCGCACGTGGGGAAACTCGGCAGCGTGTTGCCGTAGCCAGTCCTGAGTGCCATCAGTAGAGCCGTCGTCCACCACCACCAGTTCGTAGTCAGTGATCAGCGCCGGGTCGTAGACCTGCTGCTCCAGGGCGCGGAGGCATTTTTCTAAGATGGGCTGGCGGTTGTAAGTGGGGGTAACAACGCTGATAAACACGGTGAGCCTTCCAAAGAGCGTTAATATCCTAGCGCCTTCCCTAACCCTTCAGGCACAACGTTGTGCCGGGTCACTGCGCCGCTCGAAAAGATCCGTGGCATAATTCAGTATGGATGAACTTTAGTTCAAGCGTATTTCTGCGGGTTTATTCTCGCGGGCTGCAGAGTTTAGACAGGGCACACGGCAAAGGCATATGGTGAGCGATCGCGGTCCCGAAAAAAACCGATTAAAGCGCCGCCTGGGAGTCTTGGGCCTGGTGCTACTGGGCGGCCTTTGGGGCTGCTCTAGCCCCAGCGCCAACCCCGGCCCCCGCAACGTTACCCTGTCTCAAAAGTGGGCGCTGCAGCCGGGCGATCGCCTGGCCGGCTACCAGGTGCAGAGCGGTTTAGGCGACATTACCCTCGACGTGCAGGGCAAGCGAGTATTTATGCCCTTCGACGGTCAGGTGCAGCCTGCCGAGGGCAAGACCGATCTGTGCGTTATTTTGTCGAGCCCGGATGTGCCCGCCTACCTGTTTCGCCTTTGCGGGCTGCGCCAGCCAAAGCTGGGCGATCTGGCCCAGGGCGACCCAATTGGCAATGGCGATAACGTTTCCTTTGCCACCCTGCGCCGCCAGGCCGACGGCACATGGGCCATGGTTGAACCCGCCAAAGAAATGATTGAGCAGTTTTTAGATCGTCCGTAAGACAAGTCTTCAACTCTGGCCAGAATTCTCAGGGCACCGGCTCGGCAAGGTCTTCGCCCTCGTTGGCTGGTGCGCCAGAGGGGGTCTCGATGTCAAGCAGCCCCGGCAGCGGGTCGTCGTCCGGAGCGTCTTCGCCCAGATCGCGCAAAATGGGAGCCGCAGGCTCTGGCTCTTCTAAAAAGATCGCTGACAGCACCGCCTGTAGGGTTGGGGCCATGGCAATCCGGTTGCGGTAGACCATGATCACGCGAGTCAGGGTGGGGAGCTGGTTTTGCTCGGCCACCAGGTACAGCGGCTCGACGTACAGCAGCGACTGCTCGATCGGTATCACCAGCAGGTTGCCCTGCTGCGCCCGCGACCCCTGGGTATCCCATAGGGAGATGCGCTGGGAAATTTCCGGATCCTGGTTGATGCGGGCCTCGATCTGTTCGGGGCCAAAGACCAACTCTTGCTTGGGGAAGCGGTAGAGCAGCCGCAGCCCGTAGCGATCGCCGTCTGATCTGGCCGCCAGCCAGGCAATCAGGTTGTTGCGCTGGGCCGGGGTAAACAGCCGCAGTAGCACAAACTCCTCGGTTTCCTCCTGGGGCAGCTTCATAATCAGGTAGTAGGGTTCTACGCGCTGGGTTTCGCTGCCGTAGATCTCGCTAGGGGCACGCCACTGGTCCTCCCGGTTGTAGAACACCTGGGGATCGGTCATGTGGTAAGTCATTAGCGAGTCGGACTGCACCGAAAACAAGTCCTGCGGGTAGCGAATGTGAGCCCGCAGGCTTTCGGGCATAGCCTCTAGCGACTCAAACATGTTGGGCAGCAGCCGATCCCAGGTTTGAATGATGGGGTCATTGGGTTCGGCGACAAAAAAGCTTACCGACCCGTTGAAGGCATCGACTACCACCTTGACCGAGTTGCGAATGTAGTTAAAGTCGTTGTCGCCGGGGTCGGAGTAGGGGTAGCGACCGCTGACGGTATAGGCATCAATAATCCAGTAGAGGTAGTTCTCGCCGGTCTGCGAATTGAAATTTTCGGCAATAAAGTTGGGGTCGCGATCGCGAAATGTATCGAAGTCAATACTCTGCGGGGCACGACTACCCTGGTTAGGCCCAGTTCCCCACTGGCTAGAGGCATCGCCAATATCGGCAGTTACCAGGTAGGGGTCGGTGTCAAAGCGCAAAAAGGGCGCGATCGCCCGCACGCGATCGGCAATGTTGCGGCGATATAGCAGCCGTGTATCGTCGGTAAAATCTTCGGTAAACAGCATCCGCCAGTCAAACAGGTGGCGGGCAAACAGCAGCCGTCGCCAGAGACTATCTAAACTGATGCCGCCCCGGCCCAGGTAAGTGGTGTAGATATTCTCATTGCCGCTGGGGTAGTCTAGCTCCAGCACCCGAGTGTTGGCCATGATGTAGGTGTCGGTTAGCTCACCAAAGTACAGGCGCGGCTCGCCAATCGGAATGCTCTGGCGCACCTCATCGCTGCTGGGAATGTTATCGATACCGCGCACAAAGTAGGTAGGCAACCCATCAGGGCCAGCGGTATTCACTGGGCTCATGGTAAAACCGAAGCCGTGGGTATAAACCAGGTGCTCGTTGACCCAGGTTTTGGCGATCTCAGGCACCCGCTCGTAGTTCAGCTCCCGCGCCGAGATCATCACCTGGCGGCGCTCCGATCGCCGCTGCTCATTCAAAATGCTGTAGCGATCAAAGTCGGCATCCTTAAACTCGTAGTACAGCCGAATTTGCTGAAGCTGGCGGTTGCTATCGAGCAGCGGCCGCGAATCCCACAGGCGAATATTTTCTAGAGTGAGGTCGTTCTCCTCTAAGTCTGTAGCGGTCAAATCGCCGCTGGGGTCAAAAGGCTCTGACTCAATCGCCTCCAGATCAAAGGCCGACCGGGTAAGCGCAATAGAATTGGTAATGTAGGGCCGCTCTCGCTGCAGCTCATTGGGCTGCACCACCAGCCGCTGCACCACCATGGGGGCCAGCACCAGACCCAGCACCGTCAGCACCAGATAGCCGCAGATGCCCTTGACAAGCAGGCTGGTGCGGCCAAACCCCGCCCACCAGCCCAGGGTTGCTTCCTGCGCCTTAGCCCGAGCCGATTTTTTCATCGGGTTGATGTAGTCTGGTGCCCCCAGCCGCCCCCGTAGCAAAAAGATCAGCCCCAAAATCAGCGTAACGATAGCCAGCATCCAGTTGGCGGGCAGCTGTACGTGAATGTGGGTATAACCCGCCCCGTACACAACCCCTTCGCGGGAAAAGAGTACCTCGTAGCGGCCCAGCCAGTGGCTAAAGCTAGTAGCCAAAAACAGTAGCCCCGCCAGGGTATAGAGGTGCTGCTGCTGCGGTGGCGAAAATCCATAAAACCGCCCCTGGCTCAAGGTGTTTTCAGCCAGTAAGTAAACCAGGTACACGCTGACCAGCGTAAAAAATAGGGTGCCAACAATCCAAAACTCCAGCAGGTGCAGCACCGGTAGGCGAAAAATGTAGAAGGCAATATCCCGGTTAAAGATCGGTTCGACCTGGTTGTAGGGCACCGGGTTGAGGGCCAGTAGCACCGAGGGCCACTGCTTGGCCAAAATTAGCCCATAGCCCAGGCTCATCAATACCGCTGCCAGCCGCCCCAGCTGCCGGGGATAGATCAGAAACGCCACGGTGCTAATGCCCAGGGCGACGATCAGCCAGGGCTGGGCGATGAGAATTTGACCAATGACGTCAAACAGCTGCAGCTTGGGCCACAGGGGCAGCGGCGTGCTGGAGTCGTAGAGGGTGGTGGTCTGCTGCCAAAAGTCTCTGGCAATTTGGCCCTGGTAGATGAGCTGCACCCCGACTAAAAAGCTCAGGGTCGCGCCCAGTACCAGCAGACCACTCAGCCCCAAACTGCGGGCTCGGGAGAGGCGATCGCTGGGTGCATCCAGAGGCTTGGCCCGATCGGCCAGGGTGAGGTTCCTCCAGGTAAATAGCAGGGTCAAAAAGATGGGAATCAGGCCGAGCCCGAGCTGCGACCCGAGCCGTACCCAAAACAACTCCAGGTAGTTGACCTCAGCAAACCAGAGGCGCTCAGCCTGAAGATTAACGATCGCGTCTAAAAAGAGCAGAGTTAGCAACCCCAGCCCAATACTTAACCACCCCCACCGGGACACACCCCACTGAGACAAACTTTTGGCGATCGCCTTGTTTACCATTGGCCCTACGGCTAGACAGCTACCCCAGCAATGCCTAGATTGTAGCGCCGTAGCGCTGAGGCACTAGACAGGCTCCTGTAGAAATGAGAGCAGGGCAGCAATGTCTGACGTTCCCCTTTAGCAGTGGTAGATGACTTTTTTTGTCCGTCTATTGCAAGAGGCTTGATATCTCAAGCATCGATATTTCGACCTTTGACAATTTCTTGACAAGCGTGTTGAATCGTCTGCCTCAGCCAAAAGTTTTCAGGGTTTTGGTCATTGAGTGTGCTCCACACCATTGATATGGGCCAAGACGATAAATGCAGCGGAATCTCAAACGCCTGGAGGGAATAGTGCTGAGTAACCTGGGCTGCCATACAGGAGGGAATAGCAACTAATAAATCAGAAGACGCGATCGCCGAAGGTAAGGCAAACCAGTAGGGAACCGTAAGTGCGATGCGTCGCTTTAAATCCTGCTTTGCCAGGGCTTGGTCGATAATCCCGATATCATCTCGCCGTAATGTAAATAACGCATGGGGAAACCCGACAAAATTTTCTAGACTCATCACCCCATCTTTTAGCGCCGGGTGTCCACTCCGGGCAATGCCGATAAACTGCTCTGACAGCAGCGTTTGTTGAAGAATATAGGGCGGTAAATTCGCGAATGTCCCTACAGCTAAATCAAACGTGTCATTTTCGATTGAATTGACCAGCGATGCTTTTTCCACCGGGAGCAACCGCAGATTAACCTGCGGGGCTTGATGCCTGAGCAGGCCTAACAATACTGGCAGAATCATGCTGGCAAAATAATCGGAGGTGGCGACGGTAAATGTTTTCTGTGACGAAGCCGGGTCAAAAGTTTGCAGGTCAGCTAATGTGGCTCGAATAGTGTCTAGAGCAGAGAGCACCTGTGGGGCGATCGCCACGGCCCTGGCCGTTGGTTTCATGTCTCGTCCCACCCGCACAAATAAGTCATCATCCAAGAGCGATCGCAATCGCCCTAGGGCCGCGCTCATGGCAGGCTGCCCGATGTGGACGCGCTGGGCGGCGAGAGTCACACTTTGATGGATATACAGGGCCTCGAAAGCGACGAGGAGGTTGAGATCAACTGCGCTAAGGTCAATCGATTTCATTGATGCCAAGGATTTCTATAATCGATTTGATTTATTCTAGTTCTGCCACTACTCTAACTTCTAGGCGGGTCTTCCTAGGTTCAGCCTCAGGAGTACGGCATAAAAGATATTGAAAATATAGCTTTGCTATGAGCGATCGGGCTGCGGTTCGATTAAGATTCTTCCGAAAACATAAAAAAGACTTTTTTGGCATGCCGAAGAGCGATCGCTTATCGAGTTCCACGAAAATCAGGTGATGCGGATACAAAACGGCAAGATTATTGAGAACATTGTCAGCGCCACTAACTTAGAGTTTGAAATATTGGATGACTCCATCACTAACCCCATTGATCTTGAGGTAAAAAATGGCCCTGCCTCCGATTTACGCGGATACCCCCGTAGAGTTATGTCACGCGCAATTCATTACGACGTTTCCGATCAATACATTTCTGGAAAATTTAGCGATTCTCTCATCGGGTGATATTTACCTCACCAACCACAACGTTGGAGAAATAGTCCTGTTAAAGCCAGACGGGAATCTTACGGTATACGCTCAGCTCAGCGGGAAGGTCAGTGGTATTTCCTGGATTGAGCCGCATCAGTTCCTGGTCAATGGCTGGAATGCAGAAGGCGTTCCCTTTGTTGCCGTGCTATCGGATGGTGAGGTGCAGTTCCTTCAAACGCTACCAAACGCTCAATTTCTCAATGGCATTACGCCACTGTCTGCTCGCTGTTACCTGATGGCCGATTCCTATCGAGGTGCCATCTGGTCGTTTGATGTTGTTACCCAATCCGTCGAACTCTGGTTGGAGCATCCTCTCCTAGCTCGCAGCGATCAATCCAGCGTCTTTCCAGCCGTCAATGGCTTAAAGCGATTCGGCAACATTCTCTATGCATCCAACACAGAACGGATGGTGTTGTTGCAGATTCCGCTCGATGAGAGCCTCAAACCCCAGGAGCCGGAGATTTTTATCGAAGGGACAAACATTGATGACTTTGCCTTTGATTGCCACGGCAATCTCTATGGCGCTACCCATGTTTACAACAGCGTGATTCGGATTGATCGCGATTGTCGCTCAACAATCATTGCCCAGGCCGAACAGGGGGTAACCGGATGCACGGCGGTCGCCTTTCACGGTACTGATTTGTATGTCGTCAACAATGGCGGCATGTTCTTACCTCCTGAAACGGGCGTGCAACCTGCACAGGTGGTGCGTCTAGCCGTTGGGGTAAGTGGTGCGCCCTTGTTGAGCGAGGGCTAGCGCCATGCACACCGATCCTCCTGTCACCGTGGAGGTGGTACAGCGGGTCAAAAAGAGCAAGGAGCGTGAATTTGAAGCATTACTAGAGCAGATCATTGGTACAGCCAGTACCTTTGAAGGTTATTTAGGTTCATCGGTGTTTCGTCCGAGTCATCAAGATGACAGCGAATACCGCATTGTTTTCAAGTTTGACCGCTTAGAAAATTTGAAGCGGTGGGAACATTCCCCGCTTCGCCAGCGGTTCCTGACTCAAGCTCATAGCTTCACAGTAGATACGGGTACATTCTCAATTATCACGGGGTTGGAAACCTGGTTTACGCTGCCTGCAAAGCCGGGAATGCTGCCCCCACCCCGTTACAAAATGGTGCTAGTTTCTGGCCTTGCCATTTTTGGTATTAATCAGCTTTTGACGGTTCTTCCCCTAGATTGGCTGGCACAACTACCGTCTGTACTCCGCCTGCTGATTCTGGTTTTTCTAACCACCACATTGATGACCTACGTGGTGATGCCAAGGCTGACAAAGCTATTGGCCTGGTGGTTGTATCCAAACGTTAAGCATCGCCATGATATTAAGGAGAAATCAAGATGACTGAATTGTGCGTGATTGTGGGCATGGGTGAAGGCAATGGTATGGCGATCGCCCGCCGATTTGCCCGAGAAGGATTTGCGATCGCCATGCTGGCCCGGAATGAGCAGAAATTGCAGGGCTACCAGGCCACCCTGCAAGCGGAAGGGATTACGGCTCACTACTACCTGGCTGATGCCGGCGATGAAGCCGCAGTCACGAGGGCCTTTACCCACCTTCAAAATCAATGGGGAACGCCAGTCGTGCTCATCTACAATGCGGCTGTGCCCAGAATGGAAAACATCTTACAAACAACCTACGACACCCTTGTGAACGACTTTCAAGCTAATGTCGCGGGGGTTATGGTGTGTGTTCAATCCGTTCTGCCAGCTATGCAGCACCAACAGCGAGGCACAATTTTGCTAACAGGCGGTGGATTTTCTCTATATCCTCAACCTGATTTTGTGTCATTGTCCATTGGCAAAGCGGGAATTCGGGTCTTGGCGAATACACTTCATGCAGCTCTCAAAGACTCACCGATTAAGGTGGGCACAGTCACCATCTGTGGCACTGTAAATGGAGATGATCCCAAGTACAGCAGCGATCGCATTGCCGAAGAGTACTGGAAACTTCATTCTGCTGAAAATGAAGAGTATGAGATTGTGTATTGAGTAATTTTTTGAAGATAGCGATTTCAATCACCGACAACGACCGAGATGTCTCGACTGCCCTTCGCTCCGTTATTCCGTTGGAGTCGCTCCGCAGCATGACAGAACCACGCTTGTCGTCGGCTAGTTTTGGTGGGCTCCAGGGGCTGATACCACACACAACAGGTTGGCCTTCCTCTGCTCACTGTAGACAGCCAATGTGTATGTGAGGCAGCACGTTAGCAATAATTCAACAAAACTGCTCTTCCAACCATTGGATCGCTCTATGAAAGCTCTTTACCACTACGAGTTTGTTGTGCCGTCTGGGGTTGTAGACGGCAACGGCCACGTCAACAACGTCGCCTACGTGCAGTGGATGCAGGATATCGCGATCGCTCACTCTACCAGCGTCGGCTGCACCGCTGAAACCCAAGCTTTAGGGGCCACCTGGGTAGCGCGATCGCACCAGATCACTTACCTGCGCCCGGCCTTTGGGGGCGATCGCCTGCGCCTCAGCACCTGGGTCACCACCCTGCGCAAAGCCCGCAGCACCCGCCAGTACAAATTTTTGCGCCTCAGCGACGATACAGTGCTGGCTACTGGCGCGACCGAATGGGTGTTTGTCGATGCCGTTACCCATCGCCCCCGCACCATTCCCACCTCGGTGTCGGGATGCTTTGAGCTAGTCACCGCCGCCGAAAATTCGTAAGCCAACCCTCTACCGCAGCCGCTGCCTGAGCCAAAAATCGAGCAGCGGTAGCGCAATTCGGTAGCCAAACTGGGGGCCATAGATCAGGCCCTTTTGCTCCAGACTGGTCAGCGCGCCCTGCAAACCGCCGCCCCGCGAGAGCTGGTGCTTTTTGATATAGGCACTGGCCTGGGGGCTATCGGTGGGGTCAAGCGCTAAACTTTCGAGTACGCGGGCCTGGGTGGGGGGCAGCAGCAGCAGCAGGGCTTCAAAGACAACGGCCATATCCTGTACCAGGGCCAGCATCGTGCTGTGGACCTGGTGCGCCTGAATTAGCTCGGGCGCTGGCGAGGCGATCGCATTGCAGCTCTGCCAAAGGCGCTGGGCTAGAGTGATCGCATCTTTCATATGGCCCTGCACATAGCTTAAAAACAGCTCCAGCGCCTGGCTTTCGGGGTCAAACTTGAGGCCCGCCGTCGCCATCGTTCTAATAATCCAGGGTTGCAAGTCGCGATCGCTCAGGGGCGTTAGCCCAATCACCGGCAGACGGCTGGCCATCATCCAGGGTTCGGCCACGGTAGCAATCAGGGCGTAGCTGACCCGGCTCTGGCGCTCGATCTCCTGGCGCAGATGGCTTTCCCACTTGCCCTGCCGGTCCCACGAGCGAATGTGGGGAAAGTTGTGAAACATAATCACTACCTGGCAGTCGAACCATTCCGCTAGAGATTGGGGCAGCGCCAGTAATCCTTCAAACAGGGGCCACTCTTTGCCCAGGGGCTTGGGCCAGGCCAGCCGTGCCTCAGACCCCAGGGTGCGATCGACGCTCAGGGGCTGATTCAGACTCCACTGCTGAATTTGGGCAATTTCACCCGGCTCTGAGAATGCGTCCATAATACCATCGGCCAAAAATCGCAGAAACTGGCCCGCATTGCGGCAGCGCAGCAGATCGATTTCCAGGCAGCGCGATTTTTCCTGACGGGCGGCATTGCGAATCAGGGTGCGGCGACCAATGCCCGGTACCCCAATCACCACAAAATCGCTGTCTTGACGCAGCAGAGAGCAGACCTGCTCTAGTTCACCTTCGCGGCAAATTAGCGACTGGGGTACAAACGGATTGATCATTTTGGCAGTAGCACTATTTTTTAGTGCTATAAATGATGGCTAGGCACTCTCGAATAGTAGCACTCGATTTTTTTGAGGTAAATTCCCGTCGTGACTCACAGTACTCTCCCCAGCAAAGGCGCTGTCGCGCCCGCCTCTGCTAACCTTTGGCACACTCTCAGCCCCGAGCGGGCGATCGCGCTGTTAGAAAGCAGCCCTCAAGGGCTCAGCCCCAGCGAAGTCGAGCATCGACAGCAGGTCTACGGCCCCAACGAGCTTCAGGAGGGGGCCACCCGCAGCCCCTGGGAAATTTTGTGGGACCAATTCAAAAACATCATGCTGCTGATGCTGATCGCCGTGGCCCTGGTGTCGCTGGTGCTCGATCTGCGCGAGGGGGGCTTCCCGAAGGATGCGATCGCGATCTTTGCCATTGTGCTGCTTAACGGTCTGCTGGGCTATCTGCAAGAGAGCAAAGCCGAAAAAGCCCTGGCTGCCCTTAAAAATATGACCTCCCCCAGGGTGCGCACCATTCGCCAGGGCCAGGAGCAGGAAATCGACGCCAAAGCCCTGGTGCCGGGTGATGTGGTGCTGCTTGAGGCCGGGGTGCAGGTGCCCGCCGATGGCCGTTTGCTCAGTGCTGCCAACTTGCAGGTGCGCGAAGCGGCCCTGACGGGTGAAGCTGAGGCGGTGATCAAGCAGCCGGAGCTGCTTTTAGAGGATGAGTCTGCCCTGGGCGATCGCCTCAACCTGGTCTATCAGGGTACCGAAGTTCTACAGGGACGCGGCACCGTGCTAGTCACCCAAACGGGGATGACTACCGAGCTGGGCCGCATCGCTACGCTGATCCAGTCGGTGGAGTCTGAGCCTACGCCCTTGCAGCAGCGGATGGCCCAATTGGGGAATGTACTGGTGACCGGCTCCCTGGTGCTGGTGGCTCTGGTGGTAGCGGCGGGTCTGCTGCGTACCGGTGACCTCAGCCTGTTCGACGAGCTGCTAGAAGTCTCCCTCAGCATGGCGGTTGCCGTGGTGCCGGAAGGCCTACCCGCCGTGATTACCGTCACCCTGGCTTTGGGCACCCAGCGCATGGTGCGCCGCCACGCCCTAATTCGCAAGCTGCCTGCGGTCGAAACCCTGGGCTCAGTCACCACCATTTGCTCCGACAAAACCGGCACCCTGACCCAAAACAAAATGGTGGTGCAGCAGGTCAAAACCGTGGCTCACCAGTATGAGGTCACGGGCGAGGGCTATGCCCCTGTAGGAAACCTTTTAGAAAATGGAGCGGCCATAGCACCCCAGGCCGACCCCGCTCTTCAGGCCTTGTTGATGGCCTGCGCTCTGTGCAACGACGCCACCCTTAGCCAGTCCGGCACAATTTGGACTCTGCTGGGCGATCCCACCGAGGGCGCTTTGTTGGCTCTAGCAGGTAAAGGTGGATTTAATCAGGCGACGCTGGGGCAGCAGAGCGATCGCATCGCCGAAGTGCCCTTCACCTCAGAGCGCAAGCGCATGAGCGTGGTGGTGCAGGCCCATGCCGATGCCGCCTGGCCCCTCGCTCCCCAGGTTATGTTCAGCAAAGGCTCCGCTGAACTGGTACTAGAACGCTGTAGCACCACTAGCCAGGGCGATGGTCAGCCCCAGCCGCTTACCGACGCTCAGCGGCGATCGATTCTGGCTCAAAACGACGCTATGGCGGCCAGCGGTCTGCGGGTGCTGGGCTTTGCCATGAAGCCTACGAACGTATCAAATCCCAATGGCAATCTAGAGCCGGAAGAGCAAGACCTGATCTGGCTGGGGCTGGTGGGCATGCTCGATGCTCCGCGTCCCGAGGTGCGTGCTGCCGTCATGGACTGTCGACGGGCCGGCATTCGCCCGGTGATGATTACCGGTGACCACCCGCTGACGGCTCAGGCGATCGCTGAAACTCTGGGCATTGCCCAACCCGGCGACACCATCATGACCGGACGCGAGCTGACTCACCTTTCTACCGAAGAACTGGAGCAAACCGTTCCCCACGTCAGCGTCTATGCCCGCGTCGCCCCCGAGCACAAGCTGAGGATTGTGCAGGCGCTGCAAAAGCAGGGCGAATTTGTCGCCATGACCGGCGACGGCGTCAACGATGCCCCGGCCCTCAAGCAGGCCGACATTGGCATTGCCATGGGCATCACCGGTACCGACGTCAGCAAAGAAGCCAGCGATATGGTGCTGCTCGACGACAACTTTGCCACCATCGTCGCCGCCACCGAAGAGGGGCGCGTAGTCTACGACAACATCCGCCGCTTCATCAAATACATTCTGGGCAGCAACATTGGCGAAGTGCTCACCATCGCCGCCGCCCCGATCATGGGCCTGGGCGGCGTGCCCCTCTCGCCCCTGCAAATTCTGTGGATGAACCTGGTCACCGATGGCGTGCCAGCCCTGGCTCTGGCCATGGAGCCCGCCGAACCCAATGCCATGCAGCGCCCACCCCACAACCCACGCGAGAGCATCTTTGCCCGTGGGCTGGGCTCTTACATGGTGCGGGTGGGCATTTTGCTGGCGGTGCTAACCATTGGGCTGATGGGCTGGGCCTACCGCTACACCAACGCCCCCGGCTACCCCGGCCACCCTGACACCTGGAAGACGATGGTGTTCACTACCCTCTGCCTGGCCCAGATGGGCCACGCTTTGGCGGCCCGCTCAGACACTCGCTTAACGGCCCAGCTCAATCCTTTGTCAAATCCTTACGTGTGGGGTGCGGTTTTGCTCACCACCGGTCTGCAAGTGTTGTTACTGTACGTTCCCCCTCTGGCACAGTTTTTTGGGCTGTATCCGCTATCGGCGATCGAGCTGGCAATTTGCTTTGGCTTCAGTGCCCTGATGTTTGCTTGGCTGGAGGCCGAAAAGCTGGTGATTCAGCTGGCCCTGCGACGCAAGCAGCCCGGTCTGCCTAAGGCGTCTAAAAGTGCTCTTTAACGTCCTACCCTCGCTGCCGCTATGAATTCTGACTCTCCCCAGCCCCGCTTTTCCCAGGAAATTAAAGCTCTGCTAGAGCGCGTCGCCCAGCAGCCCCTGACCCTTGGCCACGTGCTCAGCGAAACCGCCGAGCGAGGTTTTTGCCTGGTGATTGGGCTGCTGGTGCTGCCGTTTTTGTTTCCGATGCCGCCAGGGTTTACCACCATTTTGGGGTCGGCCTGTCTGCTGCTATCGCTGCAAATGGCGGTCGGGCGGCGATCGCCCTGGCTGCCCCGGCGAGTGGCTCAGTTCCAGTTCCCCGCAGTGCTGGCCAAGCAGGTGCTCGGTAACCTCAAGCGGGTAACGCGGGTGACCGAGCGGTTTGTGCGGCCCCGCTTGCCTGGGCTAGCGAACAACCCCTCGATCTGGCACGTCAACGGCGTCTGCATTAGCTGGCTGACCCTGCTACTAATGAGCCCGATTCCGATGACCAATCCCATCCCTACGGTCGGTATTCTCATCTTTGTGGTGGCCACTCTCGAAGCCGACGGCGTGATGATGATTTTGGGCTACGTGGCCACTGGGGTGATTACAGGTACTTTTGGCCTGGCAGGGTACTTGCTGTGGCGATCGCCCGAACTGCTCCAGAACTGGTTTCGCTGAGCTTGTCAGCTATCCGCTTGCTACCAGGCCAGCGCAGTTGAGCCTAGTCGGTGGCTGAGCGGAGTCGAAGCCACCAGCTGCCGCAGACCCAAAAAAAGGCCCCTTGTTTATCAAGGGGCCTTCTTCATAACGCTTATAGTTCAAACGGCCTAAATCAGCTTCAGTTCTGGGTACTGGGCAATTAGCTCATCACCGCTGAGGGTTTCTCCCGACTGCTGGGGCGTCCAGAGGACCTCCACGGCCAGCAGGTTTTCGCCAGAGACCGCACCAATGTGGCTCAGAGCCTGGCGCAGGTCAGCAGAGGAGTAGATATCGGGCAGGTCAAGCTTGCCCTGGGTTGCCACAACAACTGTAGCTAGAATGTACTCCCCAGGGGCCTGGTCCGCATCGCCCGGCAGTTTTGCCTGAATTTCGGCCTGGGTGAGCTGGTTGTTGACATTGGACAGCGTTTCGGCACTGAACCGGCTGCGGGCCGAGAGTGCATAGCGGTTAAACTCTTGCTCGGCGCTGAGCAGGCGAGTCTGCTTGTCTTCGCTGGCGGCATAGGCCCAGTAGTCGGGGTGGCGCAGCAGGGCCAGGGTGGTTTCTTGCAGCAGCTTAGCCAACCCTTGAGATGTGCCGGTGTCGGCGGTGGTCGCCAGTCGGTTGAGGTCGTCTTGCAGACCGCGAGCCTCGGCCAGCAGGCCCACCTGCAGTTTGGCTACCGCTACTGGCGGGTTGCTGCCAGCGGGGGCAGCGTAATCATCTCCAGAGACTGCGCCTCTCAGACCCCGCACCACCACGTTGGCGATCGCAATAAAAATCAGCAGGGTGAACAACCAGCCGAACCCGCCCCCAATGCCAATGA
>NZ_JADEXE010000600.1 GCF_015207265.1 Nodosilinea sp. LEGE 07298 | reverse complement strand
AAGGCTACCACCGCGATGCAGAAGACAAATAAAGCGGCTCTGGGATAGCCCAGGGTATTGAGTTCGCAGGAGAAGACATCGGTAATCACCTGAAACATCCCTTCAACAGTCCACCGAGAGCGGTACAACTCAGCTACGGTGAGGGCATCGGCTACCTCTACCGGCAAGTTAGTGAAGATTGTCACCTCAAGGTCGCCGTGACGAGTCGGTTGCTTGAGGCGCACCACGATGCGTCGCATCGGCAGGGCATGCCCCTGCTGAGTCGCTAGGCACACGGGATGTTCCCAGACGCGGCCCGTCGGAGAGACTCCGACCGCCTGGAGAGGCTCTAGTTCTTGCCAGGGCAAGTTTTGATGGGCGCGAATGACAAAATATCCCTGGCGTTGAGCAATCCCTGAGAGAAAGTCGGCGGTGCAAAAATTGCGGTCTGCAATCCACACTTGGTTCGCCTGCACCGTCGCCAAGACCTGGGGCAAGAGCGAGCGTTCTTGCGCATGGGCATCTTCACAGGGAAAGACATCGCTGACCAGGTGATGCTGGGGATCTAACACAGCAATGGATTTCCCGGGCAAGGCTCCAGAGCGCGTCGGTCGCAAAACCGTAATACGGTGCTCCGTGGCCCCTAACAGATTGCCATCGGCAATCCGCACCGCATAGCCCGGCAAGGGAGCCGCGTTCGAGACGCCCAAGGCGACTACCAAGGGCCTCAGTTCAGCGTCGCTGTAGCGCACGAAGGCTTGACTGATGCCCGGTTCTAGGCCATTGAGCTTGCTATAGAGGGCCGGTCTAGAGACCCCGATGAGCTTCTCCAAGGCTTTATAGGCCGCACTCACCGACGGATGAATGCCACTGACCACCAGGCTCATCAACCCCACGACGCTAGAAAATAGCAGCTCTCGGGTGTACTGTCGCTCAGCTGTCTGCTCAAATAACGCATCTAACTTGTCGGGAGCAAAAATGCGCTCCATTAGCGCTCGCATCATGACGCTTGGCGGGCTAGCTTCAACAAATTGCTCGAATAGCGCGTTTATCATGGGACGCTAACTCATTGACTCTAAGCGGCCAGGGGTAACGTCTTTAGCTTATCCAATTGACCGCACTAGTACGAATGATCACCTTAACAGGGGTA
>NZ_JADEXE010000155.1 GCF_015207265.1 Nodosilinea sp. LEGE 07298 | reverse complement strand
AGCCGCACTTCGGACACCGGATAACGCCGTCGGGCCAGCGCAACGTCCGAACGCTGTCGTAGCACTTGGCCTCTTCCAAAAGGTGTGTCAGGGTTAGCATGAGATCGCAGAGCAGGTGCACTTTAGTGTTCAGCCTAGCGAATACATCATCTGCTTGCAGGTCACCTCCCTGAAACACCTATTGAGCCAACATATAATCCATAATCAGTAGCTCTGTTTACTGCATCTGCAAGTGTCAACGTCCCAAGATAATCACCATTTTTAAGGCTGGCAGATGCTTGTGAATTAACTATCGAGATCAATTGTTTGGGCAAAGTATCTATATCTTGCTCAAAACGGCTTTCAATGGGAACTGGAATTGAAACAGTTTGTTGACTCTGCCAATTTTTACTAAGAGAGCCAAGAAAATCTTGAGGAAAAGACCAGTAAAACACGCTATTTTGGCAATCAACAATAGTTAAAAATGTCGGATTTGATTGAAGCAACCAATAATTGAGAGTTGTTACTTTAATTGGGACTGTGATAGAATTACCATCTACTTTTGCTTCTTCTTTTCCTTTGCATTGAATATTAAATAGTTTTCCAGTTGGGTATTCTCCCTGTATGATTTCACAGATGAAGTCAATGCCGAGATCCCTATCTTGAGGGACAGGAATAACGTTGCAAAACTCGGCAAAGACAGAACTTAATAGATCAGCAGCACTGACACCAATCTTTTGAGATTTACTACGTTTGGGTAACTTGCTCATGACAATGCTGGAGATTTTCCCACAATCTTAACTCAACTGTTCTTTTGGATAGGGAAAGGTTAGACAAGTAGCATGCTAAGTCACCTGAGCTTGGCCGTCTAACTCGTTTTTAGAGGGAGAAATTCTGTCTAATACCCCTATATGGCAGATTAGGTGGAAATCTGGCAACCTAATATCCTTGTAAGGTTGTTAGGTGAAAAAATCAGCCTAATTGCCCTGTAAGGGTGATTAGGTAGAAAGCTTTAGTATAACCACCCCTCTGTTGCAGACTGCAATCCTTCAACTTCCCTTTACTGATTAGCTCCCCTCTACGGTTGACGCCGAGCGGTTGTATCAGTACTCTTTTACGTTAAGCCGTTCAGCCCGAGCGGTGGACATGCAGAACTCGAAAATCTTGGCGCTGTCTGAAGGTGGTAGGACACCAACAGACAGCTAACCCCGCAAATCTCTTAGGCAGATTGCTGGGCTATGGTAGATCGTACCCTAGCCCCCCCAGTTTGCACCTCAGACTGCGGGCGGCTGGGGTTTTCGCGTTCTGTTTTCTTTCCATCACAAAAGGAAACAGAACCGATGTTTGAATATCTCGAACCTAGCGATCGTGACGCGACTGAAGGTGCCCAAGAGGCTGGGTCGCTGCCGCTGCCGCCCAAATCTGGAGCCAACGACAAAGGGACCCGGTCCCTGAATCCTGAGAAGGTGCGCCACATGCTTTATGGCAGCCTGGCGGGCATCGATCGCACCATCAAAATTCTCCACGCCCTCGGCTACGCCGACCCCAACGACTGGAGCGACCCCATCCCTGTACCGCCCGGTGCGTCAAGCGGAGTCGAGCCACGGTCACTGAGCGGAGTCGAGACGCGGTCACTGAGCGGAGTCGAAGTGTGGATGGTCATTTTGACCAAAACGCTGCTGCTGGAGTAACTTGCCAAACCCGTCGTTGGCAGGAGCCGTGTCTTTGGGGCAACCTGGTTAGGCTAAGCGCTGTGCCTGCCAACGACCGATCGCCACTACCGCTGGTGAATCTATTCAATGAGCGGATGTCACGGAATTAGGATTGGTGGGCAGTGCCCACCCTACGGTAGATCAGGGCTTTCAGCGATTTGTAAGGGCTTGATTCAGTGACATTCATTCGATGAGGGGCTATTGCATCAGCTCTTCGACTTTTTGAATCAGCTCTGGGGTCGAGAACCCTTTGGTTAGGTAGTCGGTAGCGCCGACGCGGCGGGCTTCTTCGAACCAGTCTTCCGATAGTCGAGAAGAAACCACCAGCACTGGCGTCTGAATGCCTTTTTGACGGCAGCGATCGATCAGGGTGAACCCGTCCATATTGGGCATTTCAATATCGGTGATGATCAACGCCGGTAGTGGATTGGTCTGGAGCCAGTTCCAGGCTTCTAGGCCGTCAGCACAGGTGTGGGTTTCGTGGCCGTGGGTGGTCAGACTGGCCTCCAGGCGACGGCGCATCAGGGCGGCATCATCCGCAATCAAAATGGTGGGGGTCGTCACGACCGTTTCTTCAAAGGTGACGGGGTCGGTTAAGCCCGCTGCCGCCGCCAGTTTTGGCGCAAGATGCAGCCGTTCTACCAGGGCTGGAGCGTTGAGCACGGGCAGCAGCGTGCCGTCGGGTTGCAGACTCATGCCCATTAAGCCCTCGGCAGGCTGGAGGGGAGAGGGGAGAGGGTTAATGATCAGATCGGTCTGCCCCAGCAGATCGTCGGCGATTAGCCAGGCACTACGGCCCCCCAAGCTCGACTGCACCGAGACACAGATGGCGGTATTCTCTAGCGATCGCCGGGTGCCCTGGGGCTGCCAGTATTCCAGGAGGTCTAAGCCGGGGATGGTGCCATCTTCCGTCTCGACCTGCCACGAATACACGGCATCGCGATCGCTCACAGGGACGGCCTGCAGCCGCTCGAACAGGGCCGTAGTGCGAATATCTTCGGTGGGAATGGCAAAGCTGCGATCGCCCGCCTGTAGCACCACACAAGAGACCAGCAGGTGGGGCACCGGAAACTGTAGGTGAAAGGTGGTGCCGCTGCCCAACTCAGTGTCGAGGGTGAGCTTGCCGCCGAGTTTTTGCATCTGCGCCACGACCACATCCATACCCACCCCTCGCCCAGAGAGGTCACTCACCTGAGTCTCAGAACTAAAGCCAGGTTGACAGATCACCGCCAGCAAATCAGCCATTGTGTCGGTCTGAGTGAGGGGTAGCCCCAGCGATTTGGCCCGAGACTGAACGGCTTGGGCATCAATACCGCAACCGTCATCCTCGACATCGAGCTGGTAGGCGCTGCCCTGACGGCGCAGGGTCAGGGTGAGCATTCCCTGCTCAGATTTGCCCTGCTGCTGGCGATCGGCTACGGGTTCGATCGCATGGTCAAAGGCATTGCGAATCAGGTGCAGTAGAGCGGGCTCTAGACTGCGAGCCGTACCCACGTCTAGCTCGATGCGTTCTCCTACCACGACCAGCCGAACCGGCTTTTGGAAGCGGGTAGTCAGATCGCGGAGAATCGCCCGCGCCCGAAAACCCAGATTACTAAACGGCACTAGCCGACTTTCTTCGACCGTCGTCTGGAGCTTGAGCACGCGACTGTCGAGGTATTGCAGACTGTCTGCCATTTGCTGGGTCGATTTTCCGGCCTCGGCCCCCAGCTCAGACAGCCTGAGGCTGGTTTCTAGCAGACGGTTAACGGTCGTATAGCCTTGCCGGTAGCGCTCTAGCGTGGGGCGACTGCCACCCCGCACCGAAATTTTGAAGTTGTCGAGCAGGGCGTAGTCTTCTTGAATTTGGCGCAGCTGGGTCGCGTACTGCACGCCCTCCTGGGCCAGGGCCACCATCTGTAAAATTTGGGCCTGTAGAACTTGATACAGACCCTGGGTGCTTCTAGCCGACAGCAGCGTGTTGATCAAATCTTGGGCAGACTGGTCTAGCTTAGCCAGGGGCACTGGAATCTGCACGGTATCTGGGCTAGCGTCTGCGGCGGGGGCAGACAGGTCGGGGATGGGAGCGATCGCCGCCGCATCGACTGGCTCTGGAGTGGAGACCAGATCGGTGGAAGCGAGGGCAGAGTGCGATCGCTCGTCATCATCCACAGCAACAGGGTCAAACGGCTCAATGATCCAGGTTTGGGCATCGGGTGGCAGCGCCCAGTCTTCTCCGGTGGCGATCAAAGGCTCTGTAGCCAGCTCAGCAGGGAACAAACTGGAGATGTCTTCTAGGGTGGCGCTCAGCGGCTCCAATGCCGGGTCAACGGGTTGGGCATCAGCGGTCTCAGCATGATCCAGATCTAGATCTAGGCTCAGATCTAGGCCATCGAGGCGATCGAAAAAGTGCTCTACGTCGCCTAGCAGATCCGCCATATCGGCCGCAGCCTGGGGGTTAAGCCTATTACTCGCCCCAGTTGCGTCGGCAATCGCTGCCGTTGGAGCGAGCGGCAGCCGGTCTTCACTCAGCACCAGCTCAAAGGCAACCGGCTGCCCAGCCTGGCTAGCACAGTCTTTTAGGGCTTGAAACAGTCGGGGCCATTGGCTGCGCCAGGTGGAGATACTGAGTTGACTCAAAAGGGCCTCAGCCTGACGAAGTAAGGTATCCCAGCCCGTCGAGAAGCCTACGTCTTGGCCAATCTGGTCGAGCTGATCGATCAGGTGGCGGGCGCTGTGAAGAATCGATTCGGGTAGGGGACCGGAGGTTGGCAGCTTTTCCAGGGCAATTTCCAGATCTAGCACGACCAGCTCTAGCCCCTGCTGGGCAAAGTCTTGTTGTATTTGCTGCTGCTCAGACCACTGCGGCAAATAGGCCTGCTGCACCTGGTTTCGAATCTGCTGAATGCGCTGTAGGGCGGGTTGCAGCTGAGGCGGCTGGCTTTGATTGGCGATCGGCAGCGTGGCCGCGATCAGTTCGCCTGCTTCTACCAGCATGTCGTTGAGCTGGCGGTCGTCTAGCGGCGGGGCCGTGGTCAAATGGCGCAGATCGGAGAGCAGATCTTCGAGGCTAGTGGCGACCTGCAAAATGCTCTCGGCCCCTACGGTCACGGCCCCCCCTTTGATCGTGTGAATGACGCGATACAGGGTCTGGATATCTTTAGTCCAAGACTGAGGCTGCAGCCCTGCCGCCTGATCGAGGTAGGTTTGCAGGCCCTTTTGGGTATCGACCTCGAACATACTGCGCAGTTCTTGCTGCAGCTGCGCTTCCATCAGATCCGCAGACTCATCGGTGGAATGGGTGCCGTTATCCGGGGCCGAGGCGGCTTGGTCAGGATTAAGCATGGTGTTTTAGCAACGGAAGAGTATGGTGAAACAAGCGTCAGGGCGAGATGGATAACCGGGCAGACCGTTAAGGGTGAACCTCGATCGCATTAGGGGCTGTAGCCGCCGCGTCGGCATCGACATCGGCCTCAGGCGTCGACGGCGGCAGTGAATTATGGGTCGGGGCGGGCAGTTGAAAATAGGTGACGTTGCGATCGAGGCTGTGGGCGATCGCAGCCAGCGACTGTGACTGCAGGCGAATGGCATGGGCCTGGCTAGCGGTAGCCGTAGCGGCCTGGGCCATCGGCTGAATCGACTCTAGGGTGGTTTCGGCCCCACCTGCGATCGCCTGAGCGACCTGGGTCACCTGCTGCCCCAGGGCCGCCACCTGAGCCATCGCGGTGCGAATCTGTTCAAAGGTTTGATTAGACTGGCCGATCCCAGAGGTGAGGCTGTCGGCCTGCTGGCTAATGCCTTCCACATCGTGGTTTAGACCCGACACCACGGTTTGAATCTGTTCGGTGCGGCGCTGCAAAACCACCAGACTTTGGTTGGTTTCAGCCGCCAGATCGTTCACCTGGCTGGCAATGGTCTCAAACTCGCGGGTAACAGCGGCGAACTGGGTGGGGTCTTGCTGTTCAGAGGCGCGGGTGGACAGCATAGAGGCGTTCAGGGCCAGCACCCGAGTCAGAGAGGCAATCCGCTTCTGGTCTTTCACGAACTGGGTGGCCAGATCGACGTAGCTGGTCAGGGTTTGGGTGCGCCCCACCATCTGCTGGGTTTCTCGCTGCAAGCTGCCCACATCGCTGGTCATTGTCTCCATGTCTTGCTGTCCCTGGGCCATGGCCGTCTGACCCTGGGCGATCGCATCGATGGTCACCGTTACCTGCTGCTGCTGGTCTTGGCACAGGGTTTGAATGGTTTCCACCAGCGACTGCACCCGGCTGACCGACTGCACTTGCTGGTCAGCCTGACTGGCCATATCGATCGCTAGCGTTTCCACGCCGCCAGCCGCCTGGGTGACTTCGGTGGTCATGGCCGATACCGCCGCCAGCATCTGACCCAGCCGCTCAATCAGCTGATTAAAGGCGGCGGCCAACTGGCCCATCCCGGTCGGGTTCACCGCCGCCGTGATGGTCAAGTCTCCCATTCTGACGGCAGAAAAGGCGCTCAAAAGCTGGTCTAGCTCGTGCTGCAGCGCCTGGGTCTGGTCGTCTTGAACGGTGGTGCGCTGACCAAACTGCTGCTCTAGCTCAGCCCGAGTCTGCTCTAAGGTGGCAAAAGACGACTGCAGGTGCTGGGCCAGCTGGTCAATGGCGGTGCTGAGAACAGCCAGTTCCCCCGGCCCCGAACCCATCAGACGGTGATCAAAATCTCCTTGCTTCAGGTTTTCGATCGCCTGGGTAGCGGCGACGATGGGAGCGACGGTGCGTTTGGCAAACCAAACCAGCGCGATCGCACCTGTCCCGGCCACCGCTGCCGTGCCCAGCAGCAAGAGCAAGATCTGCTGCCGAATCGGGGCCAGGGCGATCGCCGTATCGGTGGTGAGCAGTGCCCCCAGGTTAGGATCGCCAAGACCATCGATGGTCTCCACGGGCGCGTAGCTAACCAGAGCCTGGCCACCGGCAGCCGGAAAAATGGCGGCAGCTGGCTGCCGGGAGGCGTGCTGTTCCGGTATGCCGCTAAACGTCTCAGCGACCGTAGTAGCCAGATAGTTGGGCTGGCTACCAGCCACAAACTCGCCCTCCCCGGTGAAGACATGCCACTCACTGCCGGTTTCTAGATGGGGCTCAAACAGCGGCGCGATCGCAGCCAGGGGAATCTGCATCCAGATCGCCCCCACCGGCTGGTTGCTGGTGCGATCGATCACCGGGGCCACCAGTTCGATCTGCCCTGGGTTATTGGCCTCGGCATCCAGCGTTGCGACCGTGGTCTGCCGCGACTGAATCGCCTGCTGAAAAAAGGCGCGATCGCCCAAGTTCTCGGGCAGCGGATTGCTGGCGTCAGACTGAACCAGGGGCTGGCCCTGAGGGTCGAGAAAGGCCATACTGACGGCCTCGCTCTCCGCCACCACCTGATTCAGCACCTGCTTTTTTTGGGCTGATGGCGTCGCCAGGCGGCGATCGCGTTCTGCAAACATGGCCAGGCTGGCGACCAGTTGGGCGGCCCGCGAGTGCTCCACTAGCACTCCCCCCATGCGATCGGCCAGCAGCTGAGCCTGCACCAGCTGCTGCTGTTCGGCTTTGCGAAGGCCGGCCTGGCGCGTCATCCAGGCGGTTAGGCCGCCGATCGTTACCACCGGCACTACCCCCACGGCGATCGCCAGCAGCGTTGCCTGCCACCGCAGCCCAAACGACGCTGTTGTGGGCTTCTGGGGGCGATCGCCAGGGGAGAGGCTGGCACCGGTTGGAGGCGTTTTTTCCGCCGCTCGGGGCCGGGGGGGAATGGCAGTTGACATGAAATTACCTGGATAACGATTCAGTTAAATGAGCAGAAGAACTAAATGAGCAGAACAGCAGACCCGAGGCTCATGGGGTGCGCCTGGCCTCTATAGGAGCGAACACCTGAGTATCGCCGTCGTCACCGGAAGCCTCGAATTCAGCCGGCAGCTGGAAGAACTGAATGGTTTCCAGCAGCTGGTACGACAGGGCCTCCATCTGTTCCGACTGCAGACGGTTGGCCTGGGTAAGCCCGGCGGTTTGGGTGGCAATGTCGGTAATGGTGCGCACCACCGCGGCCGCTTCCTGCACTGCCCCCACAATGTTTTGGCTCACCTGGGTGACCGCTGTTTCGGCCTCGACCGCCGCCACCGTCACGGTCTGCACATCGCTAAACACCTGCCGAGATTGGCCAACGCCCTGGGTAAACTCTTCTACCAGCCCCCCCAGTCGCTGCACATCCGCATCGACGGCAAACACAACGCTTTGAATCTGGGCGCTGCGCTGCTCTAGCGTGGTCAGGCTGTTGTTGGTTTGCTGGGCTAGCTGGCTAACCTGGCTCGCAATCGAGCTAAATTCTCGCGCCGCCACCACAAACTGACGGGGGTCACGCTGTTCGGCGGCTCGGGCGGCCACCAGCGATGCATTCAGGGCCAGGGTTTGGGTGAGAGAAGCCACCTGAGTCTGGTCTTGAACAAACTGATCGGCCAGACCAACAAATTCCCCCAGGGTCTTCATCTGCTGAATGATGCGATCGCTGCCTTCCTGCAGAATGCCAATACCCGAGGTTAGGTTGGTAATCGCCTGCTGGCCTTCGACCACCGTCGTCTGCACCGCCTGCAGAGAGGCGCTGGTGGTTTCGACCTGGCGAACGGTGTCCTGGGCCAGGGTCTCGACCTGGGCCGTCAGCTTCAGAATTTGGTTTACCCCGGTAACCTGCTGGGCGGCGTTGGCCGCAATCAGGCTAGCCTGAGTTTTTTGCTGGTTTGCGCCCGCTGTGACCTGCTGGGCCGTATCCGTCACCTGCTTGAGCACATCCGACAGTCGCTCAATTAGGCGGTTAAAGGTATCGGCAACCAGGCCGGTGGTGCGATCGCTCACCTGAGCCTGCACCGTCAGGTTGCCCTCTTCGACCTCCGACACCACGTCTAGCAGGTGGCTCACCTCTCCCTGCAATAGTTCACTCTCCAGCGCCAGCGAAATTAGGTTGGCCACAGAGCCAATAAAGGTTTGCTCCTCAGCCCTCCACTCGCGGGGGCTGCCGCTGTGCTCACAGCGCAGACTGCCGACCACGGTACCGGTAATCTGAATCGGCACCTCCAGCAGAGAAACGGTCGTGGGGGCCAGGGCATTCTCGGCCTGCAGCTCCCGGCCTGCCGGATGGTCGGCGAGATGGGTGACGCTTAGGGGTTGGTTCTGGGCGATCGCCGCGAAATAGTTGGGCACCGCGTCGGTAGACAGAGCGGTAACAACGTCCGCCCGCCTGCCCCCCTGCTGATAGCGAGTCAGGCACAGTAGCCGGGTCTGTTCGGGCTGCATCAGCCAAACGCTCACCCCCTCCAGGTTCAGAGTACGGGCGATCGCTTCACTAAAGGAGGTCGCCGCCGCCTGGGCATCGCCCTGAATCAGCGCTTCGTGACGGGCCAGGTCGGCCAGAACGTCGTTTTGTAACCCCAGCTGCTCAGCATTCCGCCGCAGGGTGGCCAGCAAGCCCTGAATCTGGTCGCCCATGCGGTTCACGTTCATGCCCAAAATGGCCAGTTCATCATTGCCCCGCACCGGTACGCGGGCGTCGAGCTGCCCCTGGCCCAGCAGTTCCACGGCCTTCGCCGCCTGGCTGACGGGTCGGGTGGCGCGTCTGGCCAGCAAAATCCCCAGCAGTACCGCCGTCACTCCGGTCAGCAGCGTACCCACCACAATCGTTTGCAGCAGCTGGCGCTGGGGCAAAAAGGCCAGGTTTGTATCGCTAGAGGCAACCACGCTCCAGTTCAGAGCATCAAACCCCTGGAGAGGCGCATAGGCATTCAGAAATTCCTGGCCCTGAGCCGACTCAATCCAGGCCTGACGCTGTTTCTGAGCATTGACATCGGCGAAACTGGCCAGCAGATCGGCCAAAGGCAACCCCACCTGAGGATTCTCAGGATCAGCGGGCAGACTCTGAAAAATCTCGCCGGAGCTATCCACCAATCGGTATTGGGTGCCTTCGCCCAAACTAGCGGCCCGGAGAATAGCATTGCCCACAAATTCCACTGGAATCTTGGCCACAACGACCCCCAGCAATGTTCCCGCAACATCTTTGACTGGTACCGCGACATAGATAGCCGCTGCACCGGCCACGGCAGACTCTACCGCCACCGGCTCACTAATCACCGGGGCCTGAGTCGACAGCACCTGCTGAAAATAGGTCGCCCCCCGCTGGTTCACCTCCTGAGCAGAGCCTGTAGACTGCACCAAAACATCGCCATTGATGCTAAATATCCCCAAACTGGAGTAGGTGCGATAGTCCTGTACAAACTGCGTCAGCTCTCGGGTCAATTGCCCGGTAACGGCCGCCCTTTCTACCGAATCTAGATCGCTAGCAAATAGACCTGACTCCTGCGCGATATTGGCAACTGTGCTGGCGTTGGCCACCCGCTCCTGTAAAAACCGGCGCAGCTGGTCAGAGAGCTGATCTACCCCGGCAATTTCTTCTTGAGCAATCCGCTCCGTAATCGACTGGTTAGCCGACCGGTACGCCACGTTACCAACCACCAGCACCGGCAGCACGCCAAACACCGCCGCCAAGACCGTGGCTTTAAAACCAATGCCGAGTCCTCTGCGGGGCGAAATCGGTTCATTGGGTACTACTTGAAGGACAGGAGCATCCTCTGTTTCAGCCTTTCGATCGGCAGGGGAGGTAAATGCGTCATTGTCGGCATTGGCAGGGACATCGACAGGGGCATCGACAGGGGCATCGACAGGGTACGTGGAGGCTTCCCAGGTATTCTGGCCAGGGAGAGTCATGGTAATTTGGCTCCTGCTATTACGTTGCGATTACGTTGCTAAATCTTGAACAACAATCCATTGGGTGAAATACGCTTAGGTATCTGAGAAAATCAGCTCGGCAAAGCTGCGCTCGTTGACGCTATTCCAGCGATAGATTCCCCCTCGAAAGGCATTCCAGTTGTCGTAAATTTGCCGGAAGCTGGCATCCTGGCTGGCGTACTCGGCATAGAGATCATTGGCCGCTGTACGAGCCCCTTGAATGATTTCTGGGGTATAAGAGATCAGCTCGGTGCCGGAGCTAATTAGCCGCTGCAAGGCCTCCCGATTGGCCGCGTCATACTCGGCTAGCATTCTGACCTGAGCTTCAAAGGCGGCTAGCTCAATCGCCTGACGGTACTCCACCGGCAGCCGCTCCCAGGCAACCTGGTTGACGACGAGTTCGTAAGTTGTGCCCGGTTCGTGCCAGCCGGGGTAGTAGTAATAGGGGGCGTACTGGTTGAGGCCCAGCTTTTCGTCTTCGTAAGGCCCTACCCACTCTGCGGCATCAATGTTGCCTCGCTCCAGACCCAGCAAAATCTCGTTTGGCGGCATGTTCTGGGCCTCAGCCCCCATCCGCTTGAGCACTTCGCCGCCTAGCCCCGGCATGCGCATTTTAATCGCCTGCATTTCGCTGACGGAGTTGACTTTGTTGCGAAACCAGCCGCCCATTTGGTTACCGGTGCTGCCAGCCGGAAAGTTAATCACGCCAAAATCACCGTAGATGCCCCGAATTAAATCGAGCCCCCCGGCTCCGTAGAGCCAGGCAACGTGCTGGTGAGGGTTGAGGCCAAAGGGCATGCTGGTAGCAAAGGCAAAGGCGCGATTTTTCGAGGTGTAGTAGTAGCCAGCGGTGTGGCCACATTCAGCTGTTCCAGCCTGCACCGTGTCGAGAATTTCCAGCGGTGGCGCAATCCCCCCGGCCGGAAAGGCCGTAATGGAGAAATTGCCCTGAGTTAGCTCGCTGATGCGATCGCACATCCGCTGGGCGGTACCAAACACGATATCCAGGTTTTCGGGCCAGCTGGTGGCCATGCGCCATTCGATGCGAGGGTTACTACCGCCACTGCTGCTGTTGGGCGTAAACACCGTTGGCGAACTGCTACAGGCAGACGCCACCCCAGCCCCGATCGCCCCAAGCGTTAGCTGATTAAATAAACGTCGACGTTTCATACATTAGTCCCACTAAAAAATAGGTCAAAAATATAGAGAGCTTTAGGCTAGATACCGCTAGAGCGTGACTGGAGTCGTCTCGATCGGTTCGGACTATCCGAGAGGCGGGCAGTTCAGACCGCCAAAGGTATCCAGCGGCGAGGCTGCCACAGATCTGCCGGGACAATTTCAGGATTAAACGGCTCAATTGTTGAGTCTTGAGCGAGCTGTTCGGCGGTGCAGTTGCCCACTAGCTGATCGATCACTAGAGCAATACCGGCGAGCTGGGAGCTGGCGTTCAGCTGCACGGCATTAAAGACCTCCCGGGTTACGCCGCTCGCTCCCTCCAGCAGAACTTGCAGCGTTACCAGCGGCACCAGCTGCCCCTGAACATGCACCACCCCTAAGAGACTGGGCTGGTAAAAGGGCAGGCTCAATACCTGCGATCTATCTACCAGCATCACTTCGGCAATTTCGGTGGAGGGAAAAGCTAGGCGGCGGCGGCCAACCTGAGTCAAGAAGTATGAGCTATCGGGCAGAGCCAGGGAATCGAGATCGGCTTCAAAAGAGTCCGTCATAGGAAATTCATGAGGAGAAAATATACCAAGTCCAGCTCAGGATCTGAAGTTTTCCCATCGGCAAAACTTCACGCCTGGACTTGGATTGGGTTTAATTAAGCAATGAATATAGATTTAGAGTTTCTGCAAAACCTCGGCCAGTCGTTCTCGGCTCACAGGTTTGGTAATATAATCATTCGCCCCCGCCCTTTTGAGGCCGTATTTAACCTCTACAGGGGTCTTTTTGCTAGAGCAAAAAATTACGTTTTGCTGGGCCGTCACCTGATTGGTGCGAATCTCTCGCAAAAATTTGTAGCCATCCTGTTCAGGCATCACAATATCGAGAAATAGGCAGCTATATTGACCGGTAGAGAGTTTTTCTACAACGCCCTTTGTACTGTCAGAAGCTTCCACTCGATGTCCCATATCCTCAAGCAATGTTGACAGGAACTGCCTATCTACAGCACTATCGTCAACCACTAAAATTTGCATACTAAACTTCTCCGTAGAATCTGATATTTTCTGGATCTCCAAATCAAACTTCTAGACAAAATGACGATATCCGGATCTAAACAGCAGAGCTTTTTAGAAGATGTGAGAATTTAAAGTAACAGGCACTCTAAACCAAGACTTGATAAAGTTAAGATTGATTGGCTGGCTATTTGCCTTCGACTATTTCATCATCTTCACCTTACTCAGGGGGTGATGATAGCCAAAACTACGTTTTTCAACGTGGGCTTGGTTTGACAGAAAATTCTCGCAGTATTTTCTCTACGTCAGCTTTGAATTCTGGTCCATCTGAATGAGCCTTTGGGCTCAATAGAAACCGATGACGATGCTGTGACTGTCGCCAACTTTGGCACAGCCTAACCTCTGAGGTTAGAACAATCAACGGGATACTAAGCCAGTCGGATCGGTGCTGCAATAGCCTGAGTATCTCGCTGCTGGACTGACCCGACGTTTGAGGATCTAGAAAAACGATCGCAGCAGACGAGAGTGCATGAGATAAGGCGGAATCGGCCTGATAGGCGACAATTGGATAACCTCGTTGCCTGAATAGCTCAAACTGGTCTAGAACCAATTTCGAACTACTCAGCACCCAAATCTTTGATCTAGATGTGTTGATCGTAGCTACAGACGGGGATAGAGAAAGCTTAATCTGTTGCCAAAAAGATTTAAGGAAAAATAGGGCTGGCATGAGCCCTGGATTAGCCTCAAATATAATGTCGTTCACGTTTTATAGTCCTAAGCTTAATAAATATTTCTAATCATATTTACAACTAATTTTTCCTGACCTAGTACTCGACGACTGAAATATGCCCATCATTCCGAATTGCTTGGCTCCCTAGCCCCCGGAGAATAGTATCTAAACTTGCGCCGCAGAGTACTAGTTCAGTGCATTACTCAATAGAGGTTCAACCAGTTACCGCACTAGGAATCACGGCCTTTAAAAGCTCTCTTAGCTCTGCTTCAAATCTAGGAATCTCTTCGGTGGCAAGGGGTTTAGACAAAAACTGGCAGCCGCTCCACTGCGATCGCCAATTATTCGAGAGTGTACGTTCTGCCGTCAGCATGATTAAGGGAGTAGCCGCAATTTGCGAGTGTCGCCGAATCTGCTTCAATAAATCGAACCCAGAAATGTCTGGCATGTTGATGTCCAGGAAGACAATCGCTGGCTGTACTTCCAGCATAGTTTCTACCGCAGTCATAGGATCATCATGCGATCGCACCTGGTATCCCCAACCGGAAACCAACCGTTTGAACTGCTGCAGCATAACCGGAGAGTCATCGATGATTAAGATTTGAGATACTGCTTTACGAAACGGCAATTCAACCTTAATTAGTCCTTGCTCCGCTAACTTTGCTAAACCTCTAGCAATTTCTAGAGTGTCTTGAGCCAGAGCTAATGTAATAGAGTTTACGGTTGCGCCATGGGAGAGTAGGGCTCTCAGATATTTTTCCTGGCGATCGGTTATGCGGGATGCTCTAACCGCTTCCTCATGGATGAAAAGCTTGCTATCGAGACTAGGAATTGTGCGCTTAACCTGCTCCCAAATTAGCTGTCGACGACGCGCCTCGGCCAATATTTTTGAGAGCTCAAAGCCAGGAACTAGGGTTTGAATTGAAAGATCATCCTCTGGTTTAAACTGAGCCTGACCAGAGTAACTAAACAGCACCTGATCCAGGTCTTGCAATACTCTGAGCCGCACAGCATGTTGAACCTCTTCAGGCTGAATTACCTCCAACTCATATAGGTTTTCCAAAAAAACCGGCAGTAGCTCTAGCTGACCATCTTGATCGTCTAGATACAGCGCTTCTTTAAGCTCAAGGATGGTGCTTTGAGTTGGCTTGCTGCGGATGCGAAAAACATAGCGCTCAATTATTTCTAGCAGATAGTTGATGGATAAAGGCTGTTGTCCTGAGAAAACAACCCTCCCCTCCACTAATCCTAACCACCAGGATTTGTCAGCCAGATGACAGGTATCGTCATGGAAGGAATGATACCAATAGCCAGTCAGGGCTAAATCATTCTTGTGTTCAATTTTATAAGCTAAGTTTTGAGGATTAAATAAAAATTCTTGAGGGTGGAACGAGTTGGCTTGACGATAAGTAATCACTAACTTCTAGCAGGTAGGGAACATCCTTGCAGATTTGCACCGAGGGCTGTGACGATAGGTTATTAACTTAGTAGACGAGCCAAAAACTGGCCAGAAATAACCAGCCCAAAACCCTTGATCTACGTGTGATTTAGACTCAAATAGACACAGATGGTCTAGCAAATTGATTTAAATTGTTTTCCTTTACAGCAATGATATGAGAGGGTGAGTTAATGCAAATATAAAATGGGTTGGCGGCAGCGTAACCCGCGCAGGCATTAGTTGATTGCCTTCGACAAAGTTTAGCCAACGTGGATTAATCTGACCCACATCGACTTATATCTACTCATTGCGCCTGCCGACTTATAACCAAACAGGTAAATGTCTGGTCACGTTAGATGGCTAGCAACTTTACTATTGCTTTCATCTGGGAAGTGCAGCTAAGAATTGAATTTAACCGCGTTATATGTCTAGCTTTGTTCGTAAAGATGGTCTAAATATGCAGTGTTAACTGGAACCTTTGGTAGAGCTAGATCTTCAGGATTAGTACTTGGTGTTCAGTTATACTGATTTAGAATATAGGCAAGCAATCTCTAGCACTAGACTATATAGATTGATTCTTATAGCTTTTTGATAATTTACCCGCTTACGTGAACTTTTGGACAAAGCTTATCTTTATTATCTGATATGCAAAGTTGCTCCGCCCAGTAGCCCATTGGTCTACCCCAGTACCGTATAACTGAAATAAATCCATTAATCCAGCCCCTTAGCTCCCCAGCCCTTCCGCGATCGGCAATAGTCCCCCAACTTGCGCCGTTGAGTACTATACTCGGCGGCTGAAATATGCCCACCATTCCGAATTGCTTGGCTCCCTAGCCCCCTTGCTCCCTAGCCCCCGAGAATAGTATCTAAACTCGCAGAGTACTAATTCCCCCTCCGCCCTTCACCCCACGAGAGGCGGCTTCGATCATTCTCAGGCTTGACTTGGATTCAGCTGCACCATCTGCCAGGTGATGAATGTCCCCACCGGGCTCCACAGCAGGTAGGGCAGCAGCAGCAGCAGCGCATTGGTGTCTACCTGCGCAACGGGCCAGGCCAGCAGCAGCCCAAACACAAACCCCGCCGCCCCGATCGCTGCCCCCACCCGCAGACTTTGCAGCTTACACATGACTGGGGTGTAGCTCACAATCAGCAGCTCTAGCAGCACATACCCAGCCATCAGCCACCAACTCTGGGTCTGGGTCCAGACGATGTAGGCCGACCAGCCGCCGCAGATAAACACCACCGTCCACACGATCGGAATGGCAAACTCGAAGGTGAGCCAGTCGGGGCGGCGCAGTCGCTTAAACCACTTGATATCGCGGGAACCCAGCAGACTGGACGCAGACGCGATCGCCCCCCCCACCACTGCAATTACCAACCAGGCTGAACTCATCACACACCTCACAGAGCCTGATTCAACTTAACCAGACCC
>NZ_JADEXE010000599.1 GCF_015207265.1 Nodosilinea sp. LEGE 07298 | reverse complement strand
CCGCTGTGGTGATGGTTGCTGGCGTTTTGCTGGGCGGGGCGTTTCTGTGGGGGGCACACAACCTCTTTCCCCACGAGCACTTTTTTAAGGGGCCAGAGGGGCCAGCGGCCCAAGACATGAAGCGAATCTGGCTGTTTGTGATCGCGATCGCCCTGCACAATTTCCCCGAAGGGTTGGCGGTCGGGGTGGGCTTTGGCGGCGGCGAGCAGGCCGGGGCGCTGGCGCTGGCGGTGGGCATTGGGCTACAAAATATTCCCGAAGGGCTGGTGGTGGCGATCGCCCTGCGCAATATCGGCTATTCCCCTCGCTATGCCTTCGCGATCGCGTCTCTCACCGGCTTGATTGAACCTATCGGCGGTCTAATTGGGGCCGCCGTTGTCACCCTGGCGCAGACCGCGCTGCCCTGGGCGATGGGCTTTGCCGCCGGGTCGATGCTGTTTGTGATTGTGGATGAAATCATCCCCGATATCGACCAAAAATCCTTTGGCCAGCGCGGCACCGTCGGCCTGATGGGCGGCTTTGTCACCATGATGTTTTTGGATATTGCCCTGGGTTAGAAGCGCTTGATTGGTGCGTCGCTTTGCAGATGCACCCCACGGGAACTGCTTACACTGGAGAGAGATTTTTAATGCACATTCCCTATGACTGTCGATGCCCCTCTATTAGACCTGCTATTTAGCGGTGCCAACCTGTTCGTGCTGCCCTTCTGGACGCTGATGGTGCTGGTGCCCAACACCAAACTTACCCGTACCGTCATGGGGTCACTGCTGCCCTTCGCCGCCCTGGCCGGGCTGTACCTGTTTCTCTTTGTCACCAGCTTTAACAACGTACAGGGCATCGAAGCCCTCTCCGACCCCAACCTCAGCCTCAGCGACCTGGCCGCCATCTTTGCCAACCCCCACGTTACCGCCACCGGCTGGGTCCACTTCCTTGCCTTTGACCTGTTTGTGGGCCGCTGGATCTACTGGCAGGGCCAAGAGAGCGGCGTGTTCACCCGTCACTCCCTGGCCCTATGCCTGTTTGCTGGCCCCCTGGGGCTGCTGTCGCACCTGCTGACCGATGCGGTGTGGCAGCGGTTTGCGGGGAATCAGGTCGAGGAGGTCGTGAGTGGGTAGGAGGGTTGGTGGGTTGGTGGG
>NZ_JADEXE010000598.1 GCF_015207265.1 Nodosilinea sp. LEGE 07298 | reverse complement strand
CAATACATCTGGCCGGGGCGTGACGGCATTACCATTCGCCCCATTCGCCCCGAAGACGAGCCGCTGATTATCGCCTTCCACGATATGGTGTCTGACCACAGCATTTACCTGCGCTACTTCCACACCATCAAGCGCAGCGCCCGCATCGCCCACGATCGCCTCACCCGCATCTGCTTTAACGACTACGATCGCGAGATCGCCCTGGTCGCTGAAGTGAGTACCCCCGACCCCAACATTATCGGCGTCTGTCGTCTCACCCAAAAGCACGGCCTGCCCGAGGCCGAATTTGCCATGTTAATAGCTGATCCCTACCAGGGCCAGGGCTTTGGCACCGAGCTGCTGAGCCGCCTGATCGAGGTCGCCCGCACCGAAGGGCTGAAACGCCTGACGGGGGAAATTTTGGCTGAGAACAGTGGTATGCAGCACCTATGTAAGCGGGTTGGGTTTCAGCTCAAACCCACAGTCGAACCCGGTATTTTATCCGCCACGCTAGACTTAACCCCCTCAGGTTGAAGCAGCGATCGCCATGTTTGCCCCGAGATTATGGGTTAGGCCCGGCTCCATCGCCCAGCCCCAATTGCCCGTGGTACCCCGTCACCAGGCGGCTACCGTCTTTGAAGATGTGTACCTCAACCTGGTCACTGGCCCAGTTAATGCGGTCTTGCAGCGCTGGGTTAAACACTCGCACCCGCTGGTTGCGCGACGATACTGGCGACATTGGGTCATGGATCGCAAGGGATTCTACAAAAGGGCCATCCACCAGAATGTCGAGTTGGCCGAGCAACTGTTGAGCGCCGGGTGGTGCCTGAGCCCCTTGCAATTGGCCCAGGGTAAACCCCGAAAACGACATCGTATTGAGCCCAGCGGCCTTCACCTGTCGGGCCACCATCGTCAGGGCTGGAGCCTGCCAAAATGGCTCTCCCCCAGAGAACGTGACCCCCTCATTTTCAGGGTCAGCCAAAATGCGTTCCACCACCTCATCTACCGAGACAATCTGGTTAGCTTCAAAGGGCCAAGATGCCGGGTTAAAACAGCCCGGACATTCCCGCAGGCAACCTTGCACCCACACCACAGCCCGCTTTCCAGGGCCATTGACCTCCGAACGGTTGACATAGCCCATGATATTAAGCATAACCA
>NZ_JADEXE010000154.1 GCF_015207265.1 Nodosilinea sp. LEGE 07298 | reverse complement strand
GGTGGATGAGTAAGGGGTAGATGAGAAGGCGGGTGGGGGAGATGGGATGTAGGGAACGGAAAACGAAAGGGAGGGCATAGGAAAGGCTGCTAGCCTTGGCCAACAGCCTACGGAGATTGTGAGTTAGGACGATGGAAAGGGGATTACCACTTTTTGTAGGGCAGGAATTTGCCGTTCATGATCACCTTGACGCGATCGCCCTTGGGATCCTCTTCTTTTTCGACATCAATGGTGAAGTCGATCGCGCTCATAATGCCGTCGCCAAATTTTTCGTGCACCACGGCTTTGATCGGCATGCCGTAGACCTGCATGATCTCGTAGAAGCGATAGATCAGCGGGTCGGTGGGAACTACTGGATCCAGGCCGCCTTTGACGGGGCACTCGGTCAGGGCCTCGACTAGGGATGAGTCGGCACCGATCGCCTCAATCATTTTAGTAGCCTCTTCGACCGAGGCGCTGGCCTGCCGGTAGAAGACAGAGGCAATCCAGACTTCGTCGCAGCCGACTTTGGCTTCAAGGTCGGCAAAGCTAAGGCCAGCGGCTTTTTTGGCGGCCAGCAGTTTTTCGGTAATGGGGGAAACGGTCATAGTTAAGTCCTCTTGAGTACCTAGAGAAAATGTTGGTTTAATCGGTCAAACGGTTGGTGCTGGTAGGGTGGGCACTGCCCACCGACCAACCCAGCGGTTGTAATGTCACTCTTTAAATTCGACCGCTGGGCAGCATTAACGGGGAATTGGGCCGAATTGAGTTGTGCATTCCTAGAGCGGGATGGTGGGCAGTGCCCACCCTACAGGGGATTCTGGATTTTCTTTCCCAATGAGAGAGGTTGAGGATGAGGGGTAACAGTCCTCAGTGGTGCATTGCTGCGCTAATGCACCCTACAGGGTTCATCCACCCATCCACCCATCCACCCCTTTACCCACCCATGCGGGCGGCTTCCACGGCGCGGGTCTCGCGGAACAGGTGGCTCTCCATCTCGGCCTTGAGGTCGTGGTAAGCGGGGTGCTGCTCAATGGTTTCGCGGTTGCGGGGCCGGGGGAAGGGCACTTCTAGAATTTCATCGACGCGGGCAGCGGGGCCACGGGTCATCATGACGATGCGATCGCTGAGCAGCAGCGCTTCTTCGATGCTGTGGGTAATCATAATTACGGTCTTGCGCTCCTGTTCCCAGATCCGCTCGACTTCATCCTGCAAAAAGCCGCGAGTCAGGGCGTCGAGCGCGCCAAAGGGCTCATCCATTAGCAAAATCTGCGGGTTGATCGCCAGGGCGCGAGCAATGCCGACCCGCTGGCGCATGCCGCCCGACAGTTCGTGGGGATGCTTGCGCTCGGCCCCGGTGAGGCCGACTAGCTGGATGTGCTCTTTGATGATGCGATCGCGCCGCTTGGGCGAAATCTTCAGATCTACGGTCTCTACCGCAAACCGTAGATTTTCTTCCACCGTCATCCAGGGCATCAGGGCGTAGTTTTGAAACACCATGCCCCGGTCCGGCCCCGGCCCGGTAATCGGCATTCCGTTCAGCAAAATCTCGCCGCCAGAGATGGGGCTAAGACCCGCAATCATATTCAGCAGGGTCGATTTGCCGCAGCCCGAGGGGCCAATGATGGTGACAAAGGTATTGGGTTCAATATCGAGGCTGATATCCTGAACGGCCACGAAATCGCGCTTGGTCTTACCAGAGAGCTTGTTAAACATGCCCTTTTTGCCGGGGAAGACCTTGGTCACATTGCGAATCGACAAATGTGACGCCGCTGAGGGTTGATCTATAGAAGCAACACTATTCACGGGTGCAGTTCTCATGAGTTTCGACCAAATGCAACGAATTTTTCTAGGGCGGCAAACAGACTATCGAGCAGCAGCCCCACCAGGCCAATGATGAAAATGGCCACCAAAATATTGGCGATCGACAGGTTGTTCCACTCGTTCCAAATGAAGTAGCCCAGGCCTGTGCCCAGCAGCATTTCTGCCGCCACAATCACCAGCCAGGCAATGCCCATGCTGATTCGCAGACCCGATACGATGTTGGGCAGCGCTGCTGGAATAATCACCTTAATAATGGTGCGCAGGCGCGAAGCCCCTAAGGTATTGGCCACATCGAGATAATCTTTATCGACGCTGGCCACGCCAAAGGCGGTATTAATCAGCGTGGGCCAAATGCTGGAGATAAAGATGATGAAAACGCCGGTCTGCTCAGAATCGCGCAGAATATATAGCCCTAGCGGCAGCCAGGCCAGCGGCGACACCGGCTTGAGTAGCTGCACATAGGGGTTAAACGCTTTGTAGGCCACGGGCGAAATGCCGATCAAAATGCCCAGGGGCACGGCGACCAGCGACGCCAAAATATAGCCAATCGCCACTCGGCGCAGGCTGATCAGCAGATTCCAGCCGATGCCCAGGTCGTTGGGGCCATTGTCAAAGAAAGGGTTGCTCACCCACCACCAAAACTCTTTAATGGTTTCGCTAGCGGTGGGCACGCCCTGAACAAACCAGCCCGCTCGGGCTCCGAATTCCCAAAACAGCAGAAATAGCCCTAGGGAAAGCATGAATAGGGCAAAAGCTCGCACGTTCTCGTTGAGATACAGGGGTTCCTGTTTCTCGGTGGTCACTAGACCCGGTGTGGCGTTACTAACCGCCATGGTGAATACCTCCTTATATGCGCCGTTGCGACGCGATCACCTCGCCTAGCGCTAGCCGGGTGAGGTGATCGCGCTCCTCCTACACGCCAAATTTGTCGATTTGTTCTTTGACGTAAGCGCCGGGGGTCGCGGGGTCAAAGGTGTCAAAGGCCAGCTTTTCTTCCCGGTTGGTTTCGGTGGGTGGGTTTAGGCCAAGTTCCTGAGACAGTTCGCGGGCCAAGTCGGTTAAGAACACCTCTTCGCCTACACTGTCGTAGGTGTCATCGGTGATCTCCTGGGCGGCTTTGTCATCACCCTGTAAATCCCAGCGCACCAGCTGCGATGAGATCCATTTGGCGAAGCTCTGCCAGGGGTAGGGGTCAAAGCCAATGCGATCGGGCACTTCCAGGGTGTTGCCCTGGCCGTCGTCAAAGGTGCCGGTGAGCACGGCCTCGACCACCTCGACAGGCTGGTTCAGGAAGGCGCGATCGGAGATGGCCGCCGCAATTTCGGGCCGGTTGCTAGGCTCTTGGGCGTAGGCCGCTGCCTCAATGATGGCCTTGTTCAGCGCCCGGAAGGTGTTGGGATTTTCGCTAATCCAGGTGTCGCTGGCGGCAAAGGCGCAGCAGGGGTGGCCATCCCACAGATCCTTGGTCAGCATGTGAATATACCCGGCCCCCTCATAGACCGCCCGCTGGTTGAACGGGTCGGGCATTAGCATGGCGTCAATGTCACCCGCAATTAGCTGAGCGATGCTGTCCGGTGGGGGTACCGGACGAATCTGCACATCTACGTCGGGGTCGAGACCGCCCGAGGCCAGGTAGTAGCGCAGCAGCAGGTTGTGCATCGAGTAGGGGAAGGGCACCCCAATTACAAAGCCTTTGAAGTCTTCGGGACCGTTTACGTTGCCCTTGTGGCGCTCGGCGACGGTAATCGCCTGACCGTTGATGTTTTCAATGCTGGCCAGCTTGACGCCAAAGGCCGCCGAACCGAGGCCCAGGGTCATGGCGATGGGCATGGGGGCCAGCATGTGGTAGGCGTCTAGCTCACCTGCGATCGCAGAGTCGCGCACAGCACCCCAGCTGGGCATTTTCACCACTGAGGCATTAAAACCATACTTTTCGTAAAAGCCCAGCGGTTCCGACATAATAATCGGCGTGGCGCAGGTGATGGGAATAAAGCCCACCTGAATGTCGGTCTTCTCTAGATCGCCCGCCTCTACCGGAGCATCGGCGGCATCTTCGGTGGCAGGGCCGCTACCGCTGGCACAACTCGCCATCGTGACCAAGGCCGCCCCTACCGCCATGTTGCGCAAAAACTCGCGACGGGTAGCGCCGCTGTTGCGCACCGAGTCGGCAAAGAACAGACCCGCCTGCGGGCCAAAGGCGGCGGCAAAGGCGTTCTCTAGCCCACCCGCCTGTTTGCAGAGAGCGAGAATCAGCTTTTCGCGCTGGGGGTCGTTGCGGCCCACCCGCTTGAGAAACAGTGCCTTGCGCAGCTCGTAGGCATTAACAGTGTCGGCGGCCCGCAGCTGGTTTTGCTTGTAAACGCCCATTTTCACCAGGTCGTCGACCATATCGACTGGGTCCTGGGGCATGGTCTCCATGAACCGAGAATGATCGCTGGTAAAGTGCACATTCCCACACGCTCTACAGGGTTGGCCCGGCAACATCAGGGAGGGCGATGTGCAACTCAAACTGCTCCAGTCGCTAAGCGACTTTGCTACTGCTGAAATCGTCATAATTTGGATAGTTGAACGCGACAAAAACCTTTCCCCAACCAAACTCAGACGCCCAATCCAGCACAGGAAAAAGGAAGTTCAATCTCCATCGCTGCCTAGATTGCGAACGGGAGTTCACCTAAGTTAATAGACACATTATCAAGCCGCAATTGAAATTACATTGGATCATTTTTTGGACATAGTAGGACTTTCTTTAGCAGTTATTTTTGATTTCAAAATTAATCACTTATTTGTCATTTTGATTACAGACTCTCCCTCCAAGCCTGAGGGGAAATGCCGTGAAATTGACGAAATTGTCGGGTGAAGTAGCCCGCATCGTTGTAGCCCGAGGCCTCAGCAATGCGTCGCACCGATTGGGTGGTTTTGGCCAGCAGGGTCTTGGCCTGGGCCATACGGCGCTCAATAATCCACTGTTTGATGGTGCGCCCGGTGTGAGACTGTACCAGGTTGGTCAGATAGGCAGGCGAATACCCGGCCTCCTGAGCTACATCTTTGAGGCTGATGGGTTGGCGGTAGTGAGCTTCGATGAAGTCAAAGACATTGGCCAGCTTGGGATCGGTCGGGAAGATGGGGTGAGATGGCTCTGGGGCTGAAGTAGGCTGCCCTGACTTGACAGGCGCAGTGCCGTATAACTCAAGAATCTCGGCCTGACGCTGCAAACGACTGTTGATAGCGGCTAAAAACTGCTCGACAGTGCAGGGCTTGGTCAAGTAATCGTCAGCACCGAGTTCCATGCCCCGGCGCAGGTCGGCCATGGTTACTTTGGCGGTCAGAAAGATCAGTGGAATCAGCGCCGTCTGCCGCACCTTGCGCAGGGCCGACAGCACCGAATAGCCATCCATATCGGGCATCATAATGTCGCAGACGACTAGATCGGGGGCGTGCTGCAACGCCATCGTGACCCCGGTGGTGCCGTCACTAGCTCCCACGGCTCGGAACCCCTCGAACTCCAAACACTTAAGAAAAATATTGCGGGTTTGAGCTTCGTCTTCAATGATGAGAATGGTCTTCACAACACTTTATAACCCGTGGATGGCCGCAACGAACTGCACCTCACTAACGCAAATCATCGAAATCTATACATACAAATTTTGCCGAGAAAAATAGGTGTTAACAGTAAACTTAGAGACTCAAAAGAAACGACAACTTATTCGGCCCTGCCTACCAAAACATCGCTTTGGACCGTTACTATTTGAAAGCGATTAGCAAATCTATAATTCTTTAGTAAACCTTAAACAGGCAAGCCGTTGTATCCACCGATACACTCCGCCATGACTTGGTGTTAAGCAGTGGCCTGTTTGCCGATCAGGGCTAAGGTTATGGGCTGACGTGTGGATTTTATTTCAAAGTAATTCTGCTGACTACGCTAGCTACCGCAATGACTCAAACCTACTGGCTGCCCTCCCGAGAGGCTTCTACCCCCGCCACCGCGCCTCTGGGGCAAGAACTAGAGCACCTGCGTCGCCAGCACCAGCTCATTCTTAACGCCGTTGGCGAGGGTATCTATGGACTCGATCTCGACGGCAACGTGACCTTTGTGAACCCCGCCGCCACCGACATGATTGGCTGGTCAACAGAAGAGCTGATTGGCCAGTCGATGCACGCTGTGATGCACCATTCTCTCGTTGACGGCAGTCCCTATCAGCGCGAAGCCTGCCCCATCTACGCAGCTTTTCAGGATGGCAGTGTGCGACACATAGCCAATGAGGTGTTTTGGCACAAGGATGGCACTAGTTTTCCGGTGGAGTATATCAGCACCCCCATGCGCGACGAGGACGGGCAGCTGATTGGCGCGGTGGTCACCTTTCGCGATATTACCCAGCGGCGCTGGGCCGAGGAGGTTTTGCAGCGGGCCAACGAAGAGCTAGAGCAAAAGGTGCAGGAGCGCACCGCCGAGCTACAGGCGGCGAATCAGCAGCTGCGGCAGCTAAGCGACATGCGATCGCGCTTTGTCTCTATGGTTTGCCACGAGTTTCGCAACCCGCTCAACAATATCGCGCTAACCGTATCGTCGCTGAATCGCTACGACACCCAGCTGCGCCCCGACGAAAAAAACGACTACCTGTTGACTATCAATGCCAATGTCGAGCGCATGACCCAGATGATCGACGACATTCTGGTGATCGGCAAGATTGAGGCCAAGGTGCTGGAGGTCAACCCCAAACCGCTGGACCTGGTGACCTTTTGCCAGGGGCTGCTGGCCGAGGGCGACTACCGCCGCCCCCAGGCCCCGATTCAATTGGTATGTCGCAGTCGCCAGGTGCTGGCCTGCCTAGATGAGCGGCTGCTGCGATCGATCCTCAACAACCTGTTGTCTAATGCGATTCGCTATACCCCCGGCGATCGCCCAATCTGGCTGAAGCTGGCCAAGCAGCGAGGTCAGGCCATTATTAAAGTACAGGACGAGGGTATTGGCATTCCGCCGGGCGATCGCAGGCAGCTGTTTGAGCCCTTTCACCGGGGCCAAAACGTCAGCAATATTCCCGGTACAGGGCTGGGGCTGAGCATTGTAAAGCAGTTTGTGCAGCTCCAGCAGGGCACTATCAAAGTCACCAGCCGAGTGGGGGCAGGCACTACATTTACGGTTAGCCTGCCAGCCTAATGGGTTTACTGAAGGGGTGGTACAGCGCCTACGGTTGAGTGGTGGATTGTGGATCCGCTACGTTCTGCTCTTTAGCGATCGCCCCTAGGATCAACGCCAGAGCGGTTGGCCTGTGCCACAATTAGCGCCGTGTGATGGAGGGATGACATTGTGACGCAGCGGGTGATGCAGCCGGGTTTTTTACTGATGGCGATGGCCCTCTGTGGCCGGTCTTTGACCATCGCAGGGTTAGTCGGGAGTTGGGGTATGCCCAACGTTCCAGTCTACGCTCAGGCTGATGCCCCTGCCTTACCTGCGGTCGAAGCGCTAGACCCTGAAGTGCTGGATCTCGAAGTGCCGACTGAAGCAATCGACCCGGCCAACGCGATCGAAAATGTGGCTCCTCTAGCCCCCGCCACGCGGACAAGGCCCGGTCGGCGGCCTGAGCACGTTCCCGCTATCCCTCCCCTGCCCCCTTCTCAGCGGCTCAGGGTGCTGCCATCCGTCAACCCAGATAGTACTGCCGAGGAAGCGACCGGGCTGGGCGACCCCGCCGAGCAAATTGCCCCGGCGGTAATTGAGCTATCGCCCACCGGACGACCCCCCAGCCCGGTGGTGTTTTTGGCCATGCAGCAGGAGCTTAGAAACCTGATTGGACGCTTTGAGAGCGCCCTGATCATGGCCCATTCCCTCAATGCATCAACGGTGCTAACCCTGCCCGGTGGCCAACCCGTGCTGAGCGCCGCCAATCAGGCGAAGCTAGCCAGTCAGGGCACCTTTCTACACCCCGCCTTAGAAGACGCTCAGCAGCTCTTGAACGAGTGGGATGGGCTGCTGGCGGCGGGCAAACACGGTGAAGTGCGCGATCGCTGGCTGGCCGCCCGCACTGCCCTGTGGGACAACTTTGCCACCGATCGCCCCGTTGACCAGGGCGAAATTCGCGCGGTATGGCTCGATCGCGGCACCATTGTGCAGGCCAGGTCGCCCGAGGGGCTGAGCGCGATCTTCGATAAACTGGCTGCCGCTGGCATTAACACCGTCTTCTTTGAAACCGTGAATGCGGGCTACACCATTTACCCCAGCCAAGTAGCCCCCGAGCAAAACCCCCTGACCAGTGGCTGGGATCCGCTGGCTGCTGCCGTCGAGCTAGCTCACCAGCGCGGCATGACCCTACACGCCTGGGTGTGGGTATTTGCGGCAAGCAACCAGCGCCACAACCGCCTGCTCAACCAGCCTGCCAACTACCCCGGCCCGATCATTTCTCGCCACCCCACCTGGGCCGGTTCCGACAACAGCGGCAGCCTGATTCCCCGTGGGCAAGACAAACCCTTTTTAGACCCCGCCAACCCCGAGGTGCGCAGTTATCTGACCCGGCTAATGACCGAAATCGTCACCAATTACGAGGTCGATGGCCTGCACCTCGACTACATTCGCTACCCCTTCCAAGACCCAGGAGCCAACCGCACCTACGGCTATGGCGACGTCGCGCGCTGGCGGTTTCAGAGCACCAGCGGAGTTGACCCGTTGACCCTTAATCCTCGCGCCAGCAGTCTCGATCGCAACCAGCAGATTCAGCAGCAGGTGTTGTGGCAGCGCTGGACCGAATTTCGGACGCAGCAGGTGACCTCGTTTGTCGAAACCATCTCCAGCACTCTGCGGCGGCAGCGCCCCGGCCTGGTCATGTCGGCAGCAGTCTTTGCCAACCCCGAGCACGATCGCCTCCAGCGCATTCAGCAAGACTGGGGCACCTGGGCGCGAGCCAACTATCTCGACTGGATTGTCTTGATGAGCTACGCGGGCGACACCAGCCGCTTTGAGCGGATTGTTTCCCCCTGGCTGGTGAATGAATCGTTTGGCTCTACCCTGGTCATTCCCGGCATTCGCCTGCTCAACCTGTCGAATGCCGCCACCCTCGACCAAATGCAGGCCAGCCGCGACCTGCCCACCCCCGGCTATGCCCTATTTGCCACCGCCGACCTGAATGCTGAGCTGAATGCGGTGCTGGCCCAAACCCAGGGTGCTAGGCAGCCTGGCCCCACCACGCCCTACGCTATGGCCTTTAGCCGCTACGAAGCGCTCCAGCGCGAGTGGAGCTGGCTGCTCACCCAAGACCGCCTGTGGATGGAGCGCGGCACGCTAGAACCCTGGGTTGAGGCGGTCAACGAGCTGGGCAACGAGTTTGAAACCCTGGCCCAGGAGCCGTCGCGTCGCCACCTAGCCAATGTCAAAGTCGGACTCGCTAATGTTCAAGAGTCGCTGAATCAGGGAGTGCTGATCGACACTGCCAACAGCCGCTACCGACTGCGATCGTGGCAGCACCGACTGGCTGCGATCGAGCAATTGTTGTCCTACGGGGAGAGAACTCAACAGCCGTAGCTATGAGGTGTGCTGGGCGATCGCTCTAACCAGCACGGTATAAACCACGTCGGTTCAGCATTCGCTGGCCCATCGTTCCCGTGCTCTGCATGGGAATGCTTGTCGGAGGCTTTGCCTCTTAAAATGAGCGGCAGAGCCGCAAAACCAATGCGGCCAGGCAGAGCCAGGCACCAGGGCGAGGGCTGTCATTTAAATGCTGTATCGGTACTCTAGAAAGTCTCGTTTGGAAAGCAGAGTTTTGAATGCCTACAGATATCTTTGAGCAATATCGGCAGTACGGGATCGTTAGCGGTGAAGAACTCTACATGCCATCGCAATATGCAATCGGCTTCGTTGAAGATTGCAGCCTCCGAGATATTGCTGTAATAGGAATCGAAGGATTTCTGATCGCAGATCAGCGAATCATGCCCTTGCTGGATGAAATAGCTGACTTCTCAAGCATTGTTTCTCCTGATTGGCAAGCTTTCACAAATCAGTGCAATGCTGCCGCAAAGAAATTTCTAGAGATTTCTAGCAGAGATCAAACAAGGTTTTTTAGCTTTGTCCTTGCAAATCAGGATGAATGGACCTAAAAACTACGCAATGCGCACTACGATAGGTCATGGAACGAGTAGGGGCGCTGGCCCCACTCGCCTACCGAGACTCAACTCAAACCAGATAATGCTAGTCGCCACCCACGCTGATGGGGGTGCCCACGATATCTGCGCCGGTCAAATTGGCGTCGAGAAAAGTGGCTCCATTGACTTCAGCAAAGTAGACAGAAGCATCGGTCAAGTTGGCTTCGTCGAGGGTTGCGTTTTGGAGCAGGGCGTTGGTCAAAAAGGCGCGAGTCATATCTGCCCCGGTCAGGTCGGCGCGGCTTAAATCGGCCCCTTCCAAGTTGGCTTCGACCAGGGTGGCCCCCTGCAAGTTGGCGTCGCGCAGGTCGGCCCCAATGATGTGGGCCTGGGTTAGGTCTGCGCCTGACAGGTCGCAGCCCTGACAAAGGTTGGTTTCGAGCAGCTGCTGCACGTGGGCCGGATTTTCGGCCTGCACAGGCATAGCAAAGGCTACAGGAATAGCGGCTGCGGCTCCGGCTAGTAGAGAGAGTTTCATGGAGGTGTCCTCCGTTATGGATGATCAGTGTCAGCGCAACGCTAAAGGCTCGCGCCTCGGGCGATCGCTCCTTGAGCCTGGCTGACGTTAGTAATCTGCGATCGCCCCTTAAGATCTCGCGTGTGCCTTACTAAGGAGAGGAGGATTGGCGACGCATTTATACCTACATTGTATCGGCAGCGTTTGCCCCTGCCATCAGCAGTAAGATAGGTCTTGCGCCCATGCCACCTCTTGATCGTAGCCCTTTATTTTAGCCATTGGGTCAGGATACCCGTACCGTAAAGAATCGAAATCTCCCTATGCTTACCCTCATCCACGAGCTCAGCCCAATGCAGGTTGAGCAGCTGCACCAGATGTACTTGCAAGAATGGTGGAGCAAAGAGCGAACCCTGGCCGATGTGCCTACTCTACTCAGCAATAGTGACCTGCTCTTTGGCCTCTGGGATGAGGAATCACAGCGATTGGCGGCCTTTTGCCGAGTGCTGACCGACTGGGTGTATCGTGCGATCGTCTTCGATGTGATTGTGGCGGCAGACTATCGCGGGCAGGGGTTGGGGGCAAAGCTGATCGAGCACATTACCACCCATCCAAGGCTGTCTGCGGTGGAATGTATCCAGCTTTTTTGCACCCCAGAAATGCAGCCATTTTATAAGAAGTACGGCTTCACTAGAGCCGAACAACTTTTGATGGTGCGCCCCCGTTGAGAAAACGCCCCCATTGCAATGTGTAGAAAAAGGTCAAAAACCCCTGACTTCAGCAGCCTTTCCCCAGGCTACATGCTAATTTAGCAATGATCCGTGTTTTCCCTGAGATCTGAGAGATAAAGCAGCAGTGCACATCATGGATCCTACATAGGCTAATTTTTATGCCTACCATTTTTCTGTCCTATGCCCGAAAAGATGGTCAAGCTGCCGTTACTCGCCTAAAAGCAGAATTGGAGCAGGCAGGATTTCAAGTCTGGCGAGATATTGAGGGCATGCGAGGTGGCAGGGCTTGGAGACATCAGATTTTAGATGTCATCTATTCTGCCGATGCAGTGGTGCTTGTGCTAACTCCTTCAGCCGTCAATTCAGAAAATGTCAACTGGGAGTGGGAAAGCGCTAAGAAACAAGACAAGACAGTGATTCCAGTTCAAGTTATGACGTTTGACTTGCCAAGTAATCTCAAAGAACTTCACTGTCATAAACTTATCAATGAGCAAACCTATACACTAGGTTTTGCATCTCTAATACGAGATTTATTTGCAACATCAGGCTCTCCAGATGATCAGCTAGAAAAGCTTTTTGAAGATCGTCCGTTTAAACCTCTGGAAATCAATCTAGATCAATTAGAAATAGTCAACTCCGATCTAAGTTTTGTAGAAAGTCTTCAGCAAAAAGGTTATTTAGACGAATCACAAGGAGCAAAATTTGCAAGGATAAAGCAGGAAGTCCATTCCTTGAACAAATTTAATCCTAAACTAGATCATCTCCATGATGAATCAAAAGCATTGCTGGCAGGCGCAAGATCGTCGCTCGCCAAGAAAGTCGAAGAATTAAAGCGCAATAGTGAGCAAACACTGGATTCTGAAAATCTGCTTAAATTGAGCCAAGAGAAAGATTGCAAAGAGGGTGAGCTAAGAATTCTTCAAAATTTCATGGATGAACTTGAAGACTCAAGTTTAGTCGCGGCTTGGATAAATCATAGAGCTAAGACTCTGGCAAAAAAAATTGGCCGAGAAGCGCTTGAGTCATTTCCCAAGATTGGACATGACTTAAGCGATGAAGATGTAGGATACTTTTGTTTTTCGATCTACCAATTTTTAGAGCAGATTTCCCACTGCCTGAGGTGGGGCAGGTATGATATTCTGGATTCCCCAGGCATACCCCTTGTGCTAGATCGCAGTGTTTACGAAAAGGCGTTCTCTTTGATAAAAGAATGCATTGAGAATGATTTACCTAAACGCTTTAACCAGGCTGGCAAGAGGTTGGCCGTCGAATACATTGATTACCTTATGGGCAGTCTTAAGACATACGAAACATACGAATAAGCCCAATGAGAAGGTCTAGAAAAGGTTTTCTCTAAAAATCGCGGGGATTGACATTTCTCCGGTCGTCTTTCTGGATCTCTTGCAAAGCACGGCGGGCCTCACCCTCAGATGCTCCATACTGTTTGAGAACTCTTATGATTTCTGCACTATTGCAGCCTTGCCCCTTCAACTGTCGAGCTTGATTTACAAAGTCATCCCACGGCATGATTTTTTGCTCCAAAGCTAAGGTCCACCCCTCTATACACGTAGAAAAAAACCGATCAGGATTCTAAAAAAACCGATCGGCTATTTTTTCTCAGTCTTGATTAAAGCTTTAAGCTTGGATTGGTCTAAAAGCTAACATCCTTCACAAATCAAGAATTTCGGTAGGATGCTCGATCGCTAGCTTGCTTATCTCGCAGTGTTGCATCGGCATCATCGGCCCGTCGATCGTATGACTCTCTAGCTCTACTAGTTGAAGAATCTGTACTACAACCACGGCTCTGATTATCGTCTGATGCCTCTCTGAATCTTGTGTAGGGGCTCATGATCGCGCTTTTCCTTAAGATGAAATATGAGGTTGTGGGAAATTGAGCGACGCACCCTAGTTCATTGGAACCAGTTGAATAGTACACTTGAACTTATTTCATGGCAAGCTCCTCCTTGCCTCTTTATCGAAGTGTCACAAAGACCCAAGGGCTATCAATGCTTGGGGGCTAGCTCAACCCTTTGTAGGCCAGAACCTTCGGGGGCTGGCACACCAGTTCCATCGGCTCTTGGGTTCTAGGCTGTATCAGCTTCAACCGAAAGGCGTGGAGATGGTAGCCAACGTCTCCTGGGACGGGAACAATTTCATTCTCAAACCCCTCAGGGCAAATCGGCATCCCCCCAACCCCATAGAGTGGATCGCCCAGCAGCGGAAACCCGGCTGCCGCCAGGTGGATGCGGATTTGGTGAGGGCGTCCGGTGCGGATGGTAATTTCTACCAAAGTGGAATCGGGCCAGCGCTGGAGCACTCTGCCATCGCTGTAGGAGGGTAAGCCCGTAGGTGAGGCCGCATACACATACCCCAGCGCTGGATGCTCAACCTTGCCGATCGCCGTCGTTAGCGTAAAGGTATCCGGCAAATTGCTGGGGCCGATCAGCGCCCGGTAGGTCTTACGAATTGGGTGGGGGGCTTGAGGATCGTGGGCGGTGGCGGTAGAGTCTCGCAGCTGCCGACTCAGTACCGATCGCGCCAGGGGCGATCGCCCCAGCACCATCACTCCCGACGTACCCCGCCCCAGCCGATGCACCGGAATAGGCGGATTCTCTGGATAGCGCAGCCTGAGCTGGTGCAGCAGCGTATGGGTCAGAAAGCCACCCCCAGGCAGCACCGGCAGACCCGAAGGCTTGGCGATCGCCATCAAATCCTCATCCTCGTACAGGATCTCAAACTCCAGAGGCGCGTCCGGTTCCTCCCACGGTGGCCGGTGATAGGCCAGAGTTTCCCCCGCCTCAAGGCGATCGTCGGGGGTTAGGGGAATTCCATTCCGACGAATTTGGCCAGAGAGAATGCGATCGCGCCATTTTTCCCGGCTGGAGTGGCGGTAGCGATTGGTGTAGAAATCCAGCACCGAAAGACCAGCTTCGGCGGGCGTGATGCGATCGCTGTAAATCCATCCCTGATTCATAGATATTTCACTGTGGAGGAATCCCTGAAATGGTGCATTGCTGCGCGTTGGCGGAGCCCCGCCCTAGCGTTATGCATCCTACGGGTTGAATGATGGCTCCTCGAATCTACCAACAAGCCCATTCGCAAAACAGAGGTTAAAACTGGCCCATCAATCCATCCTTTCCGTTGGGTCCAGGGCGGCGGCACGGCCCTGGTCGAGGGGGTCTGGGGACAATCGAAATGTCCCCAGCGGTAGATCTGGCCTTTTGCCAGCCACCCCTGTTCATAATCATCCATGAGGTTATCAGCAGCAAAAATTTGGTGAGGGCAAACAACCGTTTGCCCCTACGGGGACGTACCCTATACCAACCCCTTCACCCGCTCCTTCGCCTCCGCCCGAATCTGCTTCACCCGCCGAAACAGCTCCGTTCCGGTATGGATGTAGCTCTCCTCGTAGCTCATAGTGAAGCGATCCAGCTCATCCAGACCATCCTCCAGCAGCCCCAGACAGTGGTACACATCGGCCGCCACCCCCGCCGTACTCGCCGGGTTCGCCATCGAATTAAACTTGCCCTGGGCCTGCCCCAACCACGTGCGACCCTGCTCTAAATACGCCATAAACCCCTCCATCAGCTCATCGTCGAAGGGGTCAGCCGAGAGCTTGCGAATCTCTGCCCGCAGCGGAGACATAATCTTGCCCAACAGCCTGTCCACCGGACCATACACCAGCTTCAGCCACGCATCTTCCCGCGCCTCAGACGACTGCGTTGCCTCCCGCGCGTAGCGATACACCTCCTGTGCGTCAGCCGTACGCCTGGCCCGGTTGGCAGCACTCACTACCGGGTCCACCGCCGCCACCCCCTGGCGCTGCTGGTCGTAGACCGTGCGCCGCGACGGGTCACCAATCACCTCGTAGGCCGTGTTAATGCGGGCAATGCGATCGTGCGACGCCTGACTGGTCTGGCTGTCAGGGTGAAACTGCTTGGCCAAACGACGATAGGCGCGCTTAATCTCCGCCTGGGTCGCCGTTTCGTCAATTTCGAGGGTTTGGTAGTGGGTCTCTTTTGCCATAGGGCCATTGTAAAAGAGACTGGCGGCAGAAGGGAGGGGTGGAAATGGGAGGGATAAGGAGATAAAAGAGGTGAGGCGATCGCCCGTTGTCAGCGCCTAGGGGTGGCGTTTTCTAGTCTCAGAATTAGCGGCACCAGGGCCGGAGGGAAGCACAGGCGCAGGCTGGCGAGGAGGACGATTGGCGATCGCGGTGCCTAGCAGCACCAGCCCGCAGCCCAGCCCCATTGAGGGGGTGACCGTTTCGCCCAGCCACAGCACTCCCCACACCATGGCAAACAGCGGAATTAAGTAGCCTACCGTCAGCGCTCGGGTCGAACCCAGGTGAGCAATCAGCCGAAAATACAGCAGGTAGGCCAGGGCCGTAGACAGCAGGGCCAGGGCCACAACCGCCGCTATACTCTGGGCCGAGGGCATTACCTCAGGAATTGTAAACGGCAGCAGCGGCACCAGCACCAGCGATGCCCCCGTCAGACTACCAGCCGCAATTACCAGAGACGGCACCTCAGCCAGGTGGTGCCGCACATAAGGGGCCGCGATCGCATAGCAGCAGGCCGCGCTCAGCCCGGCCACCACCGCCAGCCCAAAGCCGCTGGCATCTAGCGTTGGCTGCCAGCCCAGCAGCACTACCACTCCCACAAACCCGATCGCCAAGCCCGCAAACTGCGCCACTGAGTAGCGCTCCCGCAGCCAGATCAGGGCGATCGCCGTGCCAAACAGCGGCGCTGTAGCATTCAAAATGGAGGTCAACCCTGCCGGTAGGGTCAGGGTAGCGGAGGCCAGCAGCACAAAGGGTAGCGCCGAGTTGAGCACTCCCACTACCAATAGAGGTCGCCAGAGGGTCAGGCCAGCCTGCCATTTTCCCTGCCGCATCACCAAAGGCACCAGCACCGCACTGGCCAGCACCAGCCGCAGCTCAATCAGCCACACCGGGCCAAACTCCGGAGCCGCCACCCGCATAAACAAAAACGAGCCGCCCCAGACGGCGGCCAGCAAAACAAACTCCATCACCGCCTGCCACCGTTTCATTCCGCTGCCTCTTTACCTTCGAAACAATGCGGCCCAAACCGCCAATAGTTCGACAATCTCACTACAAGTCCAAAATTC
>NZ_JADEXE010000153.1 GCF_015207265.1 Nodosilinea sp. LEGE 07298 | reverse complement strand
CTATCCATCCACCCCCCTCACCCCCATGACCGTCGCCCAGGAACTCACCCTCGCCGCTAAGGTTCGCGCCGACTTCCCGATCCTTCATCAGGAGGTCAACGGTCACCCGCTGGTGTACCTCGACAACGCCGCCACTTCCCAAAAGCCTAGGGCGGTGCTGGAGGCGCTGCAAAACTACTACCAGCGCGACAACGCCAACGTGCACCGGGGCGTGCACAACCTCAGCGCCCGCGCCACCGAATCTTACGAAGGGGCTCGCGATAAGGTGGCGGCTTTTGTAAAGGCCACTAGCCGCAACGAAATTATCTTTACCCGCAACGCCAGCGAGGCGATCAACCTGGTGGCCTACGCCTGGGGCATGAACACGCTCCAGGCAGGGGATGAAATCATTCTCTCGGTGATGGAGCACCACAGCAACCTGGTACCCTGGCAGTTTGTGGCCCAGCGCACCGGGGCGGTGCTCAAGTTTGTGGGCCTCACCGCCGACCAATCCTTTGACCTCGACCAGTACCGGGCGCTGGTGAACGCTAAGACTCGCCTGGTGGCGGTCAACCACGTGTCGAACACCCTGGGCTGTGTTAACCCGGTGGAAGAGATTATTGCGATCGCCCACCAGCACGGTGCTAAAGTTCTGATCGACGGCTGCCAAAGCGCTCCCCACCTGGCGCTAGATCTACCCGCGATGGACTGCGACTGGTTTGTCGCCTCGGGCCATAAGATGTGTGCCCCCACCGGCATTGGCTTTTTGTACGGCAAGCTAGAGCTGCTAGAGGCCATGCCCCCGTTTATGGGCGGCGGCGAAATGATCGCCGATGTGTTCTTAGACCACTCCACTTATGCAGAACTACCCCACAAGTTTGAGGCGGGGACGCCTGCGATCGCAGAGGCGATCGCCTTGGGCGCAGCCGTAGACTACCTCGCTGCGATCGGCATGGAGAACATTGCCGCCTACGAGCACGAGCTAACGGCCTACCTCTATCAGCAAATGCAGACCATTCCCGAAGTCACCCTCTACGGCCCGCTTCCTCAGGCCGACGGCAGCGGACGGGCGGCGTTGGCTACCTTTACTGTTGAGGGCGTCCACGCGCAAGACTTGTCAACGCTGCTTGACCAGTCGGGAATTGCGATTCGCTCGGGGCACCACTGTACCCAGCCGCTGCACCGCATTTTGAACGTAGACTCGACCGCACGGGCCAGCCTGTATTTCTACAACACTAGGGCCGAGATCGACAGCTTTATCGCCGCGCTCAAAGACACCATCGAGTTCTTCAAAAGCGTGTTTGAAGACGACGACTAAGACCTGCCCTGATCACTGCTGTTGGAGCTAACCGGCAGCAGCAAGTTCAACGGGTTCGTAATAGAGGCGAATCAGTTGATTGGCTTTAACGGCAAACATGGCAAAGGGTGCTAGAAGGAAAACCAAATGTGCCGCTGGGGCCATTCCGCTAGCCCCAGTCCCCCTTCGAGAAAGGCGTTTCGCCGCCCTTCACCCCACGGATAGGTTTCGTCTCATGAGGGTAGTGATAGCGAATTCATGCGATCGCCCTAATCCGTAAACTTAAGCCGATGGCGAAAGTTGGCAACCGACTCCACTATGCCCAGGGCAATAAAGTTAGTCAGCAGCGCCGATCGCCCGTAGCTTAGCCACGGCAGCGGAATACCTGTAATTGGGGCCAGGCCGATAGTCATGCCAATGTTAATCACCACCTGAAACATAACCATCGCCAGCACGCCAATTACAATCAGCGAGCCAAAGTCATCCTTGGCATTTTGGGCAATAATCACCAGGCGAAAGCAAATCAGCCAGTAGGTCAAAATCACGACCATTGACCCGACAAAGCCCCACTCTTCACCAATCGCCGAAAAAATAAAGTCAGTGTGCTGTTCAGGAATAAAGTTGAGCTGGGTTTGCGACCCATCGCCTAGCCCCTGGCCCCAGAGCTTGCCAGCCCCGATCGCAATGCGCGATTGAATCAGGTGATAGCCGCCACCCAGAGGGTCTTTATCGGGGTCAAGAAACAGCACCAGACGGTCTTTTTGGTAGTCTTGAAGCAGATTCCAAAGAATATCGCCCAGCTTGCCTGCCACCAGGTTTACCGCCGTCGCTACCACCGTACTAAACCAGCGCCAGGGCAGCGTAAACCAGGCAATTAGCCCCATGCCCAGGCTCCACACCAGCCAGATCGGTAGCACCAGGTGAAACAAAATTGCCGCCATCAGAGGCGATATCAGCAGCACCAGCCAGCCGGGGTTACAGTTCGCCCAGTAGAGCATGGCCAGAGTGATCGCCCCAAACACCAGCGAGGTGCCCAGGTCGGGCTGAATAAATACCAGCGCCCAGGGCAGCGCCAACACCGTCAGCGCGCTGGCCACTCCCAACAGACTAGACGCATCGCGGCGGCTCAGTAGGGAAGCTAAGGTAATAATGATGCTGAGTTTGGCAAATTCTGAAGGCTGCAGATAAAACCCGGCCACGCCAAGCCAGCTCTGGGCACCCCCGCCCACGGTGCCGATAAACATCACTGCAACCAGCAGCACATTGATAAACCCATAGATAATCCACTGCCAATTGAGCAGGTACTCATAACGGCTGCGAGCAACCCACAGCGCTACTCCCAGGCCAATCAGCCCCAGCACCGCGTGGTTGAGGCCGTAGCCAGTGTTGGCTGTATTGAGCTGAGTACTGTGGATAACGATCGCCCCAAAGACAGTGAGAACCACCGGTAGCGCTAGCAATACCCAGTCAATACCCTGCCAGCCCATCAGCAGCGATCGCCACTGCTTTTGCACATCGGTTAAAAACATAGCCGTTGCCTACCCGTTTACCCAATCGATTATGACAAAGACGAGAGTATACAGTTTGCGGTATGCGGTTTTGCCTTGCACCTTGCACCGTATACCCAAAACCTCCCTTTCTCCCGCCGCCTAAGACGCCAACGCCGCGATCGACACCTTAGCCGCCACCTGCTCGGCCATAGCCCGCAGCGCCTTAGCGCTTGCTGAATCGGGGTACTGCACCACAATGGGAATGCCCGCATCGCCGCCCTCGCGCACCGCCATTTCTAAGGGAATGCAGCCCAGTACTGGCAGCCCTAGCTCCTTCGACAACAGCTCGCCGCCGCCAGAGCCAAAAATGTCGTAGCGCTTGTCGGGCGCATCAGGGGGAATAAACACGCTCATATTTTCGACAATGCCCAGCACCGGCACCTGGAGTTGCTGAAACATCTTCAGCCCCCGACGGGCATCTGAAATCGCTACCGACTGGGGTGTAGAGACAATCACCGCACCCGCCATGGGCACCGCCTGAGCCAGGGTGAGCTGGGCATCGCCGGTACCGGGGGGCAGATCGACCACTAGGTAATCAAGCTCGCCCCACTCCACCTGATACAGAAACTGACGAATAATGCCGTTGAGCATGGGGCCGCGCCAGATCACCGGCTGGTCGCGATCGATCAAAAAGCCCATCGACACCAGTTTGACGCCGTGGTTAAAGGCGGGTTCTAAGACTTCGCCCTGCTTGACCACCACCTGAGCCTCGCTCAGGCCCATCATAATCGGCGCGTTGGGGCCGTAGATATCGGCATCGATCAGGCCGACGGCGGCCCCGGCCTGGGCTAGCGCCACGGCCAGATTTACCGCCACGGTGCTCTTGCCCACGCCTCCCTTGCCGCTCGAAACCGCAATGATGTTCTTGACGCCGCCAATGCCGGTGCGATCGGGCAGAGCTTTTTGCTGAGGTGTTTCAGCGGTGACATCTACCTTGACGGTCTCAACCCCAGGCAGCGTTCGGACTGCTCTCTCGCAGTCTTCGACAATGAACTCTCGCAGGGGGCAGGCCGGGGTGGTCAGCACCAGCGTGAAGCTCACGGTGCCGTTATCGATCGCCACATTGCGGATCATATTGAGATCCACCAGGCTCTTTTGCAGCTCCGGGTCTTGTACGGGGCGCAGCACGTCTAGAACAGAAACTTCGGAGAGGGTTAGGCTCATGGAATTGAGGGAGTTGGGCCAGGTACAGGGCAGTATTTAGCGGGAAAGGCGGACAGCATTAGCAACCCCTTGGGGTATCGCCGTCCAGGGATGCCGTAGAGCAATGCCCACCACCCCACCCAGGCGAGGTCAGCGTAGGCCATTTACCATCTTAAGCCGCCCCGTCCCCCTTGAGCACAAGTGCTTAGAACGAAGGTTTACCAGGCTTGGGAGCGAGAGTTGTGGCTCTCTAAAAGATCGGGGTGCTCGGCGGCCTCGGCTAGGGCTGAAGCGACCCTGGCGGCGTAGGGGCGCAGCAGCGACCAGGCCAGGGGCGACAGCCACCCCCGCAGCGTCACCGAGTAGGAAATTTGGGTTCCCCGCACGGTTGATTTGAGGTGATAGGTGACCCGTTCCTCTAAGCCAGGGATGGGCAGCACCCGCACGCTGATCAGCTCGTGGGGCTGCACCCGCTCAACAAAAATGTTCACCGGTACCGGGTAGAGGCGAGTAAAGGCCCGGTAGATTAGTCCCGGCTTGGGCTTGAGCCCCCGGGGAGCGTTAGTGCTGGTCAATAGCGGATGCCAGGAGACATCGGCCAGGTTCATAATGGTTTGCCAGAGCACGTCTACTGAGGCACTGCTAACGGCCAGATAAGATTTTTCGAGCTGCTGCTGCACCTGCACCCAGTGCTGAATCAGCTGCATCAGGGTGAGAAACGGACGGGGAAATGACCAGGCTCTAAACACGGCAGCAGCCTCCAGGTTGAGGTCCCCAGGCCAACACCTGACAGCAGCGGCGAATTAGGGGCGTGGACAGAAGAATCATGGCAGTCAATCAGGGCAGTGACATAGCCGCCAAGGGGGCAGAATGGGCCTGGACGAGAGGCTACTAGTCAGGGTTTTCGTTACAGAGCGTTGCGTTTCTAAACATTTTTCTCAACCTGACGGATGAGGTGGGTATTGAGTGTGGTTTCACGGTAGCGTGAGAAAACTGGGTACCGTTGATGGTGTTGCCTGCGCCCTGAGGCTGATGACTAACGTTGCTTTAGGGTTGTTGCCGAGGCAGGGACTACCTGATAATGGCAAAAATGGATCCTAAGCTTCGCATAAAAGCCATTCTACAGTGTGACATATTCGACCCGGTGCCGACATAACGTATTGTTTTCTCGACGCTATGACCACTACCCCTGTTTCTAAGCCCGTTACTTCCGCGCCACCAGCAGATTCTCGCGATCGCGTCAGCGCCATGCTGAAGCAGCTCCAGGACAGCATTTGCCAGCGGCTTGAGGCCCTCGACGGCGGTGCCCAGTTTCAGCAAGACGCCTGGGATCGGCCCGAAGGCGGCGGTGGGCGATCGCGCGTAATCAAGCAGGGCCGTATCTTTGAGCAGGGTGGCGTAAACTTTTCTGAAGTGTGGGGCGACCACCTGCCGCCGTCGATTTTGGCGCAGCGTCCTGAGGCGAAAGGTCACCGCTTTTACGCCACCGGCACCTCTATGGTGCTGCACCCCCGCAACCCATTCGTGCCCACGGTGCACCTCAACTATCGCTACTTTGAGGCTGGCCCGGTGTGGTGGTTTGGCGGCGGCATTGACCTCACCCCCTACTACCCCTACGACGATGATGTGGTGCATTTTCACCAGACGCTGAAGCATACGTGCGATCGCCACAACCCCCAGTACTACTCAGTGTTTAAGCCCTGGTGCGACGAGTACTTCTACCTCAAGCACCGCGATGAAACCCGTGGCGTGGGCGGCATTTTCTTTGACTACCAAGACGGGCAGGGCCTGCTCTACCGTGGTCCCGACGCGGGCAAAGCCGCCGATCAGACCAGCCAGGGCATTGGCGAGCTGCCCCGGCGCAGCTGGGACGATCTGTTTAACTTTGCCCACGACTGCGGCAATGCCTTCCTACCCGCCTATGTGCCCATTGTGGAGCGCCGCCAGAATACTGAGTACAGCGACCATCAGCGGCAGTTTCAGCTCTATCGCCGGGGCCGCTACGTAGAGTTCAATTTGGTCTACGACCGGGGCACCATTTTTGGCCTGCAAACCAATGGGCGGACTGAGTCAATTTTGATGTCGCTCCCCCCCCTAGTGCGCTGGGAGTACGGTTACACCCCCGCCGCCGATAGCTCAGAAGCACGGCTTTACGATGTTTTTCTCAAGCCCCAGGACTGGGTTAACTGGGCCGGGAGCCCGGCGAGCTAAATCGGCCAAAATCTGTAAATGCCTTGCTGGGCAAGGCGTTGAGCGCTTGCCCCAGGTGGTCTACTCTATAGACGGCCTGGGGCATTCAGTTGTTTAACTTTCTTAAAAAACCCCGGAATCCACATAAATTAAAGGTTTTAGCGATCCACTTTTTGAGGGTTGCCCTTAGAATGAGGCAGTGAAATTCTGGATTGACAGGGGTTTCAGCCATTCTAGCGGCCGGGACTGTTGTTTACACCCTGGGCCTATCGTCAGAATGCGACTGGATCCCAATGTTCTTTGCCCATAGGAGACAGGTATGAACAAAGCTGAACTCGTTGATACGGTGGCTGAGAAGGCCTCCTCTAGTAGCGACAAGCCCGTGACCAAGAAAGAGGTGGATCTTGTTATTTCTGCCACCATCGACGCCATTATTGAAGCCGTAGCGGCGGGTGAGAAAGTCACCTTGGTCGGGTTTGGCTCCTTTGAACGACGCGAGCGCAAAGAGCGGGAAGGCCGCAACCCCAAAACCGGTGACACCATGGTGATTCCGGCCACCAAGGTGCCCGCCTTTTCTGCTGGCAAATTGTTCAAAGAAAAGGTGGCTAAGTAAGGCCCTCTTGATTCAATTACCGTTTACTCACACACCTTTAAATCGACCTGTTCACGGGGGAAACTTGGCCTGGGCGGCTGCGATCGCTGGCTGTTCCCCCGATTCTTTACTCGATTTTTCGGCCAGTATTAATCCGCTGGGGCCGCCCAAATCGGTCTTGCAGGCGATGAGCGCTGCCCTGGAGCAGCTGCGCCACTATCCCGACCCCAACTACACCAGCCTGCGCCATGCCCTGGCCGATTATCACCAGGTGACGGCCGACTGGGTGCTGCCGGGGAATGGGGCGGCGGAACTGCTGACCTGGGCCGCTCGGGATGTAGCAGCAGTCGGTGGCGGCTGTCACCTGTTAACCCCTGCGTTTGGCGATTACGGGCGATCGCTAGCCGCCTTCGATGTTCCCATCCGGCCCTGGCCCCTGCCTTTGCAGATGGCGGGTCCCGTTTACCCTACAGAACCCTGGCCTGACCCCGAGGCCGCCAGTATTTTGATCAACAATCCCCACAATCCTACAGGGCGGCTGTTCACGCTGACTGAGCTAGAGCCGCTGCTCGAACAGTTTGCCACGGTGATTGTAGATGAAGCCTTTATGGATTTTGTGCCCCCTGACCAGCAGCAGTCCCTAATTGGCTATCTAGGCCGCTACCCAAATTTGGTCGTGCTTAGGTCGCTGACCAAGTTCTATACTTTGCCCGGTCTACGGATTGGCTATGCCCTGGGCCACCCCGATCGCTTGGGTCGCTGGCAGCGCTGGCGCGACCCCTGGCCGGTGAATGTCCTGGCGGTCGCAGCGGCGATCGCGGCGGTTGGCGATACCGCTTTTCAAACCCATACCTGGCAGTGGCTGCCCACCGCTCGCAGGATTCTGTTTGAGGGCCTACAGTCTATCCCTGGGCTGTCGTCGCTGGCAGGGGCTGCCAATTATTTGCTGGTCAAGACGACCACCCCGGCCCCGCTGCTGCAGGAGCGGCTGCTGCGTAGCCACCAGATCCTGATTCGCGACTGCCTTAGCTTTGCTGAGCTGGGGCCAGACTACCTGCGGGTAGCAGTGCGTACTGAGGCCGAAAATGACCGTTTGCTGACAGCTTTAAGCCAGGGGATGGCGGTATGATGCTCGCAATCGCACAGCCTTTGCCATGACCACCCTCGCCCCGCCGCTGCTGCACCTCAACTCACCCCCCGAACTCAAGGTGGTCAATATGACCAAGCGGTTTGGCAGTCTGGTGGCCCTCAAAGACGTTACCCTCACCCTCAAACCTGGCACCTTCCACGGGCTGCTGGGCGAAAACGGGGCGGGCAAAAGCACGCTGGTGAAGTGCATTATGGGCTTCTACGCCCCCACCGCAGGGCAGGTGCTAATCAATGACCAGATCTACCCGATCAGAAGCCCCAAAGACGCCCACGGCTGCGGTATCGGCATGGTGTATCAGCACTTCACCTCAGTGCCCGCCATGACGGTGGCCGAAAACCTGGTGCTCAGCCGCTACGATCGCGCCCAGGTGATCAACTGGGCGCAGGAGTACGAGGCCCTGCGCACGTTTATGGCGCGATCGCCCTTCCAAGTCGATCTCGATGTGCCGGTAGGGCAGCTAGCGGCGGGTCAAAAGCAAAAGCTCGAAATTCTCAAACAGCTCTACCTGCAAAGCCGCATTCTAATTCTCGATGAGCCGACCTCGGTGCTCACCCCCGACGAGGCCGACGAGGTGCTGGGGCTGCTGCGCCAGGAAGTACAGGCGGGCCATCTTAGCGTGCTGCTGATTACCCACAAGTTTCGTGAAGTGCTGGCCTTCACCGATGAGGTAACGGTGCTACGCAAAGGCCACCTGGCCGGTCATGGAACCGTCGCCGACCTCACCGTCGCCGATATGGCCCAGCTGATGCTGGGGACCGAGCGCGCCACCAAAACCGTCGATAAAACCGATACGGTGTCGGCGCAGCCCGTGCTAGAGGTGAAAGAGCTAGGGGCCTTTAAAGATAATGGCCTAGTCGCCTTTGGTCCCCTCAATCTAACCGTGCACAGCGGCGAAATCGTCGGCATTGCCGGGGTCTCGGGCAACGGTCAGCGGGAGCTGGTGGAAGTGCTGGCGGGACAGCGATCGCCCACCCAGGGCCAAGTTTGTGTCACTGGCGAACCCTACCGCGCCACCCGTGCTGAAATGGTGCGCCACGGTGTCTGCACCCTACCCGAAGAACCCTTGCGCAACGCCTGCGTACCCGGCATGAGCGTGGCCGAAAATATGGCCCTGCGTACTTTCGACCGACCGCCTTTGGCCCGATGGAGGTGGTTGAGGCTGGGGGCGATTCGGCAGGCGGCTCAGAAGCTAATCGAAACCTTCAGGGTCAAAACTCCCTCCCCCGAAACGCCGATTCAAAACCTGTCGGGGGGCAACGTGCAGCGTACGGTGCTAGCGCGGGAGCTGTCTTCCCCCGATATCAACCTGCTAATTGCTGCCAACCCCTGCTTTGGCCTTGATTTTTCCGCCGTAGACCAAATTCACAACGCCATTGTAGAGGCCCGCAACCGGGGGGTGGCGGTGCTGCTGGTTAGCGAAGACCTCGATGAGCTACTGGCCCTCAGCGATCGCATTCTGGTGATTAGCGAAGGGCAGTTTGTCTACGCCAGCACCACGGAACAGGCCAATGTCACCGACATCGGTCACAAAATGGCTGGGCACTAGGGTCTATGGGGGTTTTCCCTCTCGTTGCCCTGGCCCCACAGCGGCTAAACTACAGATCCAGACTTGAACAAACTGTATAAATCGTATTGATACTGTACCGAAACACGCGAGTCAGACCATGGGTGAATCGTTAACGCATCAAATTCCAGGAATTGCCGACGCCGACTGCCTGGCCCTCGTGCGCGAATACTGCCAGCTAGCGGTCCGCCCCAGCCTAAGCGATGCCGAAAGTCAGCGGCTCGATCAGCTGTTGGCCAAAGCCGAAACCGATGGCCGCCTCGATTTTTGGATCAACGAAGCCGATCACTTTATCGACCACGCCATTGGCTTGGGCAGTGCGACGCGGGTCTACGCTTCCGTCAACGAAAACCTGAAGTCGCGGCTGCGCGAGTTGCTCGATTTGACCCACACCGCAAACCCAAGCGACAAAGCCCTGGAGCTGCTTGAAGAACTCGACGAAAGCCTCACCGAAGGTACGCGTCAGGTTCAGCAGCAGTTGGCCAAGCGCGGCTACGACCCTGGCCCCGTCGATGGAGTCGCCGGACCTAAGACCCAGCGTGCCCTGCGCAATTTTCAGCAGTCCCTAGAGACTGGCTGTTAAGTCTAGCCGCCGTCGTTTCATACCAAACCCGAATCGCACAACCCCGATTCTAAATAGAAGGCTTGCGTAGGGGCAAACGGTGTTTGCCCAGCCCAGTCGGGGGCAGTCAAGGTAGATTCAGTATCAGCTGGTTCGAGGAGCTTTAAAGACAGAATAGGGGGCGATCGCAAATCGAGCGATCGCCCCCAGCTTTAGGCTGCACTCCTCTCAGGGTTGCTCTTAACCGATGCGCAACAGCTCAACATCAAACAGCAGTGTCGCATTGGGCGGAATCACCCCGCCCGCGCCCCGGCTGCCGTAGCCCAGTTCGGCGGGAATCACCAACTTACGCTGACCGCCCACCCGCATGGTGCCAACCCCTTCATCCCAGCCCTTAATCACCTGGCCAACGCCAATTTGAAAGGTAAAGGGCCGACCGCGATCGCGGGAGCTATCGAACTTGGTGCCGTTTTCAAGGGTGCCGGTGTAGTGCACCGTGACCCGCTGGCCTGGCTGAGGCATAGCCCCAGTGCCCTCAACCACATCGACGTACTGAAGACCCGAGTCGGTGGTTACTAGCTCTTCTGCGGGCATGGCCTCTTCTGCGGGCATGGCGGTGGAGTCCTCAGGGGTAACATCGGGAGCTAAATCGGCAGCAGCCTGGGCAATTTGGGCCACCGGCTGGTTTAGGGCAGTAGCGGCTTCAGCCACCTCCGCACGGTTCAGGTTAGAGGCGATCGCCTCCGGCTGAGAGCCTGTAAACTGAGCCACCAGCAGCACCACACAGCAGGCCGTCAAAACCCCCAGGCTAATCAAAATCTCTCGCACTAATCTACCTCCCATCCAAGCATCTCTTTCCTCGATCATATAGCAATCCCCCGCCCCTATCTCCTTCACTCCACCCACGCATCCACGCACCCGTGCACCCACGCATCTACCCAAACCGATACCCAAAGCCCCTCAACGTCGTCACATACTGTGGATTAGCCGGGTCGGCCTCGATTTTTTCCCGCAGCCAGCGAATGTGTACATCTACGGTTTTGCGATCGCCGACAAAATCCGCACCCCAAACGGTCTGAATCAGCTCTTCCCGTGACCAGACCCGGTTAGGGCTCTGGATAAACAGTTCCAAAATGCGAAACTCCTTGGGCGACAAGCTCACCTCTCGGCCTGCCACCGTCACCCTAAACTCGGTGGTGCACAGCTCAATGTCTTTGTAGGTCAAGACGGCGGTATTGGGTTTCGCCGTTGACCACTGCTGTCGCCGCAGCAAGGCCCGACAACGGGCAATCAGCTCTCGCATGCCAAAGGGTTTAGGCAGGTAATCGTCGGCACCCACCTCTAGCCCCACCACCCGATCCATCTCCGCCCCCTTGGCGCTCAAAATCAGAATGGGGATATCTAGGTTGTGGTGGCGCATTAAGCGGCAAATATCGAGCCCATTTACCCCAGGCAGCATCAGATCAATAATGGCCATATCAACCCTCAGCCCAGCTGACCCCTCTCTAGCGGCAGGAAAAATCAGATCCAAGGCCCGCTGGCCCGACTCAGCCGTAACCACCTGGTAGCCTTGCTCACTGAGAGCCATAGCCACGGTTTCACGAATTAGATCTTCGTCGTCGATAATCAAAATGCGCTCTTGCACACCCGACAGTGGAGATAGAGCAGGGGTAACGTTTTGCACAGCAGGGCCAAGTGCCTAATAACGACTTGGGCAGCCCCCAAAGCGCTGGCGATCGCCTCTAATATCCCTTACAGGGTTCCGTAAAGGAACCTCTACGGGAGGCAATCGAATTAACGCTGACCTGGCCCTTGGCTACGGCCCCAGCCAACGCCCTAAGGTTTGCACTACTCAGTAATGGTGTCGGATTCAGCTTAAGGAAACATCGGATTCTGGTTAAGCTTACGTAAACTCGTCACGCCAGCCGCGATGTTGAGACGTAGCCTACGCCTCAACATCGCGGCTCGACGCTACATGAGCCACAGCGGTGTCTAGTACGGGCAGCAGCACCACCAACCGACAGGTGCTGTCATGGCCCTGAACATTCATCTGACCACCGTGGCGCTGAGCTAGGGACTGACCCAGCAGCAGCCCTAGTAGGGGTAGCGGAAAATCACTAGCGGCTAATTTTGCTGCCGAGGCATGAAGTATCTCAATCACCTCTGTGGGTAGCCCCTCTCCCAGCCAGGGGTTAGACGACCACAGACCCAGAGACAGAAACTGACCCCGTCGGCAGGCATGAATGCGCAGGGTACCGTTGTCTCCAGCCACCTGCATAACGCCAACAATCAGGTGATACAAAATCTGCTTAACTACCCGCTGATCTAGTGTCCAGTGAGTCTCCCCTGGTTCCACGGTCATCATGAGGGTCTGAGCGTGTTTTTCGGCCAGCGGGGTCAGAGCGGCAACCACCTGCTGCCCAAGGGCCTCAATATCCACGTTAGAAGGCAGCAGCTCAGCGCCCTCCGCCTCTACTGGACCAAGGTCAATCAGCTCATCGACCAGGGTAATCAGGGTCTGGCTGCTGCGGTGCACAATGCCGGTGTATTCTCGCTGTTTTGGGGTGAGGGGACCGTAGATCTCTCGGCTCAGCATGGTACTCATGCCCAGTACTGTCGTCAACGGACTCCGAAGCTCCTGCGTGAGCTGGCTAATCAGGTTAAGGCGCACCCGATCTGCGATGGTTTCTAGGTCGATTGGCTTTGAATTGGAGGTAGACTGGGCCACTACTGCGCTAGCGATTGCGTTCTGGCGCTCGTACTCGCTCATACCCCAGCGAGCCGCCATGGCCAAAAAGCCTAGCTCTTGGTCACTAAACAGTCTGGGGCGCACATCCATGACGGCCAGGGTGCCGAGGCAGATGCCTTGGCCCGTCATCAGCGGTACGCCACAGTAAGCTTTAATGCCGTAGGTACTTACCAATTCGCTCTGGGCTAAAACCGGGTTTTCGGTAGTGTCGGGTACGACCAGTGGCTGTTCGCTGTCAAGAATGTAGGCCCCTAGCCCGCTGCTGAGGGAGAGTTGGCGCTGCTGCGATAGGGGGTTGCCTATACCAAGGGATGACAGGCCAAAAGCGGCATGCAGGTTCTCAGTGGTGCCATTGACCACGGTTACCATGACCACGGGCATACCTAAAAAGCGAGCGGCTGTCTGTGCCGCTTCTTCCCAGGCAGGAATGCTGCTGGGGTGGTCTAGGTTGAGCGCTGCGATCGCCTGGCTGCGCTGCTGCAGTCGTTCAGTCTGGGATAGCCCCTGGAGTGGGCAAGTGGGCCAGGTCGGCTGGGCAATGGCTCTACCGAGCTGATCATCAACTCTTGCGGCTTCCCCCTCAGATCGGACCGGAAATACAGAAATGCTCATGGCCAACGCCTAACCCCTGCTGAGACACTGATTTAAGGTGCCCTAAGACCGTGGCCCAAGTAACGGCAGAGGAGGCGAACGGTATCACTGTTCGAGGTGAGGTGAGGGTCTGGGGTTATTCAAGGGTGGCAGGGGCAGCAGGGGTAGCAGGGGTGGCAGCCTCTACCGGCATCTGGTCAAGCAAGGTCCAGATCTGCTGTAGCATTGGCCCCAGACCCGTACCAGCCACCGCCGAAATACCGTGTACCGGCCCCGGCACCAGCGCTTCAAACTGGCCAACTAGATCAGCCAGCACTTCCGGTGTAAGGGCGTCAACTTTATTGAGGGCCAGCACCTGGGGGCGATCGCTGAGGTCACGGCCATAGGCCCCCAGCTCTTGCTGAATAGTGTGAAAGTTGTCAAGCGGAGATTCGGCGGTAGCATCGACTACGTGCAGCAGCAGCCGGGTGCGCTCAATATGGCGCAAAAACTCGTGGCCCAGACCCAGACCCTGGTGCGCCCCCTCAATCAGCCCAGGAATATCGGCAAAGACAGTGCCATCGCCGGTAGGGCGGCGCACCACTCCCAGGTTGGGTACCAGGGTAGTAAACGGATAGTCGGCAATTTTAGGTCGGGCTGCCGATAGGGCCGAAATCAGGGTTGACTTGCCCGCGTTGGGCAGGCCTACAATGCCTACCTCTGCCAGCAGCTTTAGCTCCAGATGCAATCGTCGGTCTTCGCCCGGCAAGCCCGGCAGGGCGTGCTCTGGAGCCCGGTTGCGATTGCTTAAAAAGTGGCGATTGCCTAGGCCACCTTTGCCACCCTGGGCTACACAGAGCACCTGGTCGGCAGTGACTAAATCGCCCAGTAGCTCGTCGGTGTCAACGTCATATACTGCCGTACCGCAGGGTACCTCCAGGTACAGATCGGCTCCGGCAGCCCCAGTCATATTTTTAGGACCGCCCCGCTGGCCGTGGTCGGCTTTAAACTGATGAGCGTAGCGAAAATCGAGCAGGGTTTGCAGCTGGGGCGTGGCTTTTAGATACACCGAGCCACCAGGCCCACCGTTGCCTCCGGCTGGTCCTCCAGCAGGCACATACTTTTCGCGTCGAAATGCCACGATGCCATTGCCGCCGTCGCCTGCTATGACCTCAACTTCAGCTTGATCAATAAATTGCATGACTAGGTGCCGCCGTTGGCAGACTGCTGCTGAAGCTCAATCATCGCCGAGCGAATTTGATCGGTTAGGGCCGGGTCCTGGGGGTGGGCAGCGGTAATCGCATTAAAGCGGCGCACCGTCAGCCCGTTGGCTTCTACAATATCGCTGGCCTGATTGCAGTAGTTAACCACAACTGTGCGCACGCTGTTGCGCAGGTTGCGGGGCAGCTGATTGAGGTTGGCGGTGCCGGTACAGCTCATATCAATACTGGCGAGGTCTTGCCCGGTGCCCGTTAGCAGCGTTCTGATCTGGCTCAAGGCCTCGTTGCGGGGGGCATCCATTTCTAGAATTGAGGTGGCGTAGCTAATTACCTCTTCCTGAGAGACGCTACTGTCTTGAGCCCAGGCGGTCCCCAGGGTAACGGTACCCGCCGCCGTTGGCAGTTGAGTTCCTGCCCCCACCAGCAGGCTAAGACTGGCCACGGCTGCAGCCATAACGGCACTGCGGCCGGGGTTTGCAAGTGGTAAATGGTGAATAAACTGGCGCATCATTACGTGTGTTTCTCCTGTGCTGGTATCAACCAGAATGGCCCCGTGCTCCAATGACCATGCTCCAATGACCGTGTCTCAAGGATTGAAACCGTCTGCTTGAGTTTAGAGGTGCCGACCCCGGTGTAGTTGCCTAGATTCTTAATCTGGACGGGCTCCCAACCCAGACGGGGCAGTACCCGTACTAGTTCCAGGCCCTCAGCTATACACCCCCAGGCCTTAATCCCTGGCAGAGTTCTATGACTTTTGTGTGTAGGGTAGCGCGTTCATCTCGGCCCTGCTTTAGATCAGACTCTAATTCTAGTAGCAAAGGCAGGCTGCGTTGCAACTGACTCAAATTCAGCGATCGCACCTCCTGTTTTAAAAAGTAGATTCGCTTGGGGTTAGCCACCTCAGCGGCGGCAGCCACCTCGGCATCGCTCTGCACCCCCGACTGAATCAGCACCTTCAGCCACAGCCACAGCCGAAACTGACTGACCAGGGTAGCCACAATCCGCAGGGCTGGCTCATTGCGATCGAGCAGATCATTTACCAGAGTCAGGGCCGTAGGCGCATCGCCCTGCTTGAGGGCCTGGGCCAACTTCAAGCTGGTTTGGGTCGAGACCGTTACCAACTCCGTCGCTACCGCAGGAGGAATCGGCTGCGGGTTAGCGCCCCAGTAAAGGGCTAGCTTTTCGAGCTCTAGGTGGAGCTGGCGGGTGTCGTTGCCCACCGCCTCAGCCAGTAGGTCAATGGTGGAAGGCTCCAGGGCTAGTTTTCGCCCCTGGGCCACGCTCACGACCTGCTGACGAATTTGGTCGGTCTTCCAAGGGGAAATGGTGGCAAATTCACGAATCTCACCCTGGCTCTTAAAAAATTTGGTGAATTTGGCTCGCCCGTCGGGTTTAGCAGCACTGGTCAGCAGCAGCACCGTGGTCTCGGGTAGCTGCGGCAGCGTGCGCTCAAACTCCGCCAGCACGCCCTCTGGGCAGCGCTGTCCTAGGCTCGTGTTTTGCAGCCACACCAGCCGTTGCCCCTGCCCAAAGGGTGGCGTCATCGCCTGGTTTAGGGCCTGGGTCGGGCTATTGGCGGCGTCAGCAGAAATCACGTCGTAGTTGAAGCTGGCCCAGGCCGCATCGAGGGTGCGCTGGCGCAGGTCTTGTACAGCCTTTTGGAGGGCAAAGTCGTCGTCGCCCCAGAAGTAGTAGGCGGGCATGAGGGG
>NZ_JADEXE010000597.1 GCF_015207265.1 Nodosilinea sp. LEGE 07298 | reverse complement strand
CCCCCATTATTCCCCCGAACCAACCGCCCTTGAAGAACCAGCCCAAGCTCCTGTTGAGCCGATTCCCCAGCCCCAGACCCCAGCGCCAGCGTCTAAGGAGCCTGAATTTCAGGTACAAAATCTGTTTGACCTCGACCAGTTCAATGGGGGAAACCAAAATGGACACAAGGGTCGTCAGACTGCCGATCCAGCCTGGACTAGCTCGGCAGGAGAACCTCAGCCAACAGCGCCAGTATCAAAGGTCATTACAGCGCAGCCTACAGAATCATTGCCAGCGCCTACGGTTCCAGCAGTAGCCGAGCAGGGGCAACAGGTAAATGAGGTAGTGCCGGAGTCCCCAGGACCGTTACAGCATTCAGCCCTAGACACCCTGCGCGACTGGTATCGCGCTGCCCGCGATTTGGGCCATGACCCGCTGCACCTGGAACAGATCAAGCAGTTAGGCTTTTCAGCCAAACAGGCCAACGGCAACGGCTTTAGCCTTGCGCCAAACCTACAGCAGGCGATGGCTCAAGATCTGGCCCAATATCAGGCATTGCAGCAGCGGGGAGAATATGTGGCCCAAGCCTCCCAGAAAATCTTGTCGGTGATCGGGCAGACCCGAGGCACACACACACAGTTTCGCGGCAAAGTCTATGAACTGAAACAGACCGCCGACCGGCTGACCGTCCGCCGGGTGACACCTCAACCCCAGACCATTCTGGAAATGGCCCAGGGGAAAATTCAACGCACGGTGGTGACAGCTGAAGACTGTCAACGGTTTCAGCGATTTGTGCAGCGCCTAGAATCAGACCGTGTTCCCACCCCGACATCAGCAGGACTTGAACGATGATGACCCTGGCCCCCTTGCCCGCCGACTACCGTCCCCAGTCCATCGTGATTTTGTGCGATGGGCAAAAGGCCGTGCATGTGGAAGGCAATGAAATGCAGCTCGATGTGGAATGGACAGCGGAGCGCGAACCCGATCGCCTGGAGATGTTTTGGGATGGGGTATTGGTCTATGCCCTGGTGAACCAGCAGCCCACGGTCAACCGTCTGGAACTGGTCACGGGCGCTGTCCACCCCATGGAATGGATCTTTCAAACCCCAGCGGGTCAAGCCGATGAACCCAGCCCTTTGCGCCACGTTTGATTGGCTACGGGTGCAGGGG
>NZ_JADEXE010000152.1 GCF_015207265.1 Nodosilinea sp. LEGE 07298 | reverse complement strand
TTGACTCAATTGGTCTTGCAGTTGACGATACAAGAGGGGTGTTTCCATGAGACTGGCCTTGAGTTGGGGAATTCAAGCCTCTCATGAAATGCCCCTTCCCATCTACCCTGTCTCATTTGGGACTCCTTTCACAACAACCCTTTCAGGACTTTTCTGCACCACCAAGGAAGGTGCACCTACAAACGGCAGTGCTTGGCTTACCGATGATGAGGATGCAGCTAGGGTTATTCGCGGTGGTTCTTGGAAAAGCCCTCAAGGGGATTGTCGTTCTGCATGTCGTTTGAATGATTATCCTCGCGACTCATTTGATACTATCGGGTTTCGAGTAGCGTGTACTATTCCCAAAGCCCTTAAATGACTCTTGTTTCCTTGTGATTAATTTTTATTTAGCGCAGGGTGTCAAAGGCTCTTTGCGATTTTTATGCCATTGGCCTATTGATTTAAGACATTCATGATACTGTGGCTGCCGCCTAAAGAAAGTCAGGAAAGAAAGGCGATACGTCAACACAACAATCGCATAGTGCTTATCTGCCTTCGATTAAAAATCCATAGGAATCATATTCCTAAAATCCTATCAGCATTCTATGTGAACTCTCTGGAAGCCTTATTCTATAGAGATTATGAAGGCGTTGGATATTATTAGGTATGTGATTTTTAAGGGATATAATAACCAGTTATAATGGAGTAAAGTTGCGTTTTTAATACTCAAGAAAATGACTTATTATGTACCTACTTCCCTGTTTGACGTCCTGGATCTATTTGCTGGCTCAGCACTTGTTGGGTTAAATCCGAAGCTTTTGAGTAATCTGAAAACCACTCTTCGGAAGTATGTTCTGCCAAGTCATGGTTTCTTGGTTGAATCCTTAAAAAAAGAGATAGGATTCACTTTGGCCCTGAAAGATGTGAAGATTCGAGATTTTCAGAATGCTGAGTCTCGCCTTTTACAGTCTGCGATCGCTGCTGGTGTTAGTGGGGGAACGCTAGCCAACTACAAGTCGGCCCTCAATCGTTTCCTCAACTGGTCCAGGGATCAGGCTTGGTACCACGATGCTGTTGGCACTTATGACGGTAAGCTCACACCTCGTATGTTTGTTGGGTACGACTTGGCAAGAGAAAGAAAGGGCAAGCGCCGCCAGTATTCTGCTAACCCCTACGGGCTTAGGGATGAGGAATTTCCTCCTGCCCTGGAGAACCAGTTGGAAAAATTGCATCGGTTTCTGACTGCACCGGAGATTCCCAAACGTAAAGACCGACCTCTCCGCGAAGCCACATTTCAAACTTACAAAAACTCAATCCGATATTTTTTTGGATGGATGCACCGATTCCAGGATGTTCCTTTAGAGGAACTAAGACTAGAAATGATGGCTGACCGAGACTATTTGGATGAATTTATTGCTTGGGGAATCAATGATCGGGGAAATGGGTACGGCTGGGCGACCTTGATTGGGGCTGCTGCGCTGAATATCACAAAATGGCAGCATTACAAATGCTCAAAGCTCTCAAAGTACCGGGATATCCAAGAAATTGAGGATATTCGCGCTCTGATGCTGGAAATTGCCCATAAGCGGGAGAGAGAACCTAGACGAACCACTTCTAAGGAAATGCTTGACGAGAAGTTGGTGACTTTTGAGCAGTGTGTTGAGGTGGCTAATTACCTTCGCAAATGCTGTGCCCCTCAAAGAACTGCCTTCAGAAGGGGCCAGGAAAAGCACCATGCTGGCCGCAAGCGCTCGGATGTAGCCGTTATGCTCAGTTGGCAGCGATACTTGTTGGTGGCCATTTTGACGTATTGTCCGGTTAGGCAGCGGGAATTAAGAGAGCTGGAGTTAGGCACAACGCTCTTTCGAGAGGAGGAGGGGTATGTGGTACGTCTTCGGCCTGAAGATCATAAAACTGGTAGCAAGACGGGAAAGGATCGGGAGTTTGCTTTGCCTGCCAATCTAATAACTGATTTGGATGAATGGCTGAATGTTTGGCGACCTAAAATCCCAACTGAGCATCAGAGGGTGTTTATCCACATATCTCGTAGAACGCCCCATAAGGTCGGTCAACCCTATGACGGCGTTAAGCTTAGCGAAATTGTTACCCGTGCTATGTATAACACGACGGGAATTTTGTACGGCGAGCCCAAGCGGACTTCACCCCACGATTTCCGGCGAATTGCGATTACCTGGCAGCGGAAGTATGGTAGCCGTGATCAGGATGAGGCTTTGGCCGAGATGATGGGGCACTCGGTTCGAGAGGCTGACCGAACTTACAGTCAGCTGACGAGCCGAGAAAGGACGGAAAAGGCGAAGAACTGGTGGAAAAAGGTCTAGCTCGCTTCAATTAAGGGTCAGGGTGCTTCTCATAGGTTTTTAAGGCCTGCTCGTATTCTTCTTGAATGTGATCTGCCATCCACTGGGGCTCAAGGATTCTTACATTACGCCCATACTGCAAAATGCGCTGACGGAACCAAAACCAGTGATCTTCGGTGGTTTCAATATCGACAAACTGGTTGTCAGGGTCTCGATATAGCTCAACTTCGTTAGCTCGGCGGGGCTGGTAATAGGCTAGGGGGCCACTCATTCGATAGGAAATTTTTTCGGTGGGAAAGTAGAGCCTAGACCAATGGGTGGTGGAAGCTGGGTAAATCTTGAGAATCCGATCTACTCGGAAAATTTGGTTTTGCTCGATGCTGGGGCGTTTGTCGCTGTAGCGAGGTGAGAAGTCTGGAACGTGGGCGAAGAGATAAAGTAAACCATTGTGGAATCGGAGTTCTGAACGATCGCAATCCCAATTCCTGGCATTCCCTGCACTACTGCGATATTTGATGACGTAACGGCACTCCTGCTGAAAACGGTCTTGTAGCTGTTTCACGGTTTCTTCGAGCCTGGTCTCGCTGTAGTCGACCGGAGGACTAAAGGCGACTTTGACCTGGGATGGTTCTACTGGTGTGCTGAGCTTGCCAAGATTGAGCAAGTCGCTGGCTTGGGCCGAAAATCCCATATCGCTAAGAACATAAGCCGCCAGGGCTAGAGATTCTCGCTGCTTGGGAGAGAACAGCACTGGGAAAGTTGACTCCACCAGCTCGTAGGGGCGATTGGGCGCACTGTTAATTTTGAAGCCGCAATCCCTCAGCTTCCGGATAGTTCGGCTTACTTTCTGATCAATGTCATTAGAGGACTGACCATGCTCGTCCAAGAAATCCGCCATTAGGATGCTCAGCGCCTCCCGAGTTAAGGGTTTCTCGGATAGACACCGCAAGATTTCGAGGGCAAAAGCTATCTGACTAATCGCAGATCTCCCAAAAGGCTCTCAATGCAGGATGTTAAAGAACTAAAGCTGTGTTGCAGAGGGAAGGAGCGCTATAAGTCTACACTATGTTTCAGTCCCGCAGTGGCAGGATTATTATCTCACCAGCCTTCCCTCCGGAGATTAGGATATCACTCTACGAGACACGGTTGAGAGACATAATTTTTTAGGTGATAGTATAGACCTATTGACGCGATCTCTAAATCTAGGTTAAGTTAAAAACCATAGAGGGGAGATGCTAATTAGCACCCCCCCTCCAATAGATAGGTAGTTAGTTGGTTTGGACGCCTGAGCTAACGACCGTTTGTTGTAGCGCCCTTACATAAGGACTTAGTATGAACTATAGCCTAAATTTCGGGGGGTTTGAAGCCCCAATCGCTACTAGCCTGCGTACAGAAGAAGTGGAGCGGCTAGTACAACTGGTGACTCAAGAAAGAATTTCTGGTAAGTCTATCCGCGACGTAGCCATACAAGGTGCATTGGAAATACGGTACTCCCTCGGAGTAATCGCAATCTTTCCCTCAACTCAGCAGAAGGTTAAAAAGCGCTGGCGCTGGGATGTTTGGATTAAGCCTGTCTCTATTTTGCCTGCGGCGTAGGACACGCTGAGTTAATTAGCCTTTCAGCCTCTGCCAGCGTAGGGGTTGAGAGGACTGTTTGGGAAGACATCATTTTTTGATGTCATCTATTTTTTGTGCAGTATTAGTATTGCTTCAGTCCCGCAAGGAACAAGCTGTGAAAGTTTCTCTTAAACCTCTATACTCCAAGCTCAACGCAGGGCCAGGGCAATGCCCTCTGGGGTGTCAGAAGTATTGTCGAGTGGCTGAAAATTCTGGGCTTAAGCCTCTTGAGGGTCAGTCTTGCCCTTTGTCTGTTCACCAGGCTCGAACGTGGGAGGCAGTGGTGAAAGGGGATGCTGACATCATCTTCAATACAGCAACAACAGGAGATGGTAAATCTTTGGCAGCTTACCTAGCGGGGCTACTCGACAAAAACTTCAGAATCATGGGGCTGTATCCCACCATTGAGCTGGTGGATGACCAGGACAGAAGCCATCGGGATAGGAAAAATAGTGATGGAAGTATTGAGAAAGGGTGGCATTCCCTTTTTGGGCTGAACGCCGATAAGCGCATTGATCGCTTGTACGGCGAGGAACTCAGCCGCCGCGTAAGCGATGGAGAGAGCAATCGGTTTCAAGAACTCCGCAAGGCGATCGAAAATAAGCCACTAATTCTGACCAATCCGGATATTTTCCACTTAATCACACATTTTCAATATCGCAACCCTGCCTATGGTGAGACAGAGCTGCCGCTATTGATGGCCGAGTTCCCCGATGTGTGGGTGTTTGACGAGTTTCATATCTTTGGGCCTCACCAGGAAGCGGCGGTCATTAACAGCCTCAGTTTTATCCGGCGATCGCAGCAACGTAAGCGACGTTTCCTATTTACCTCGGCTACTCCCAAGGACTCTTTCATCAAGCAGCTCAAAGCAGCAGGATTTGAAACAGAGAAAATTCCTGGTAATTATTCTGACCATGCACAACCTGGGTATCGCAAAATTCTTGAGGCGGTTGACTTAGAGTTTGTGCAGCTTAAGAAACAGGATGCCATGGGTTGGTTAGCAGAGCACCACGACGATATCGAAGCTGCTCTAACCGCAGAAGATCGAGGTCGAGGGCTGATTATCCTCAACTCAGTCGCACAAGCAGGTCGAGTGGTCGAACTTCTAAAAGGTCTTTTTCAAGATTCAGTGGAGGTCGAGGAAATTAGTGGGCGTATGGATCGCGCTTCTCGTCAACAGACACAGAACAAGCTAAAGAATTCCGCTAAACCTGTACTGGTTGTTGGCACCTCCGCAGTAGATGTAGGGGTCGATTTCAAGATTCACCTACTGATTTTTGAAAGCAGCGACTCTGCAACTGTCATCCAGCGCTTGGGCCGATTAGGACGCCATCAGGGATTTAAGCAATATCGAGCTATTGCCCTACTGCCAGAACACGCACCTTGGATTCTATCGCGGCTGCAAAAACAACTGTCTGAAGAAGTCAGTATTGATCGGGAAGCCCTCAAAGATGCCGTGCTTAAAGCTTTTGATGCCCCCAAGGAATTTCAGGAATATCACCGGGAATGGGGAGTGGTGCAGGCCCATGGAATGCTATCAAAATTGCAGGAAAAGGGATATGCCAAGGTAATGCAGCCTGTATGCGATCGCATCACCCAAGACCTACAACCTCTCTACGGTAATAGCATTGCAGGCACCGCAAAATGGAAGCTCAGAGACTTTGATCAGCCCGTCGCAGATGCAATTCAATCTGAGTTGATCCGTTTTCGTGGTGGTACCAGCCTCCAAGCGGCTGTGTGGGATGACAAGCGCTTCTATACCTATGACTTACTCAGGCTCCTTCCCTATACCCAGGTAGAAGTATTAGAGGAATCTGATTTTCTAGACGCAGCGCTTAGCCAAGGTTATCAAAGCTACACCTTTCAATACGCCCAGGTTTTCTTGAAAGTACAGAGATGGGTTGATGAGCGGATTGATATTCAACTGCGTACTGGACGAGATAGCAGCGAACTGCAAGGGTGTACCTTAATTTTGCTCGGCAAACTCTGCCTAACCCACCATCCCCAATCCGATGTCATTAATTGCTTGACTCGAAAGAGTTTTCTCAGTTTTTTAGTACCGGGCGACTACTGGAAGGTGAGAGATGCCTTTCGAGTCGGCCCACTGTTTGGGCTGCATTCTTTGACTGATAGTTCCGAGAAAACCTACGCCTGTGCCTTTGGCCAAGATGCTTTGCTGCTTAAAGCGTTAAAAAATGGTCGATTAACCAAACTATGTCGTCAGAATTCGGCTCCAACCATTTTCTAGGTCATCAACTCCTATGACTCTCCTGCAAGACTTACTCACCATTACGCTTCGAGAAGAGCCGGATCCAGTTCTTCAAAAGTTTGTTGAAACCGTTGTGCCTGCTATGGAACGGGAATTTGCCCTAATTCCTGCCCTCGGAGGCTCTGAAGCTGTGCATCGTCATCGTCTCCGTGACGATCTGTATGGTGAAGAGAAAGCACAACGTTGGAGCCAAAGTGCTGACCAAAGTTTGCTCGTCCATGTCATTAACGCCATTCTGACGGCGTGGAATCTCCAACCTTTTTTGGATGAGGATAAACAGCTTACTGAAGAAGAGCAACATCTTCTATGCCTAGGACTGACACTCCATGACTACAACAAGTATTGTCAGGGCGAAGAGGAAGACTCTCCAAAAGCTCACAAAGTTGAGGAGATTTTGCGGCTTTGCCGAGAACTTGGAGAGAAGCTAAATTTTTCAGCGTTCTGGCCAGAATGGCAGGATTATCTAAGTGATATTGGCTTTCTAGCTCAAAACACTCAATACAAAGCCGGGACAAATCTAGTTTCGATTAATTGGCCAACTTTCAAGATTGATAGCCGTCGTCTAAGAAATCCTTTGCGGCCTCTATTAGCTTTTGGCGATATTGCTGTTCATATGGGGAATCCGTCAGACATCCTGACTACGACTAGGGGCGACCGATTAAGAGAACATCTGGATGCTCTTCAAATAGACCGAAAATTGGTTTATCATCGCCTTCGCGATTGTACTGGCTTGCTCAGCAGTGGCATTCATAATGCCGTGCTACATTTTACCAAGGAACTAGATTGGCAGCCCATCTTGTTTTTTGCCCAAGGGGTTGTCTACCTTGCACCCCAGAGTTCAGAAACCCCAGATCGAGATACTGTTCAAGGTGTGCTTTGGGAGCAAATTCAATCTTTGCTGGCTAGCAAGATGCTGACTGGAGAGATTGGCTTTAAGCGTGATGGCAAAGGTCTAAAAGTCGCGCCCCAAACCCTAGAGCTATTCAGCCCAGTTCAGCTCATCCGTGGATTGCCAGATGTCATTACTGCGAAGGTAGGCAATGTCAAGAATCCGGCCACTCCAAAACGGTTAGAGTCCCTTGGCTTAAGTGAAGCTGAAAGAGAAAGCCTTGAGCCAGCGGCAGATCTTAGAAGCGATCGCCTAGCTGAGCTCATCTTTCTAGCACAGAAAGAGTTTTTTGGAGACATTCCTGAGTTTGCTCCTTGGGTACTAGAGTATCTAGGTATTGATCAATCCATCACACCAGAACAAACTCAAGTGCAGGCTGGGGGAGTTAACTATGGATGGTATTATGCAGCAGCCCACTATATTGCTGTGGTTAGGGATAACACACTAGATAAAGATCAATCACAAGAAGTCTTGGTAGCCTTCTCTAATGCCCTTGCAGACTGGGCAGAGGAACATAATTTTTTGGACAGTCACAAAAGCCCGACCCAGGATATTTTTCTAGATTATTTGAGTCAAAACCTTGAAATTACAGGATGGCACCAAACTTTGACCCCTTTTGGGGATGAATTAGCAGGATATGTTGCAGCTAAAACAAAAGCAGCGCGGCAACCCATCTGCTCTTTAAGCTCTGGTCAATTTGCCTCTGAAGATCAGATGGATTCTGTCGTGCTATTCAAACCTCAGCAATATAGCAACAAAAATTCGCTGGGTGGGAGACAGATTAAACGTGGCATCTCTAAAATCTGGTCATTAGAGATGTTGATTAGGCAAGCCATGTGGGCGGCTCCTGCGGGCAAGTTAGAAGACCAAAGACCTGTGTTTATCTACGTCTTACCGGCCTATGTCTACTCACCCCAGACGGCAAAGGCTATTCGGGTCTTAATGGATGAGTTGAAAGATCGCATCAATTTTTGGGATATTCGTAAATTCTGGCAAGAGCACGAAATGGATATCCAAGCGTTGAGATCATACCCATGGCTAAAAGAGAAATCTGAAGAAGGTCGTTTTGCTGATTCTAACTATGGTCGTGGCGAAAAGCGTGATTTGCCTTTTGTTGCTATTACCTATACAACTACACGGGGTAAAACAGTTACCGATGCTTGGATTGAGCCTGCTTTCTTAGCGATCGCTCTCCCTCTATTGCTAGGGGTCAAAGTAGTCGCTTCAACTAGCCCAGCTCCACTCTACAGTAGTGATAGTGAGTTCCGAGAGTCGGTCAAGCTAGATGGACCAGCAGGGTTTTGGAATTCTTTGGGCTTACCAAACTCGCTACATCTTGAAGAGTGGATGCAAGGCCGAGTTCAGAGGCTGGATGAAATCTTGAATCGATTATTAATTGCCTATGCTCTCCATCTTGACTGCGAAGGTGATCCACCTGATCCGCGCTGGCGAGCCTTTGCTAATACGGTTCGAGACATCATGACAGATGTGCTGAATATTTTCTCTTTAGCAGCATCTCATTTTCGTGGGCTGAAACGAGAACCTTACGCGGAGGAAGTTAAACGTTACTGGAGTTATGCACAAATTTGGTCAAAAGGAAACATTGATATGCAAGAAAAGTTGAAGATTACAAACCAGCTCGTGACAGAATATCGCCAGTTTTACAAGGTCCATTTGAGTGAGTCTAGCCATGCCATACTTTTACCTCTTTCTAAAGCATTGGAGGAAATATTGTCAGTCCCCGAAGATTGGGACGATGAGGAATTGATCCTCCAGGGTGCTGGCCAGCTACAGGCTGCTCTAGACCGCCAGGAGATTTACAAACGCCCCATTCTGTCGGATAAATCCATTCCTTTCCTAGACCGAAAAATTCAGGAGCTTGAAGCTATCGAGGCCTTCATGACTACCTGTGTTAAAGATTTATTTGGCGAAATGTGCAAGGGCGATCGCGCCTTGCTCCAAGAAAATCGAAATCGCATTAAGTCTGGGGCTGAATTTGCCTATCGTTGGCTGACACTGCAAGAAAGCCAATCCCAAGCTAATACTCAACAACCTGAAGGAGAAGAATAATCATGACTATCCTCGACAGCCTCAAGTCTGAATTTCATACGGCATTTCCTCGCCTTGCTTCTGGCAAATACGTTCACTTTCTGATGGTGCGCCATAGCCAATCCTTTCCCGTATTCCAAACGGATGGCGTGCTAAATGTCGCTCGGACTCAAGCTGGGCTAGAAACTCAGGATAAGTTTAGCCGTTTGGTTCTGTTTAAGCGAAAGCAGACTACACCAGAGCGATTGGCTGGTCGTGAACTGTTACGATCGCTGGGCCTCACCACTGCTGACAAGGATGATAAGGAAAAGTTTTGCGAGTACAACGGTGAGGGCTCCTGCAAGAAGTGCCCTGACTGTATTATCTATGGCTTTGCGATTGGCGACAGTGGCTCTGAACGGTCGAAAGTCTATTCGGACTCGGCATTTTCCCTCAGTCCCTATGAGCAATCCCACAAGAGCTTCACCTTCAATGCCCCCTTTGAGGGGGGAACTATGAGCGAAGCTGGAACCATGCGCAGCTCTATTAATGAGCTTGACCATATTCTGCCTGAGATCAACTTTCCAACGGTAGAGACCCTGCGTGACCCGACCTACGAAGGCTTTATCTATGTCTTAGGTAATTTACTGCGTACCCGTCGCTATGGAGCACAGGAATCTCGTACTGGTACCATGACCAACCATCTAATTGGCATTACCTTCTCGGATGGAGAAATCTTCAGTAACCTGCACTTCACGCAAGCCCTCTACGATGCTCTTAAAGATGATCTAAGCGCTCCAATCGATGAAGTACGAAATAAGGCTCAAGAAGTGGCGGAAACTTTATTGACTAAAGAACCTGTGCGAAAGACCCAGCAAGTCTTTGGCCCCCAACTAGATGATTTACTCTCTGAGGTCACGGCTATCTATCAGGATGACACCCAATTGCAGGCTGTAATCGGTACCTTATACCAGCAGACCACAACCTATGCCGAAACCTATGGAGCAATCTCAGGCAAAAAAGGCAAGCGCAAATAGGCATCTAAAGGAAAAATAAGATGCTGTACCAATGTGATCTCACTCTCCATGACAATGTTTTTTTCGCCACCCGCGAAATGGGAACGCTGTTTGAAACCGAAAAGTACCTACACAACTGGGCATTAAGCTATGCCCTATTTGAGGGGCTGCACCTTAATCGACCTTACCGGCTGCAAGGAGAATATGCTCAAAAGCCTAGTTACCTCGATAGCAGCCACGAACAGAGCCTGCACCCTCTAAATGAGGCAGGAATTTACGTCTTCCCAGCTGAACCCTTGCAGTGGGCATATCAGGTGAATACCTTTAAGGCTGCTCAAGTTCACTACTACGGCAAGTCTAAACAGTTTGGTGACAAAGGAGCTGACCGTAACTACCCAGTCAACTTTGGTCGCGCTAAAGAATTAGCTGTAGGGAGTACCTATCGCACCTATATCGCGGCCACTGATCTAACCGCATTGCCAGCCTGGATGCAGCAGCAGGATGATGACAAACGCCGAACCTGGATTCGCCTTGGAAAGTGGGCCGCCAAAATTCATATTCAGGCCACTCCTATTACAGGCTTGAAAACAGTGTCAGGCACGTTTATCTGTCGCCATCCCCTAAATCCTCTAGATCTAGCACCCTCTACCCGGTTACTTATTTATAACCGGGTTGTAATGCCACCTGTGAGTTTAGTTAGTCAAGCCCAATTAGAAGGCGAATATTGGAGGCTTCCCAATGACACCTGCTTACCCATTGGCTCTCACTACGGAGCACGATACGTTGCCAAAGCCTCCTAAGGCTACATCGGTATATTCCTTAGTAGTCCTGTTGGGGGCTGCGGGTAGAGGGCGCTTGCCCACTACCCTAGGTCGAGCAATTCATGCTCAGGTTTTAGTCTGGTTACAAGCCGGAGACCCTACTATTGCTCAGGCTATCCACAGTACCCAAACTTCTCCAATTAGTCTTTCAGGGTTAGTTGGAAAACGGCGCAAACACGGCACTCAACCGGACGATGAGTTTTACTTCCGCATTAGTCTGCTAGATGGCGATCTGCTACAACCTTTGCTAGCAGGGATAGATAGTTGGGGAACCAAACCAATTTCTCTGGGCAATTTTCCCTTTGTCTGTCGGGGAGTTGAGGCGCTACCTGGCGGACACCGACAGGTTCAAATGGGAGACTATCGTCTCTTGGAGAAAACCAGTCCAGTCAGCGATGACATTTTTCTGGAGTTTCAATCTCCTACCGCCTTCAAACAGGGCAAAAGAACGATTCAGCCGTTTCCGCTGCCAGAGCTAGTCTTTGGTAGCTTGCTTCGCCGCTGGAATGCCTTTGCCCCAGAGGATCTGCACTTTCCCCAGATCGAATGGCAGGGTATGGTCTCTGCCTTTGACCTCAAAACCCAGGTGCTGCGGCTCGAAGGTGGCCCCCAAATTGGCTCTGTGGGCTGGGTGCGCTACCGCTTCCCTGATGCCGGGCAAGCCCATATCGCCTCTATTTTGGCCCAATATGCCTTCTTCGCTGGAGTGGGCTACAAAACTACTATGGGAATGGGACAGGTGCAGCCTGCCCTAACTACCTAACAACTATTCCTTGAATCTGAACACTGCTGTGCCCTAGACTCTTAGGAGCTAAACCATGACTCAAGCCAAAGTCATTAGCGTCAACGATCAGCGACAGATCGATTTACCCGAAGATATTCTCCAGACCCTCAACCCAGGGGATGAATACCTGGTCTGGCAAACTGGCGATCGCATTTTGCTGCAAAAAATCCAGAAACCCTCTACCTTCGATGCCCTGATGGCCAAGGTAGAATCCCTCGGCCCCGATCCTGACCAGCTCAGCATGGATGACATTACCACCCTGGTCAAAGACGTGCGCCGCGAAATCGCCGCCCAGGCTCCTCAAGAATGAACGTCGTCATTGACACCAATATCTGGGTTTCTGGGTTGTTGTGGGGCGGGCCACCGGGCCAGGGGCTCCAGCTCGCTCGCCAAGGCCAGATCACAGCTTATACCTCCCCTGCCCAGCTAGAGGAGCTGGCCCGCACTTTCAACAAACCCAAATTGCAGCCCAAGCTCCGGCAACTGGGTATCGCTGCCGATAGCGCTATTGGTGCTGTCCGCGAAGCTACCCAGGTCATAGCTGCCCCTATCTTGCCAATTGATCGCCTGCGCGACCCCGACGACGCCAGTATTTTGGCCATTGCCATTGCCGCCACCGCCGATAGCCTCATTAGCGGCGACCTCGACTTGTTAACCCTCACCGAAATCTCAGGTGTTCCCATCCTTACCCCCCAAGACTTTCTCGTTCGCTACTTCCCTAGTCCGTAGCAATTTCTAGCCAATACACCATGATTGACGATTACCTTCCCCTGGCATACCTCAATGCCTGGGAATATTGCCCGCGCCGGTTTTACCTGGAATATCAGCTCGGGGAAATGGCCGACAACGAACACATTATCCTCGGTCGTCACCTGCACCGGGTCGTAGACGACGAAGGGCAACGGTACGAGGGCGATACCCTCATGCGCCGCCATCAGTGGGTATGGAGCGATCGCCTTCAGATCAAAGGCATTATCGACATGGTTGAGCAGCAGGGTGATCAGCTAGTGCCTGTGGAGTTCAAAAAAGGCACTATGGGCCGCCACCTCAGCGATCACTTCCAGCTCTGTGCCGCTGGACTTTGCCTAGAAGAGCGAAACGGACGGCCTGTTACCCACGGTGAAATCTTCTACCACAGCAATCGGCGGCGGCAGCAGGTGCCTTTTACGCCAGAGTTGAGGGTTGCCACAGAGGGCGCGATCGCCGCCGCCCATGCTGCCCTCAGTACCCCTATCCCTAAGCCCATTACAAATAAACGCAAGTGCCAAGCTTGTAGTCTACAAGACATTTGTTTGCCCTTTGAAGTCAATCTCTTAAGCCAGGTCACCTAGCGATGCCCACCCTATACGTCACCCAGCCAGATGCTGTTTTGAGTAAAAAGTACGAAGCCTTCTCGGTAGCCCTGCGCCAAGAGGATGGCTCCTGGCAGAAACGGTCTGTACCGGCTCAGACAGTCGAGCAGGTCGTGCTTATGGGTAACCCTCAAATCACAGGCGATGCCCTCACCTATGCTTTGGAACTAGGGCTGCCAGTTCACTACTTGACCAGCTTTGGAAAATATTTGGGTTCTGCCCTGCCGGGCCACTCTCGCAATGGGCGGCTCCGGCTCGCCCAGTATGCCCTGCACCTAGATGCTGAAAAGCGCTTAACACTAGTGAAGAGTATCGTTGAAGCCAAAATTCATAACCAGTTTGGCGTCCTCTATCGCCACGGCCAGCCCAATAACGCGCTCAAAGCTCGCAAGAAAGCTGCCCAGCAGCAATCGACTCTAGATCAGGTACGCGGCATGGAAGGGATGGCTGCGAGAGAATATTTTGCCTGCTGGCCCGCCATGCTCAAGCACGACTGGGGGTTTGCCGGTCGCAACCGACGCCCGCCTAAAGACCCGGTGAATGCCCTGTTGAGTTTTGCCTATGCCTTGCTGCGGGTGCAGGTAACTGCCGCTGTGCATGTGGCAGGGCTTGACCCCTACGTGGGCTATCTCCACGAGGTTCACCACGGCCAACCCGCTCTAGTGCTGGATTTGATGGAAGAATTTCGCCCGCTAATTGCCGACAACCTGGTGCTGGCGGTGCTCAACAACCGCGAAATTCAACCCAAGGACTTTACCGAAAGCCTGGGGGCCTACAATCTCTCGGATGCTGGCCGCAAAACCTTCCTCCAGGCCTTTGAGCGCAAAATGACTGATGAATTCAAGCATCCCGTCTTTGACTACCGCTGCTCTTACCGTCGCGCTGTCGAACTCCAGGCCCGTCTCCTTAGCCGTCACCTGCAAGAAGACATCCCCTATAAACCCCTAATTCTCCGCTAGCCTCCCTGGCTTTCCGCAGCTTTCCCCATGCCTCAAAAACTCTTTTACCTCATCATCTACGACTTACCTGACGACAAAGCGGCTAACAAACGCCGGAACCGTCTTCATAAGCTGCTGTCTGGCTATGGACAGTGGACTCAGTACAGTGTGTTTGAGTGTTTTCTGACGGCGACTCAGTTTGCACGGCTACAGGTGCAGCTAGAACGCTTGATTAAGCCAGAGACCGATTCGGTGAGGGTCTACGTTCTTGATACTGGGGCAGTGAAGCGATCGCTGACCTACGGCTCTGAAAAGCCGCGCCAGCCTGAGGCTATCATCCTATGATGGAGGGGCGACAATTTTCTGGCAAACCTAAGCAAGCCCAATTTTCCTAGGGGGTTTGCCAAAATCTTAGAACCTTGAAAATTCAATACTTTTCTGGCAACCACCCGGTGCTAGCGGGTAAGTTAGCGATAGGGTTTGGCACCCATTTCAGTAGGTTTGCCAAACTGGACGGTACAACCCTTGATAGCAAAGGCTTTCAGGGGCCAAGCCTCGCCACCCACCTAATCTCGGCAACGAGACTGAAACCTGACCAAGTATCGAGAATGTCAGGCCAGAGATGACTCGCCACCCACCTAATCTCGGCAACGAGACTGAAACCTCTTGGTCCGCGACGAAGACACCGCCGACTTGATCTCGCCACCCACCTAATCTCGGCAACGAGACTGAAACTAAAGCGCTAGATCACGGCTATTTATAAAGTACATGCTCGCCACCCACCTAATCTCGGCAACGAGACTGAAACTCCTCGCATCAAAGCGTTTATGACTGATCCCGAACGCCTCGCCACCCACCTAATCTCGGCAACGAGACTGAAACTCATTTGCAGATACTTTTGAGCTTTAGATTTGATACCTCGCCACCCACCTAATCTCGGCAACGAGACTGAAACAGCTACCTGGCCAGGGTGAGCACCGCCATCATTTACCTCGCCACCCACCTAATCTCGGCAACGAGACTGAAACCAGGCAATCCGTTTATTGCTGCGGCTGCACCCATTGCTCGCCACCCACCTAATCTCGGCAACGAGACTGAAACCTCACGGCGGCGTTGACTTTGATGCCCGAGTAGGCTCGCCACCCACCTAATCTCGGCAACGAGACTGAAACTTATCGCGGATCTGTTCGGTAAAGAGATCATCACCCCTCGCCACCCACCTAATCTCGGCAACGAGACTGAAACATATCTTCAGCGTTCTGAACAGCGCTAACAATTTGGCTCGCCACCCACCTAATCTCGGCAACGAGACTGAAACACAACTGAGGTGACCCGTTGACTACAGTTGAGATCACGCCACCCACCTAATCTCGGCAACGAGACTGAAACCGGGACGAAGCAACTGCTCCAAAAGCCATTTAATAAACTCGCCACCCACCTAATCTCGGCAACGAGACTGAAACTTAACTTCGATCGCGACTCGGAGACAGGTACTTGCTCGCCACCCACCTAATCTCGGCAACGAGACTGAAACGCAATATCCTAGCGATCGCGATCGGTGGAGCATCGCTCGCCACCCACCTAATCTCGGCAACGAGACTGAAACTCGCTATACCAGCCGGTGGGACTGCCTACGGTGCCGCCTCGCCACCCACCTAATCTCGGCAACGAGACTGAAACAGCGCTTTTGATGGCGTAGCAGTTCTGACAGCCCGCTCGCCACCCACCTAATCTCGGCAACGAGACTGAAACAGGACGGAGCCGACGAAAGCGCTGCCCTTGAAAAGCTGAAAGCTCGCCACCCACCTAATCTCGGCAACGAGACTGAAACCTAGATGCTGCCCTGCGGAATTGGGAGACGCCAGAGCTCGCCACCCACCTAATCTCGGCAACGAGACTGAAACCGAGCGTGTGCTTCACACTGCGGATCTGATATTTGCTCGCCACCCACCTAATCTCGGCAACGAGACTGAAACTTCTCAGTGGCTGTTGTTCTGGCTCCGTGCTTTCAACTCGCCACCCACCTAATCTCGGCAACGAGACTGAAACTGACCGCAGTGTTGTAGCGAAAGAGATCTGCGGGAAGAGCTCGCCACCCACCTAATCTCGGCAACGAGACTGAAACCCCTCCTGGTCCCTCGAAATTTTTCCAATGACCTTCTCGCCACCCACCTAATCTCGGCAACGAGACTGAAACGTAGCACTAAAGAATACGACTTCCCAAGCTAGGGCTCGCCACCCACCTAATCTCGGCAACGAGACTGAAACCAGTCAGTGTCAGAAGAGATGGAGCCACGCAACGAAGCTCGCCACCCACCTAATCTCGGCAACGAGACTGAAACACCGCAGGCAATATGCGAGGGACAGACGGAGCGCTTCTCTATTAGACGACACTGAACGTGGCGGGTGACGACAGCTAGATAGGCGGGAGAGGTGTTCTCCCTGCCCCTTGAGTCATCACTGAGACCGGATCCAATTTAAGCTAATAAGAAAAGACACTGAAGGTAT
>NZ_JADEXE010000151.1 GCF_015207265.1 Nodosilinea sp. LEGE 07298 | reverse complement strand
TTTAAGGGCCGCACGTACTGGCCTGGTACTAGCCGATGCACGCCGCTGGAAATAATGCGATCGCCTGCTTGCAGCGTCCCCTGCACCAGGGCGCGATCGCTCTCCTGGTGCAGAATTTCGACGGCTTTGGGCTGAACCTGGTAGACGTTGTCTTCACCCTCTGTTTCGCTCTCTATTTCGTCCTTTGCGGGCATGACGACGTAGACGCTCCATAGGCCGCGAATGTCTTGGGCCAGCGCCTGGGTCGGCAGCCAAATGCCTCCGGTTGGGATGGTCTCGGTCAGTTCGACCCGCGCGGTTTGGCCGGGGTTGAGGCGAGCGATCGCGGTCGGCTCAATTTGAAAAACAACGATTTGAGTGCGGGTATCGGGGTCAACCTCTGGCAGCACCGACTTTACCGTGGCGCTGTAGCGTTCTGTGCCCAGAGTAACGGTGACAGCGTTACCCGCTTGTAGCTGGCTGGCGGCGTTCTCGGGTATACCAATGCGGGCCTCGGGCGCTTCATTCTCCACCAGCCGCACCACCGACTGCCCGGCCCCCACTACAACCCCCTCATCGACGGTTTGCCCCGCGACAATGCCCTCGAAGGGAGCCTTAAGGGTGCTTTTGCTGAGGTTGACATCGACATCGGCAAGGCTGGCGTCGAGCTGCTGCACGACGGCTCGCTGGGCGGCAACCTGCTCGGGGCGGGTGCCGTTGAGCAGCTCACTGAGGTTGCTGTTGGCTCGGTCTAACCGCGCCTGTAGGGTGTCGGCACCATAGGCAAATTCGTCGAGCTGTTCTTTGGAAATGGCCCCCTGCTCGTAGAGGTATTCGCGGCGCGATCGCTGCTGTTCTTGCAGCCGCAGCTGGCTTTCAATGTCGCGCACCTCGGCGCTGGCGGCGGCGATATCTTCCTGGCGTGCGCCGCGCTCTAGCTCTAGCAGGCGGGCCTGGGCCTCAGCTTTTTGGGCTTCGAGCTGGCGGCGCTGGGTTTGCAGGTTTTGGGTATCGAGCTGGGCCAGGACCTGACCAGAGCTGACGCGATCGCCCTCGCTGACCAATACCTGCACCAGTTCGCCACCGCGATTAAAGCCCAAATCGCTGCTGCGCAGGGCGGCAATTTCTCCGGTGTAGGCGCGCAATACTTCGTAGCTGTTGACGGCGTCTACAATCAGGGTTTCTACCGCCAAAGGTTCTGCTAAAGCTTCCTCGGCGGGTTCGTCTGACGCGGCCATTTGGCTATAAACAATCGGTGCCCCAGCCGTTAAGAGTAATCCCGCTGCGCCTAACCCAATCAGCCACCGGGGCTGGCGATCTAAGAATCTTTTAGCTGAGTTAAACGGGCTAGCCTGAACCGCTGAATCCAGGTTTTCTTCAGATAAAGAGTGGTCAGACATGTTGGCTTCTTTAGGTAAGAGGAACGAAGGTAAGTGGGTGGGTCAATTCAAATGTAGGATGGGTTAGCGACAGCGTAACCCATGCGGGTGTTGGGTTTCGTGCCTCAACCCAACCTACGTCGACTTATATTTAATTGCGCTTGCCGACTTAGCCATGGAGTAGCGGGTGTTTGTGAGGTTGACTGTTGGCGACGTATTGGTGGTGGGCAGTGTCTTATTGCCAATATGTGATGGTGGGCAGTGCCCACCCTACGGGAGGTAGAGAGGTTTTTTTGATGCAGAGCTAGTTGACTGAGCGACATTCGAAACAGGGTGTATTTGTAGATTCATTAGGGCTAATCACATCTGCGGAATTTTTTGGTTTTGGGCGGCTAAAACTGCCGTTTTCTCGATTCGTTTGGCGCGAGTATCAGGTGTTTTAGCCAGCTTGATCCAGCGGAGAATATTGCGTCTGGTGGATTTGGCAAAGGCGTCAAAATATTCGCTAGCGGGTGGATGAGACTCTAGCGCTGCGATTAGATCATCGGGTTTAATCAGAGCATCTACGTCATCCATAAAATTCCACAGGCCGTTGCGCTTTGACTCGGCGATCGCAGCTAGGCCAGCGGGGTGCATTCGTCCTGTGTCGATTAGCTTTGCGGCCCGGTCTTTGTAGGTTTTGGCCCAGTGCTGGGCCTGACGGGGCGAGATCATCTGCATGGTTCTGTCGTCGTCAAGTTTTCGACGGATGCCGTCAATCCAGCCAAAGCAAAGCACTTGATCGAGAATATCTTGGACAGAAACATACTTATCGCCCACGTGTTTTTTGTAGGTGACGAGCCAAATACTCTCTGTTTGCAAGTGGTTTGCCTCTAGCCACTCGCGCAATGCTTGGCCGGATGTTACTTCAATCTGCTCAAAGTTTTCAGTTTTGATCATGATTAAGCAGGCGCTTGTGTATCGTCACTATTTAGTAATCGTTTGCCTTGGTCAGTAAAGTTCCACCAGGGCAGCTTTTCGTCAGAGTTAAAGTAGTGCTGCACAGCTAGCAGGGTATAAAGTACGCATGGGTCGTGACGAGGCCCCATTTGCTCAGCCAGTGAGTAGTAAGTTTGGAGGGGATCTCTCTGGGCCAGTTGTTCAGGGGTTTCAATTCCGATCGCTCGCAGATCAGCTGCGATCGCGTTTCCAATATTTGGCAGGGCTTCTAGCATGGCTTAATTCCCTCGCCCAAATTTCAGTAGAGAGGCGCAGTTTTTGGCGTATTCAACCATGCAGTCGACAATATCGTCATCCAGCCAGGCCCCTCGGCCCAAGTGAACCGACACAACGAAGCTTTTTAGTTTCAAATAGTCGGCATAGTCATGGTCGCTGTGGGCTTCATAGCCGCGCGGCATGGCGGTTAGTTTGTCGTCATCGCTGAGCGACAAACCTGCACTATCTAGGTCTTGGAGCACTTGGGCAAACGCCTTGGGGGCTTCAATCATGCGATCGCGGATAGGAGCCAGTTCTGCCGCTTTGAGCTGGTAGAATCCACAGGCAATTAGGCCACCTGAGCTTTCTAATTGAAGGTAGAGCAAGCCTTCCTTTTCGGCTTTGGTGCCCGAGGGTGTGAGTACACCGCTGACATGCGTACTGTAGGGCGATTTATCGTTAGAAAAACGCACGTCGCGGTGTTGGCGAAACATTGTTTTTAGCCCGCCTGTTAGAGGGACTTGAGTTGATTCAAGCCGTTCGCTAACCCGTTCTAAGACCCTGGCAAAGGGCTTTCTGACATAGATATCAAAATCATCGCGATGGTCGTCATACCAGGCTTTTTCGTTATTTGCAGCCAAACCCTCTAGCAGGTCAAAGGTCTTGGGGGTGAAGTTAATATTCATCGCGGCTTTTGATTGAGAGGCTTCCTAGCCAGGTCAACATGGACAGAAAGATATAGAGAGTAGAATTTCGTACCGAGGTCAGGCTTAATTAATAAGTAACACGATATTAATAAGAAAACAAATATAGAATAGTAATTAATCAATACCCAATTTGATATCGATGAACCTAAAAACCCTGAGCGCCTTTATCGTCCTGGCCGAGGAACTGCACTTTGGGCGAGCGGCGCACCAGTGCGGTATGTCGCAACCAGCGATGAGTCGTCTAATTGGTGAGCTAGAAGCCGACCTGGGAGTGAAGCTGCTCAACCGCACCTCCCGCGAGGTCTCGCTGACTAACTCAGGCCGAGGGTTTCTCGAATCGGCTAGAAAAGCCGTGGCCTATGCCGACATGGCGGTGCGAGCGGCGCAGGCAGGCACCCTTGACGGCATTGATGCGCTGACGGTAGGCATGATTATTGGCACGGCACAGCCGCTAGTTGGGCAGCTCATCGCCAAATTCAAGCAGGCTCATCCCGAAACGCGGGTGTCGCTGCGTCAGCTTGACGAACGCTCGATTGGCTCAGCCCTGGCTAACGGCGAGATTGATGTGGCGATCGCCTGGGATATTTCAATTCCGACGGGCATCAAGCGTCACCATTTGGGTACGGTGCCCATGGTGGTGCTGGTACAGTCGGGGCACGAACTCGAAAACCAGGAGGCGGTGAGCTGGGCAGATCTGGCCAACTATCCTATGATTATCCCGGCTCGCGATCGCCAGCCGATCATCTACGATAGCTGTCGGCGGTACGCAGCCGAGGCTGGCTTTGAACCCACCTTTGCGATCGATGTATCGACTTTGGCCGATACCTTAGCTATGGTGGCAGGCGGAGTTGGGGTGGGCAATGCCCCGATTGTTCCAGGTCTCACCTATCCAGGCGTCTCGATTTTAAAACAAAGGCCGCTGCTGGAGTTTAGCTACGAACTGGCCTGGGTGCACGACCTGCCTGTGGTAGAGAGCCTGCTTGCCCTGTGCTAGTCGAGGCCCTGGGTGGCCTGTCAGATTGAGCTGATCGCTTAGGATCGTTGATCAAATAACTTGTAACGATTGGATTCTCTTTGAGGGCGAACAACCGTTCGCCCCTACCCAGGCATTTCACTTTAATAAATCCACATTCCTTAGGGGGTAGCAGGCACCATAAATTCTTGTACCGGCACCACCCGCAGGGTGAGGTCAACCGGCTGTTCGAGGCGATCTTCCAAAAAAGCCTGAGACTGCCGCACATCCTCGGCGGTGATGGTATTGGGCGGTGCCGCAAAATCTAGGGTGATCTGGAGCAGATCGTCGTTTTGCCGGAGGCCAATATCCTGCAGCTCAGCCCGTTGGGATAGGGGAAGCTCGTTGCGAATGAGGCTGTTGACCCGCTGGCGAGAGTTAGACTGCACCAGCAAATTGTTGAGCGAAAGCCCCAGGGGAACGCCCAGCACCAGCAGCAGCAGCGTCGACAGCACCACCCCTTCTTGGGCGCGCTTGAGGGTGCCATAGCGCTGCCACAAAAAGACCAAAATACCGCTAAAAATAATCCCGGTCAGGTTGGTAATAAACAGCAGCGTGGCCCCCAAAAAGACCCCCTGATCTAATCGGGCAATGCCAATGCCAATCACGCTCAAGGGCGGCACCAGGGCCACCGCGATCGCTACCCCCGGAAAAGCATCGGCCACATGCTTGCGCGATTTGGCAAAGGCCCCCGCCGCCCCCGCCGCGATCGCCACTATCAGGTCGATTAGGTTGGGCTCGGTGCGCAGCAAAATTTCTTCGTTCAAAAGCTGTAGGCCAATCAGGCTGGCAATTACCGTCGAGCTAAACACCGTCGCCAGGGTGCCCCAGAGCAGAGTCAGGCCCGCCCGCTTCATCAGGCGGCGGTTAGAAACAGCGATCGCGTAGGCAATCCCAATAATTGGCCCCATCAGCGGCGCAATGATCATCGCCCCAATTACCGTGGCGGTGCTGCCCGCCAGCAGCCCCAGCGACGAAATCACCCCCGACAGCGTCAGCATCACAAAAAAGCTAAGCGACGGCACCGACTCTCGCCACAGCAAGCGATTAACCCCCGCCATCGGCATGGGCTTGCTGGCCAGCCACTGCCAATCGCCGCTATTGCTCAGCCACAGCTTGCGCTTCTGGCGGCGCAGGCGAGCCAGCACTTTTAGATATCGGTATCGCTGAGGCATCGCTTACCAAACTGCTACAGAGGCAGACTCATTCTGCAGCAACAGAGACCCCTTTTGCTCAGATTGACACTGTAGTTACGCTAATTTACAACCCCGACAGTCGCACCTTATAGGGAATTTCCTCGATCGGCACGTCCTCGCTATCCCAGTCGTCGTAGCGCAGCTGCAGGCGCTTCTCTCCGGCGTAGTCCACTAGCTTGCCGCTGTAGCGTTTGGCCTCGGTGCCCAGGCTTTGAATTCGCACCATGCCGTTAAACACCGTGGCGCGAGCCAGATAAATTACCAGGTCATCTCGCGAGGGGCGATTCACCGTGGTGCTGGCGGTAAGGTGGCCCAGGCCGCGCTCGTCCAGTTCCTGGGCCAGGGCCATGGCCGTATTGCGAATGCCGCGAATCGCTACGATCGCCGATGCCACCGCCATCGTGATATCAACTCCCTCGTCGGTCAAAATGCGCTGGCTCGACAAAAACTGAAAGTTGCGCTCCCCCAAATCGCTGCGAATGCGGCGGTGAATCAGATTCTCAGGCTGAAAGTGGCTCAACGCCCCCACGATCGCGCCGCAGGCAGCCCGAGGTTCGCGCCAGGGCGATTCGCGGGTTTTGCCGTAGACCTGCTTGCCGTCTTCTTGAATGCGGCCCACGTGGGTTTTTAGATCGATCGCCACCAGCGAGATCGACTCGGGGTTGCCCTCGTAGACCCGGCGCTTGAGCTTTTCGTCCAGCTCGTGGGCGACGGTGACGTGGGCCAGGGTCGCGCCATTGTCGGTGCCGCCCCCAGCGGGGAAAAACGCCTCTAGCTTTAGTTCACCGATTTCTGACAGGGTAGCAAACCGGGAAGCCACCACGTCGCGGTAGCGCTTGGTGGCCTCGCCCTGGTGAATGCGATCGCCGCAGTTGGTGTAGGCCAGGGTAGTCACCGCGCTGGGTAGGCTCATGTCGGCCCCGCAGGCCCCAATATCGGTGGGGCTGGCCCCGGCAAACTGTAGCTCGTCGCGCAGCAGTTGCAGGCCTTTGATCAGGGCGTAGCGATCGCTCACCAGCTCGTTTAAGTAGTTGTGGTACGCATTGCGCTCCATGCCAAAGCTGGCCGAGAGCTGCCAAAATCGCTCAATTCGCGCCTCGCTGGGGGCGGCGTCAAAGGGCAAAGCCATAGATGTTAACCCTTCCGGTTGAATAACCGCCTTAAATCATGCCACGACCAGCCCTAGGGCGTGTCATCAATTTTGGCCACAATCCTTAATCTATAAGCATTGCCACGCCCGACCCAAAAAACAGGCTAGGGGCTGTAACAGCTAATTCTTGGGCTATCAGCTGTTAATTGATGACAGCCCCTAGATCGAGCACCGTATCAGGATTTTCAACATTTTTCACCTATATTAGGAGGCAACCTGCCCTCTGCTGCGCTCCTAAGCTCTACCGTGCATGATTCTGCCGATTACTCCCAGCGGTCTGCCCTGTTTAACAAGCTGGCCTCAGTACCGGCACCCCAGCTTGAGCAGGTAATAGTAGCGCTGAAGCCTCCCCAGGGAAACATTCCCACCGCTGCGGCCCAGCCTGCTAGCCGGGTGAAGGCTTTATTTGAGTGGGTTGAGAGCCCGATTGGATGCGGATTGGCAACGCTGGAATCTGTACTGGATGATGTTACAACCTCAGCCCAGACAGCCTCCCACTACTACGGACTGCCGGAAGAAAAGCCCACCGCTACGCGCAAAGATCGCAACGAGAAAATTCTGATTGATGCGGTGTGGACTGAGGTGGAGGACCGCCTGCGGCAGTCGCTACACAATGCCATTTTGGTGCGCCTGGATATGGCCGAGCAGCGGAACCAGGTCAGCCGCCCCTGGGATAGCCAACTGCGTACGGCAGACCAGACGCCCAAAGCCCTGCCCCCCGGCACCCATATTGCCGATGTGTTTGATCGTCGCGATGTCGGCGGCAAGCTGCTAATTTTGGGCAACCCCGGCTCCGGCAAAACCACCACTATGCTCGACCTAGCCTCCGTGCTGATTCAGCGGGCGAATGACGACCCAGAGCAGCCGATACCCGTGATGGTGAATCTGTCATCCTGGCAGAATGCGAAGCAAAGCCTGACCGACTGGCTGTTGAGCGAGCTAAAGCTGAAGTATGGGGTATCGCAAAAGCTGGGGCAAACCTGGCTGCAAGAAAAGAAGCTGCTGCCCCTGCTGGATGGCCTGGATGAATTGCCCCCGGTACGGCAAGAGCCCGTGGTAAAGGCCATTAACGACTGGTTGCAATCGGGCGATGGGCCGATGGGGCTACTGGTGTGCAGCCGCATTGAAGAATATGGATTGTATGAAACAAACCTGGGCCTGAACGCTGCCGTTTGCCTAGAACCGCTAACTAATAATCAGCTCCAGCAATACCTACGGTCTCTCAACTGCCAAGATCTGTGGACAACCCTGCGCCACGACGAAGACCTGCTGACCTTGGTGAGAACACCGCTATTGCTGAGCGTGGCCGTGCTGGCTAACGACAGCATTGACCCCCAGCGGTGGCACCAAAAGCAAACGACCACAGCCCGTATGGAGTATTTGCTGGATGCTTATGTAGAACGAAGACTCCATGAGGTGATTAACAGCAGAGCATATAGGCCCCATGGGCAGCCCACAGCCCAACAGACTCGTCACTGGCTGATCTGGTTGGCAAAGCAAGTTAAGAACCAGTCTCAGGATGAGTTTTTAATTGAGCAACTACAGCCCAGTCTGTTAACCACACGCCAGCAAAAGCTGATTTTAGGGCTGATTTTAGGGCTGATTTTAGGGCTGATTTTCGTGCTGACTTTCGGGCTGCTTGTCGGGCTGATTTTCGGGCTGATTTTCGGGCTGATTTTCGGGCAAGTTTCAATAACCCCTTTGGAAAGTTTTGATTTATCTTTTTCGCGCAAAGCGCGAAAAGAATTTTTTAAGGAGCTTAAGAACGGGCTGATTACCGGGCTGATTATCGGGCTGACTTTCGGGCTGATTTTCGGGCTGATTAGAGGGCTGGAGACTGACATTTTACTCAAAGTAAAACCTAATCAGGGTATCTGGGCCTCGTTAAAAAATACGGGCTTTTTATTGGCTATCGGGCTTTTTCTCTTAATGCTGGTCAGGTTTGGTTTGCCCCTGGTTTTGGGCGGTGTTTTAGGTGAGAGTGACGTTGATTTAGTTGTTGCCTCAGCATCCGGTGCTGTTTTACTTTCGGGCGTTTATGACAGCCTCTTCCCCTGCATTCAGCATTTTGCGCTCCGAATTGTGCTCCACCGCGCCAGCTACATACCCTGGAACTATGCCCGCTTTCTCAACCACTGCACCGATCGCCTTTTGCTTCAGCGAGTCGGCGGGCGCTATCGCTTCATTCACAAGCTGGTGCAAGAGCACTTTGCCGCCATGCCCTTGAAGTAACCTATCGCGTGGGGCTACGGCATGGCTACTAAGGAATCTTGGCAGTTCCCTTTCCAACGAGGCGGCAAAGTGTTTGACACGCAGATTTACGTGGCTGCGTGTCATCGGCTAGCCAGCGAACCTCATAGACTCGAAGGTGACACATCCTGCCTCGTTCACGACACTCAGAGCCTCGTCAATGACGCTCGAAACCTCAAGAACGATGCACTCTAACCTCGTCATCGAGTCCTAAAACCTCGTTCACGACCTTCCGAGACTCGATGGTGATACCCTAAAGCCTCATTAAAGACGTTTAAAGCCTTATCAACGACATTCAAAGTCTCGACACTGACACTCTCAATCCTCGTTCGCGACGCTCAGAACCTCGTCGATGACACTTAGAACCTCGTTGATGACGCTCAAAGCCTCATTCACGACACTCGGAACCTCGTTAATGACTCCCAAAGCTTCGTTCACGACGCTTAGAACCTCGTTGATGACTCCTAAAGCTTTGTTCACAATGCTCAGAACCTCGTTGATGACGCTCAAAGCTTCATCGATGACTCCCAAAGCTTGGTTCATAAGGCTTTTAATAGCGGCCTTAAGTCATGCCATGGCCCGCTCTGTGCTCAGCCGACAAATAGCGATCGCAGCTGCCTATGGGTTAACACCCCTGAAACTCCTGGAGCAAAAGCGCCAGCCGAATCTGCACCGCCTCGTCAAAGCGGCGCGGGTCTAGCCCCGTCAGCGAAGCAATTTTCTCCAGGCGGTAGGTCAGCGTATTGCGGTGAATGCAGAGCTGTTTTGCCGTCGACGAAAGCGCACAATCAGCTGCAAAGAAAACCTTCAGCGTGCTGACCAGGTCGGGCTCATTGTCGAGGGGACTGAGCAAATGCAGCGCCAGGTCAACCTTAGTGCGCTCATCCGCCACGCAGGCAAAGGCCGCCATACCCAAATCATCCAGGCAGTAGACTCGGTTGCGGCCATTAAACCGTCGCCCCAGCCGCAGCGCCACCTGGGCATCCTGGTACGATCGCGACACCCCCAAAACACCGGGGTGGTAACGGCCAATGCCAATGCATACCGCCGTGCCAGTGGCCTCGCACAGCTGCTCCAGCAGGGCATTGGCCGCTCGCTTCAGGGCCTCCAAGTTAGTCCAGGAGGAGCCGATCGCATCTGAGGGAGTGCCGCTGTGGTTGGCCCAGGGGCGCAGGTTTTTGCTATCGCTGGCTTTGAGTACGGCAAATTGCCCCCCGCCTAGGTCAGCGCAAATAGTGTCGTCGGGTAGATTAAAGAAAGTCACCGTGCTCGCAATAATGGCTTGAGCGCGACGCTGCTGTTCATAGCTAGGGGCTTCTGCGCTATAGCTAGCCGTTAAAATTGCCTCCGTAGCATCGATTAAGATAACTGCCCGAGGCGGAGAAAAATCTATGCCCAGCAGGGCCGCCTGCTGTAGCGCCAGGGCTTCGTCTTTAACGTGGCCCTGCAAAAGATTATAAATAACCTGATTTTTAAAGACTTGCTGGCTAGAAGGGGTGGGATAGGTAATCTGACTAATCATCAGGTCAATATAAGCCTGAGTTAGCTTTGGCGATAGTTTTTCACCATCGGCCCATTGCTCAATACAAACCATTCCCATCTGGTCATAGACATGGAAGGGGAATTTCAAATAGCGACTAGCGCCGTTGCCGTTATGCTCATTTTTTGCTGGTTCTTTCACTGAAGAAAGATCCTGATTAGCCCGTTGACTGGCCACTACAGTTTCGTCTGCATCGCTGATAAGAACAGCGGTTTGTAGCAACGAAGACATCTGCTTGGCCACTACTTCAGCGATTTGGGCAAAGGATTGAGACACGGTCAATAACGCTGTGACTAAAGACTACACTAGATTTATATTGCTAAATATTAAGTAGTTTTGGCAACTATTAATCTGCCTCAAAAAACTAGGATTGCGGTTGTAGTTAATCTTGGCACCTACCGAAAGAAATAGTTTGCTGCAGCCAAAAGAAATATCCTTCAAAAGACAACTTTAAACCTAAAGAATATCTGAAAACTTAATTGTACAAAATGCACAAACGGCGTTACTAAAACAGCAAAATGTCTTGTCAAATGTCCAATGAAGTTGTTTGGAAATCTGCCTAGTATGACATCTGTAGTTGTTAGTTAGGGCATTCGGCTATGGCCAGTCGCCTCCCGATACCCGCGATCGCGCGAATTTTAGTGGTGCGCTCTCTACCAGGGCTGGGCGATTTGCTGTGCAGCGTGCCTGCCCTGCGATCGCTGCGGCAGGCCTATCCATTGGCCCACATTACCTGGCTGGGTCTACCGGGCACCGAGTGGTTTGGCCAGCGCTTCGTCCATCTAATCGATGAATGGCTGCCCTTCCCAGGGTTTCCAGGTATTCCCGAAGGTTGGCAGGGACCGCAGATCACAGTGGATTTTTGTCAGTATTTGCAGGCTCAGGCCTACGATTTGACCCTGCAAATGCACGGCAGTGGCTTCTACATCAACCCATTTCTTACCCTGCTTGGCGGCCAACACCAGGCCGGGTTTTACCTACCTGGGCAGTACTGCCCAGATTCCCAATACTTTTTGCCCTACCCCCAACAGGGTTCAGAGGTCGATCGCCTGCTCGATCTGATGCTGTTTTTGGGGCTGCCAGAAACTAGTCGCGCCCTCGAATTTCCGCTCGTTGAGAAAGAGTACCAGGCGGGTCTGCGACTGCTGGAGGCTCACTCTCTGGTGCCCGGTCAGTACATTTGCCTGCATCCGGGGGCCAGCATTGAGTCGCGCCGCTGGTCAATAGAAGGGTTTATTGAGGTTGCTCGACAGTTGGCCAGCCAGGGGCATCGCATTGTGCTCACCGGCACCGCCGCTGAACGCAGCCTCACCGATCAAATTTCGGTCAGGCTCAACCAGCCCGGCACGCCTCTACCCGTCAATCTGGGGGGCCGCACCTGCCTGGGAGCACTGTCTGTTTTGCTGCGCCATGCCGCCCTGCTGATCTGTAACGACACCGGTATTTCTCACCTGGGGGCCGCGCTCAAGACCCCCAGCGTAGTGGTGTTTAGCGACTCAGACATGCAGCGTTGGGCACCCCAAAACCAAACCCGCCACCGCCGCGTCGACAGTCGCCAAGCTGGCTCGGCAACCCCAGCCAGGGTGCTGGTTCAGGCCCACGATTTACTCGGCTCTCCCCACAGCCCTGAACGGCTGATCAAATCGCCCAAATTGCTGTCGGAGGCTAGCTATGGCCGTTAAAACCAGTGCCCAGCGAATTCTCGTCTTCAACCAGAATCAGAGTTCAGATCTGGCCGATCTCCAGCAAATCTGCCCCCAAGCTAACTTAACGGTTGTAGACCCTGCCCAAGCCGCCTGGCTGCTGCTCTCACATAGCATCGCCCCGGTCGATTGGCATGGGGCGATCGCCTGGCTGCGCCAGCAGCAGTTCGACGCCGCCGTAATTCTCACCGCCCCCGGTCAGTCCCCCTACACCCTGGGCTACCTCTGCTACCTGGCGGGTATTCCTATTCGCATCGGCCAATCCTGCGAGTTTGGTGGCCAGGTACTCAGCCACTGCTCGCCACCGCCGGACGATGGCGACTGTAGGCACCTGCTCGACCTGCTGAGCGATATGAGTCGGCTTTGAGGTCTTTGCTTGCCGCCGCTGTTGAATGGTGGGCAGTGCCCACCCTACGGCTCCGCGAAAGCGTCACCCATCGACCCATCCACCCCTTACCCATCCACTCATCCACCCACCTCTCCCATGCAACGTCTCCGCATCCTCACCTGGCACGTTCACGGTAGCTACCTCTACTACCTGACCCAGTGCCCCCACGACTTTTACCTGCCGACCAAGCCAGGGCATCCCGAGGGCTACGGCGGGCGGTTGCCAGGGTTCGACTGGGGCCACAACGTCCACGACATTGCGGCAGAGGACGTGCGCGATCAGGAGTTCGATTGCATTTTGTATCAGTCGCGCCGCAACTACGAGCGCGATCGGCACGAGATTCTCAGCCCGGCCCAGCGACAGCTGCCGCAGCTCTTTCTAGAGCACGACCCGCCCCGCGAGCACCCCACCGCCACCCGCCACGGGGTCGACGACCCTGAGGTGCTGATGGTCCACGTCACCGCCTTTAATCGGCTGATGTGGGACTGTGGTCGCACCCCCAGCCGAGTGATTGAGCATGGAGTAACGGTGCCCGAAGACGTGCAGTACACGGGCGAGATTCCTAAGGGGATTGTGGTGGTGAATGGGCTGCGATCGCGCGGTCGCCGCCTGGGGGCCGACCTGTTTGAGCAGGTGCGTCAGCACATTCCCCTCGATCTGGTCGGCATGGACTCTGAGAGCCTGGGTGGTCTGGGCAACGTCCCCCACCAGGAGCTACCTGCCCTGATGGCCCGCTACCGATTTTTCTTTCACCCCGTGCGCTACACCAGCCTGGGGCTAGCCGTCTGCGAAGCCATGTATCTGGGCCTGCCCATCGTCGGCCTCGCCACCACCGAACTTCCCACCGTGGTCGAGAACGACGTTTCTGGCTTTATTCACACCGATCCGTCGGCGCTCGTCAAGCAGATGCAGCAGCTGATCGACCACCCCGATTTGGCCCGTCACCTCAGCCAGGGTGCCCAGGCCGTCGGCCAGGCCCGGTTTAACCTGTATCGCTTTGTGCAGGACTGGAACGCCGCCTTCGCCGATGCCATGGAACTGAGGCAGGGCCAGGGGCACCGCCCGCATGCGCTAGCAACTCCACCCCCCCAAGGCCGAGGTCGCTAGCGATCGAATTCTCATTTCCTTGTTCCCCTTTCCTTCGACTTCGCTCAGGAACCGACCCGCCTACCCTCCTATACCTTTCCTTTGACTCAGCTCTCCTTCGACTCCGCTCAGGAACCGACCGACCGACCCTTCCACCCATCCACCCCTCACCCATCCACCCTTCACTCCCCCTTCCCCAGCCATGACCAAACGAATCGCCATCATCAGCGAACACGCCTCGCCCCTGGGCACCTTTGGCGGCACCGACAGCGGCGGCCAGAATGTCTACGTGGGTCAGACGGCCAAGCAGCTCGCCGCCCTGGGCTACCAGGTAGATGTCTTTACCCGTCGCGATGCCCCCGACCTGCCGGAGGCGGTGCTGTGGCAGCAGGGGGTGCGCATCATTCATGTGCCAGCGGGGCCAGCCGCCCCAGTGCCGAAGGAACAGCTGCTGCCCCATATGAAAGCCTTCACCCGCTTTATGGTGGCCTTTGTCCGCCGCGAGCAGCAGCTAGACGGCGGTTACCACCTGATCCACGCCAATTTTTGGATGTCGGCGCGGGTGGCCAGCCAGATTAAGCAGTACACCGGCATTCCCTTTGTGGTCACGTTTCACGCCCTGGGCAAGGTGCGGCGGCGGCACCAGGGCGAGGCCGATGGCTTCCCGGACGATCGCTTTGCCATTGAGGAGCAGGTGGTGCAGGCGGCCGACGGCATTATCGCCGAATGCCCGCAGGATCGCGACGACCTGATTCAGCTCTACGGGGCCGACGCCAGCAAAATTCACATCGTGCCTTGCGGGGTCGATTTGAGCGAGTTTTGGCCGATTCCAAAACGGCAAGCTAGAGCAACCCTGGGGCTGCCCGCCGCCGAGCGGGTGGTGCTGCAATTGGGTCGTATGGTGCCGCGCAAAGGGGTCGATACGGTGCTGGAGGCGATCGCGCTGTTGAACCGGCAGCGGCTGCCGACCCGGCTGGTGGTGGTTGGGGGCGAGTCGGCGGTGCCCGACCCGCAGGTGACGCCAGAGATTGGGCGCTTGCAGGCGATCGCCGCCGATCTGGGCATTGGCGATCGGGTCTCCTTTGTGGGCCAGCGGGGCCGCGAAGTGCTGAAGTACTTCTACAGCGCCGCCGATGTGTTTGTGACCACCCCCTGGTACGAGCCCTTCGGCATTACCCCCCTAGAGGCGATGGCCTGCGGCACCCCCGTGATTGGCTCAAACGTGGGCGGCATCAAGTTTACGGTGCGCGACGGCGAGACGGGCTACCTGGTTGCGCCCAAAAATGCTCAGGAGGTCTGCGATCGCATTGCCTTTTTGTACCAAAACCCGACTGTGCTCAACCTGTTTGGTCGCCAGGCCCAGCGCCATGTGGCGCAACGGTTTACCTGGGCCAAGGTAGCCAGCGCCCTGGCGGCCATCTATGAGTCGGTGCTCAGCACTAGCCTCAGCGCCAACGCCAACGCCGAAACTACCATCAACGATCTGGCTCAGATCGAGGCCCGGTTCGATGCCTCTATTCTGGCGATGCGGCAGGCCCGCCGCCTGGTCAGCGCCGACATTCTGGCGGTGTCGCGGCAGATTAGCGAGTGCTTTAACCGGGGCGGCAAAGTGCTCGTCTGCGGCAACGGGGGCAGCGCCGCCGAATCGCAGCACTTTGCCGCCGAACTGGTGGGTCGGTTTTGCTCCCACCACCGCACCGGGCTGCCGGTCATGGCCCTGACCGCCGATGTGGCCCTGCTCACCGCCTGGGCCAACGATGTCGGCTACAGCGATATTTTCGCCCGCCAGGTCTACACCTTTGCCCAGCCCGATGACCTGCTGGTGGTGATCAGCACCAGCGGCAGGTCGCCCAACCTGGTGAAGGCGGTGGCGGCGGCCAAAGCCTGCAACGTACGCACCATCGGCCTGCTGGGTGGCAGCGGCGGCGACCTGCTGCCCCTAGTCGACCAGGCGATCTGCGTGCCCAGCCCCGACCCCCAGCGCATTCAGGAGGTGCAGCTGCTGGCCCTGCACCTGATCTGCGAGTGGGTCGAGGCCGACCTGGAGCGCTTCGACCCGCCCGCCCTGCCGCGATCGCAGGAGGAAGCGACCCCGCTCCACCCCAGGGTGGTCAGCAACGCCGCCGCGATGCCCGCCAGTCAAAGTTCTTAGTTCAAAATTCAAACCTTACTTTTTGAACTTTGCCTTTTGAATTTTGAACCTTACCCAACCAGTTCATCACGAAGGAAACCCCATGCAGACCCTATCCAAACCATCCAGCCAGTTCCCCGCCCTCGCCAACAAAGTGGCCATCGTCACCGGCGGCGCGCGGGGCCTGGGTGCCGCCACCTGCCGCTGCCTAGCCGAATCAGGCCTTAAGGTCGTCGTCGCCGACCTGCGCCAGGAACTCGCCAGCGAACTCGCTCAGGAGATTGAGTCATCCACCGGCCAGACCGGGCAGGCGATCGCCCTCAACCTCGATGTCACGAGCCCCGACAGCGCTATGGCCCTGCTGGAACAGGTGCGCGATCGCTATGGCTGCATCGACGTGCTGATCAACAACGCCGGTATCGACATCACCGAATCGATCGAAGACCTCACCACCGATCAGTGGCAGCAGGTGATCGGCGTCAACCTCAGCGGCCCCTTCTATATGTCAAAAGCCGTCTTCCCCGAGATGCGCCAAAACGGCGGCGGCCACATCATCAACATCGTCTCCACCGCCGCCAAACGCGCCTGGGCCAACGCCTCCGCCTACCACGCCAGCAAGTGGGGCCTGCTCGGCTTCTCCCAGGCCCTCCATGTCGAAGGGCGACCCCACAACATCAAAGTCACCTCCCTGATCGCAGGCGGCATGCGCACCCCATTCCTGCTCGATCGCTTCCCCGACATCGACCAGACCACCCTGCAAGACCCCGCCAACGTCGCCGAAACCATCCGCTACCTGCTGATGCAGCCCAAGGATACGGTGATCTCAGAAA
>NZ_JADEXE010000150.1 GCF_015207265.1 Nodosilinea sp. LEGE 07298 | reverse complement strand
GACGACCAGTACCCGTTTGTGCTCACCACTGGGCGGCTCTACGGCCACTGGCACACCCAGACCCGCACCGGGCGGATTGAGAAAATTCAAAAAATGCACCCCGCCCCGTTTCTCGAAATGAACCCCCGCGACGCCCAGCAGCTGGAGGTGCAGGGGGGCGAATGGGTAGAGGTGCGATCGCCGCGCGGTACCGTCCGGCTGCCCGTTTTGGTCACCCAAAACATTCGTCGGGGCAGCCTGTTTGTGCCCATGCACTGGGGCAGCCTGTGGGCTGACGAAGCTGAGTGCAACGCCCTCACCCACCCGATCGCCTGCCCGATCTCGGGCCAACCCGAGCTGAAGGCCTGTGCCGCGCAGGTAGTGCCCCTAAACCGCCTAAACCCAGACCAAACCGCCCTGCCTGAGACTTTACCCCAGGCCCTAGAATCGTCTATTCTCTCAGCAGCACCCACCCCCTGAGTAGTTAATCTCTATGGCGAACCGGGCCAAGCAGCTGGCCAATCAGCTGGCCAATCAGCTCAAGAATGAAACGTTTCTAGAGCGGTTACACCAGTTTGAGGGCAGCATTTCTAAACTGCTTTCTTTAGGCATGGTGATCGTGATTTTGGCGATCGTATTTGATCTGGCAGTCGTGCTGATCGAAGCCATCTTTACCACCGCCCCCGGCACGTTCCTAGGCCAAACCGTAATCGATGTTTTTGGCCTCTTTTTAACGGTGCTAATCGCCCTGGAGATTTTGGAAAACATCACCGCCTATATCCGAAAGCACGTGGTGCAGGTCGAGTTGGTGATAGCCACGGCTTTGACAGCGGTGGGTCGAAAATTTATTATTCTTGACCTAACCAAGGTGACAGGGACAACGCTAATTGGGCTTGCGATCGCAATTTTCGCCCTCGCTATCAGCTACTGGATTGTGCGCACCAGTCACCGCTAAAGGATTACGATTTGCGTTCCAGCCATCGCTAGGATTGGCTCACAAATATTGTTGCAGAATGGTACTAGTCTGCCGTCCGGTTTTCTCCCAGCTAAACAGTTTTGCCCGTGCTAACCCTTTTTGATGCAACGTCTGCCAAAGCTGTAGATCGGTTGCAACAGAAACCATAGCTTCTGCCACTTCACTAATGTTGTAGGGATCAATCAAAATGGCGGCATCCCCAGCCACCTCCGGTAGCGAAGATAAGTTGGATGTAATTACCGGAGTACCGCAGGCCATTGCCTCTAGCACTGGTAAACCAAATCCTTCCCACAGGCTGGGAAACACCAGCGCGATCGCCTGGTTAATCAGCTGAGGCAGTTCGCTGTAGGGCACGTAGGACAAAAACTGGACGCGATCGCCAAGTTCCATCTCCTCCACCTGAGCTTGAAGAAATGGCGTATAGCGAGGGTCAGGTACTCCGGCGATTAGAAGTTTAAAGTCAGGTAGCTTTGTCTTAGCAAAGGCCTCAATTAGTCGCCCCAAATTTTTGTAGGTGTAATGGCTACCCACGTACAAAAAATAGGGCTGCCGAGGCAAATTCAGCATTCGATAGTGGTTGTCATCGTAGGCCAGTGGGATTACCGTTGTCGCCCCTGGCGGCGGACCAAAAAAATGGTAGATATCCCGCAAAGTTGATTCAGAATCGCAAATGATGTGTTCAGCCTGACGAATAACCTGAGGTAGGTAGTATCGAGAGTACAGCGTGAGCGGTGATCGCCGCTGAGGAAAGTGCAGCGGAATCAAATCATGTACCGTAACTACCGTTCGGCACGATGACCAGAGCGGCGCTTCAGGAACGGGAGAAAAAAACAGTTTCGCCTTCAGCTGTTGGTAAATCTGAGGTACCTGAAACTGAGTCCACCACAGCCGCCGGGCATGCCCTTTCTTCCCAGCATCAGTAGTGGCTCCTGGGGGAGAAGGCTGGTGGCAATGCCCGGCGATCGCGCGATCGCTGAGAATACAGCTGTCTGCTCTGGAAAGATGCTGAACCAGGTTAAGCGCATACACCCCTAGCCCCGTCGGTTTAGTGGGTACAAACGCCAAATTAATTAGCAGCGAGGCCTCAGTCATTCAAGAGCCGTTCAATGGTGTGTTTTATGCCTGCGATCGGCTTATTCCTTGGACTCAGTCAGCGTCTTGAGATCGTAATCAACCATCGATTCTACTAGCTGTTGAAACGAATACTGAGGTTGCCAATTCAGCTGAGTTCTAATCTTGTCTATCGACCCAACTAGCTGCACATCCTCATCGGGGCGATAAAACGCTGGGTCAACGCTGACGTACTGTTGGTAGTCTAGACCTAGGTAGTTAAACGCACAATCTACCAGTTCACGTACAGAATGAGTCTCGCCACTGGCAATAATGTAGTCATCAGGGCTCTCCTGCTGCAGCATCAGCCACATGGCGGTTACCACGTCTTGGGCGTGGCACCAATCTCGCTGGGCATCTAGATTGCCTAGGCGTAGTTCGTTCGCCAGGCCAAGCTTAACTTGCACTGCCCCCCGAGTAATTTTACGAAAGACAAACTCAGCACCTCGACGCGGTGACTCGTGAGTGTAAGTAATTCCGCAGCAGGCGTACAAATCGTACTTTTGCCGGTAGTTGACCGTCATCCAGTGGGCGTAGGCTTTGGCTACCCCATAGGGGTTCCGGGGTCTAAAGGCCGTACGCTCGGTTTGGGGAGATTCATCGGGTTGGCCAAACACCTCGCTGCTCGACGCCTGATAAAAGCGAGTGCTGGGCTTGCAGCGCCGAATGGCCTCCAGTAGGCGAGACACACCTAAAGCCGTGTACTCAGCCGTTAAGGCCGGCTGTGTCCAAGACAGGGGCACGTAGCTCTGAGAGGCTAAGTTATAAATCTCATCGGGCTGCGTCTGATCAATGGCATCCATCAGCGAGAATTGGTCGAGCAGATCACCGGAAATAACCTCAATTTGGTTCGAAAAATGGCTGATGCGCTCAAAACTACTGGAACTGGAGCGCCGTACCATGCCACAGACCTCATAACCCTGCGATAACAATAACTCGGCAAGATACGACCCATCCTGGCCAGTGAGGCCCGTAATCAGTGCTTTTTTGGTCATTAACGTCGCTCGTTAAATCAAAGGGCTAGGCTCACTTATAGTAATGAACGATAGGCCGCCAGAGTCGATTTAGCCGTTCGGGTCCAGGAAAACTGAGTTGCCTGCTGGTATCCCCGGTCAATCATGGTTTGACGCAGGGCGCGATCGCCAATCACCCGCCACAGTGCCTCAGCCAGGTCTTCCACACTGGTAGGGTCTACCAGCAGTGCCGCTTCGCCAGCTACCTCGGGCAGAGACGAGGCATTGCTGGTCACCACCGGACATCCCAGGGTCATGGCTTCCAGCACCGGCAGGCCAAACCCCTCGTAGAGCGATGGGTAGGCAAATACATCGGCATTCCTGTAGCAGTAAGCCACCTCAGTATCAGAGAGATAGTCGAGATGGCGAATATGCTGCTGCCAGGGAGAGGCTGCGATCGCCTCAAAAATTGGCTCAAACTGCCACCCTTTTTGGCCCACCAGCACTAGTAAATGGTCGATTCGGCGGTCGGTTTTAAGGCGATCAAACGCCTGAATCAAGCGCACCACATTTTTTCTGGGTTCCAGGGTGCTAACAAAGAGAATGTAGGGGCGATTATCCGATTCAACTGCCGCTACACCCTGACTCCCTCCCCAAGCATCCACCGCATAGCGGCTAGCCAGCGGCGTAACCCACACCCGTTCTGGCGGCACATTCAGTAACTCCACAATGTCACGCTTAGAGCTTTCAGAAATGGTTACCACCAGATCGCTCCAGCTTAGGCACTGCCTTACACGCTGGCCGTAAGTCCGTACCACTGCCGTCACATACTCTGGATATCGCAGAAATGAGAGATCATAGATCGTCATTACCCGCAGGCTGTGCCGACAGGGATAAACCGCATAGTTGGTACCGTGGTAGATATCGGGTTGACCAAAACGATGCTCTAGCTGTCCCAAAACCGGGTTTCTAGGCACTTGAGCCAACAGGTTGAGCAAGCGTACTGGCAGGGGTAAGACAGCTATATCGTCATAGACCGCAAGCACTTCAGGTAAAGCTAAATTCCCTCGTAACCAGTTCTTAAGGCTGGGTTGATAAGCAACGCCAAGGCTAAAATTTTCGGCTGCTTGCAGCGATCGCAGTGCCCCCAGCAGATTCAGGACGTAGAGCCCTACACCACTAGGCTTAGGCAAAACCGGAGTAGCATCAACGACAAACCTAACCATGCCTAGATCAACGCCAAAATGTCTTCGCGCCTAAACCAGGCCCGATCAGGTACCAAAAACCAAAAAATCATTTTAGGAAAGACCTTAAAGAATGCCAGCGGGTTATGCGCTATTAGCTCTCGGCATGAAAACTGTACCAGCAGACGCACAAAGTGCTGAGTTTGGGTGCGATCGTAGCGGCTAATACCATGAGTTTTTTCCACATTCACCAGGGCATAGCCTAGCAGCCAATTAGCTGGGATCACTCCAAATTTAGCCTCAAGCATTCGGTTGATTTCAGAATGAACGGCGAAAGTTTGACCAACTGTTTTGTTCAAGGCATATAGCCTAGAGCCAGCTAATTTTTCGGGCAAAAAATAAAAGTCAGTGTACTGGCCAAACCTAAGCCAGAGTTCATAATCCATACAATATTGGAGTGAACTATCAAGGTTCCCATATCTATCAACTAGGGAGCGCCTAAAAAATACAGCAGGCTGGCAACAATAGCACGATTCCTTGAGCCTTGCATAGCTCCAAGATTCTGTGGGAAAGCTCTTCAAAGCCTCATCGTTTTCCCCAATCCAGTCAGCGTTTCCATATACAACTTGTACATCGGAATGGTTTGCAAAAATAGCTTGTACCTTCTTTAAAGTTCCAGGATAGTAAATATCATCAGAATTTATCCACGCGATGACTTCACCACTTGATTTCTTGATGCCTTTGTTAATGGCATCGGCTTGTCCATCATCAGGCTCAGATATCCATGAAAGTTGCCCTTCATATTTTTTTAGTACATCTAGAGTATTGTCCTGACTACCGCCATCTACAACAATGAACTCAAGGCTTATATCCTGATCCAAAACACTATTTATTGTCCGTTCAATAAAACGGCCCTGTTGGTAGGAAGGCGTGACAACACTAAATGTTGAATTCATGACGAATAAATCTAAGAATTTTATCTAGGCAATATATATCTACTCAATCCGAGAGAAATGTGCAAACCCAACTGATGTAGTTCAGCCAATGTCACGCTCAGAAAATAGATTTGTAGCTTCAAGCAAGAATGAGAGCTTTCTACTGCTCGAATCTTTAAAGTAGTTAGAGAATCTAAGCTTTATTGGCTGACCGCTCAAGATCTTAGATGGCAGGTTAATGGCCTGGTGCTGATGAGCTGAAATGTTAAATCTATTAACCTTTTGTCCGCCAGAGTAGACTGTCATCACTAAATCAATAGGTGCCGTCCCCATAATATAAAACTCTTCAGAAGCTCCCACTTTCTTGCCAGGAATAGTCACCACTGGTGAAAGCCAGTTATCTCGCCAGTAACCATTTACAAAGCCTGCAGAGCTTGGGGAAAAATCAATATGCATTGAGCTGAAATATTTTTGAATCCAGCGCATCAGTTTTCTGCGTACTTTTTGGAGCACGTATATAAGGGTATCAGTTAAAGATTCCTGTCTAAAACTTAATAGCGTATAATAAAGGATTGATAATCTATAGTGAATCCTAGCTAGCCCAACGTAAGCTTTTGGATTAAGGCGCAATAATTGACTAGTAAAACCATCCTTTTCAAAAACCAAATGATGCCAAAACCCCTGGAAGTAGCTTTTATGGACATAGCCAACGTTTCTGCGACTCACTTTGAATATTTCTGCATAAACCTTTGAGCGGGCAGAGCATGTTTTCGTCTCAGGGTAAAGTCGAGAACATGCTAAATCATTGGGCAAGAAATGAATACTACCGCATTGTGTCGCAATACGTAACCAATAGTCATAATCCATTGCATAGATTAACGACTTGTCAAACAGCCCAATTTTTTCCTTGACACGACTACGCCAAAAAGCAGCTGGCTGACAGATCATGCAGTCTTCAATTAGCCGGTTTAGAGAGTATTTTGCCGTTCTGTAGCTACCGGTAACATTATCATCTTCATCAATGTAGAAAGCGTTGCCATAGACCAGATCACATTCAGGATGCCGATTAAAGAAATCAACAACTTTATTAATACTTCCAGGAAGAAGCATATCATCAGAGTTTAGATATGCAAGGATCTGGCCTTTTGCAAGGTTCATGCCCTTATTTATGGCATCAGTTTGGCCCTCGTCAGAAGCTGAAACCCAAAAAAACTGATCGCCATAGGATTTCAGAATATCAACTGAACTATCTGTCGATCCTCCGTCAAATACGAAGTATTCTATATTTGGGTAATTTTGCCCAAGAACACTGTCAATTGTTCTCTTCAAGAATCGACCTTGGTTATAGGAAGGAGTAACAATTGAAACCAACGGTTGGTCTTCTTGATTCGCAGGAGAGATAGGCTGCAAATATTGATATGCTTTATTCTTTACTCTTTCGCATGCGGCCACTAAATTGTGGGCAGCATTATCCCAAGAGTAAGCCATGAGGCGAGCCTTGCCTGCCTGAATGAGTTGGTCTCTTAATTGAAAGTCGTCTAGAATACGTTCCATGAGCACAGCGATTGCAGCTGCGTCTGTAGGGTCGCATGTTAAGACAGCATCTTGACCTACCTCAGGTAGACTAGTTGTATTACTACAAATAACAGGAGTTTCAGCATTGAAAGCCTCTAAAAGCGGCATCCCAAAGCCTTCATAAAGTGAGAAAAATACTAAGGCTTTAGCACGTGCTAAAAGCACTCTCAAAAATTCTGGTCTAACAAAGCCTAAATGCACAAAAGGTATTGCAGAAAAATTTTTAGCTAAGTCGTCCCATCCTTCCTGGTAACCGGTTAATATAAGCTGGACATCACGTCCAGTCTTTCCTATGAAAATTTCGAATGCTCGAAGCAGGCACAAATGGTTCTTGTGCTTCCAAATATTAGCCGGAAATATAAAATAGTCTCCTTGAGGGAGTATTTTTTTTTCTAGATCAGTTAGGTTAATAGCTTCAAAATCCTGGTGAGAGTCTTGAAGTGCAGGTTCCATCAAAAAAATATCAGTGTAACTGTTGCCGACAAAATCAATAAGGGTTTGACGGGCAAAATTAGATATAGTTCCAATAGCTGCAGACTCCTTTAATGCTTTAGAGAACGCAACACGACGAGAACGCAAAGCTGCATCAGAGAAAAAGCCCGGAAACTTTTCGTGTTGGATATCTGGAATCAAATAAATCTGCTTAGTTAATGGGAACTTTAGATCGTCTTCTATCGGATAAGATCTAAATAAGACATCCAAGCTTTCTTCTTCAGCAATTTTATCAAGTTGCTGAAAATATGTAGAAAGAGGCAGGACTAAGTATTTAACATGGTCTCCAATATATTCAATAAGGCCTCTATTAAAAGGTGTACAAAACACAACAAAATAGTGATTATCATAAAGGTCAAACATGTGCTCACAAACACCTTTAACCAGCTGAGAAATTCCCCCAGATGCACCAATTATTAAAGGTCTGAAATCAATACCGATTCTCATAAGATAAACCTAGACTTTTAAATTACATCTTTTCAAGATATTCAGCACAGGTTGGATTTAGTTTTCCATCGTTTCCGGCAATACTCACCCAAGACGCACTTTACTTATCTAATTTAGACTGTTGAGGAAAGCCATCTGGCCTAGCATCAAACAGACTTAACAAAGACTGCGTCTTCTTCCAGAAAAAAACAATGTCTTTAGAATATGCTTTGGGGAAGATACTATGGTTCTCTTGGACAACCCGGTAAAGAGTGTCTAAAAAATAGCAGATTACTCCAGGTGTAATAGGTAATCCAGAATACTTCATAGATATGTTGCGTAGTTCTTCAACTCGGGCAAATGAGCCTGTGGCGGTTTTGGTAGTTTCGTATTCCCTACTCGCAGCCAAGGGCGACTGTACAGCTTGTGGAACACCAATACTTGACAAACGCATCCAAAGATCTGAATCCATTCCGTAGTGGAGATTAATATCTAAGTAACCAACTTTTTCCAACGCCTTGCGGTTTATAAAAGTTGAGGGTTGTAGAATATAATTCAAGCCCATCACTAAAGCTTGACGATCAAATAACACTTTTTCTGTAGGGAAAAACCTAGAGATAGCTTCTCCACTTTTATCTACTCGAAGACCATCTCCAAAATAAAAAGGTGATGACGGATTAGCTTGGTAAGCATCTTTGATGCGCTGGAATGATTTCGGAAGATAAAAGTCATCAGCATTTAACCAGGCTACGATATCTCCTGTAGCCTGCTTAAACCCTTTATTAATAGCGTCACTTTGCCCCAAATCATGTTCGCTAACCCAGGTACTAATATGCTCGGCATACTCTCTAATTATTTCAACAGATTGATCAGTTGAATTTCCATCAATAATAATCAGTTCCAAATCAGAGTATTGCTGAGATAGAATTGATTCGATACACTGCCTTAGATACTCTCCTTGATTTAAAGAAGGGACAATTATTGAGATTTTAGGCTCTGGGATGATTTGGCTCACGATATTTTCTCTAGGTAGTTTTTGAGATTTAAGCTTCTGCAAAACCCAAAGAGTGAAAGATTAAGATTTATATATTCACCACTGGGGTAGTTTAAAAAATTTCCTGGCGGTACTTATATTTGACACAATTTTCATAGTGTGATTAATTGTTCTTCAAGTTTAATAACAGTTGAAATAGGGTCGCAGGTGGTTATTAAACTAACCTTACTTTAACCCATCTTCGCTCTAACCAGTTTTTTCATTTGAAGCCACACTTTCCGGATCTTCCAAAATTTACTTGATTCCATAGCAGTTATAGTGGCTTGAGCCTGCTGGAGTTTAGTCTGCGTCTTCTCATAATCAGCTTGTAGACGCTGATTATGCGCTTGGTTTTGCTGAACTATAACTTTAGCTTGATGTATTTTCTCATGAAGATTTTGGGTGGACTGACGTTCTTGTAACAAAGCTATTCGTCCCGCTTCGATAGCAACTTCTCTTAGGTTTAGAGAATCGAATAGGTCAATCTCCTGGATGTCAAAAGATTTTCGCTGAGACTGGTTATCAATTAGCAGCTTTTTATAAAGATCTGTGTAACGACTAGCTTGGTGTTGTAGGGAATAATTTTCCTCAATTTTGTGACGTGCCTTTAGACCCATTTCCTCGTATTTGTTAGGATTGATTAGGCTATCTAAAATAGCCTTGGAAAGGCCATCTATATCTCCTAATTTTACTAATCGGCCTGTTTCACCATCATCGATAAGGTCTACCATTCCACCCGTCAAAAATGCAATAACAGAAGTTCCGCAACTCATTGCCTCTAACATAAGATTTGGAAAGTTGTCCTCTAAAGAAGGCAGCAGTAAAACATTTGCTGCCGAATAAATATAGCTTAGTTCCTCATCTGAGGTCACATAGCCAAGAGAAATTACATGTACACCTAAGCCATCTAAGTTTTTAAAACTGAGAGAACTGCGACCAAAATTTAAAATTTTGATTTGCTTTTTCTCTGATAATTGTTGAATCAAATCACTTTGAAAGCATTGAGTCAAAGCCTGAATCAGGATGTCAACTCCTTTTCGTTTTTCCACACTATAGTCAGCACCAAAGAGTAGGACAATATCGTCCTCAGGTATACTTAAATGTTTTTTGGCAATCACTTTAGGAATGGGCGCGAAGGCAGTAGTGTCTATGCCATATGGAATGACTTCAACTCGATTATTCTTAAATAGTCGGCTGCTACTAGCACAATCTGCTAGCCACTGGCTTGGAGTTACTATTGTCAGATTTGAGAAGGAGGATAGTTTTCTAACTTTATCATCTAAGATTGATGTCGGCAAATCATACTTATCCTCTTTCAGCTGAGGACACTTGCTACAGGTGTTTTGATAGCGTTGGCAACCGGCAGAGTAATGACAGCCTCCTGTAAAGGCAGCCATATCGTGCAGAGTCCATACAACAGGTTTTCCTAAAGTTAAAAGCGCAGCTATGGTTTTAGCCGATTGAAACCATGCAACCCAATGTAAGTTGAGTATATCAGCTTGGTTGAGCTGTTCTATGCTAGTTAGATCAATGGCTGGATAAGGATATGAGAATAGCGTATTTGATAAGTCAGTACGATTATTATTAATATAATAATCCTGAATCTCTGCGTAAAGACTATACTCATCTGAGACATTTCCATCAAGACCCAGGTCTTTCATTGAGCAGACAAACTGATCATCTGAGGCTCGTTGTTTAGCTAATACTAAGGAATCTTGGCCAAGCAAGCGAAGTCCTTGATGTAAGCGATAGGATGCACGAGCTGCTCCGCCTTGTATATCGCTGGTGGAAACATGTAATACCTTTAGGCTGTCTTTGGTATTGTTCTCAGCTTCAAAAACCCAGGATTCTACAATAATATTAGGCTTTTTAGCTTCTACAAATAAGGAATCGGATTTTCTAACCTGTCCATTATCTAGGACATCTAAATGATATTTAGGGAAATCTGCGATGCTTGATTCTGCTGCCGTGCAACTCTGAATGTCTTTGAATCCAGACTCTCTTAATAATCGACCTAGAGAATAGCCATCGTACATCCATTGATGAACTTCTCCACCTAAGCGAAAACGTCCGATTGCCAATGCAGCTTCATCCGTATTTTCTGAAATCGCTTGGTTTTGAGAATTGTCTAAATTCTTGCCTTTTAAGTTTTCTATAAGCGTCTGTCCTTCATAACCAAAACGCTTGATGACGTAATCTTCGTTAGGAATCTGATCTTTCGAGAGATACTTGGCCATGTCGCCTCCAGATTGGTGACGAACAGCCTGGTCATACATTTCTAATAAAATCCAGTCGTAGTCATGGGCGATCTTCTCAGAACCGTTTTTTGTTTCTTCCAAGATTCGCAGATATTCGCGGGCTATTTGCTCTAGATCTGGTACAACAACCCTAAGCACACCATCCGGACGGAGAACTCGTAAGCACTCTTGTAGAAAAGGCTTAGCTTCAGATCGAGAAAAGTGTTCTAGAAGATGGGAATGGTAAACTGCATCAAACGTATCGTCTGCGAAAGGGATCGGCTTGCGCAGATCATGAGCAATGACATCAGTTCCAGTTGACTGGAAATCTATATTGACCCAGTCTAGATGAAAGTGATTGCCACATCCTAAATTCAGATATCTCATTTCCGCTTCCGAAGTTTAACGTACAGGCTTTGTCCTCTTGTATATCTATTTAGTCCTCTTCTTAAGGCTTTCTCATAGTTGTTTATCATCGAATTAGCTAAGGAGTCTGGCAATCGAGATAATACACTTTTAAGCTCATTTTCCTTCGCCTGTACGTAGCCATCAATATGATAGTCAGCCAAGGGTTCGAAACGGGTAGTTTCAAGTCTTAGCGGCAAAATTTTTTCTAAAGCGCGGAAAGTCTTAACAGACCACTGAGTCATGTGGTGAGGAGGCATATCAAGTAAATTATATTGGTACTTTAGAAAGCTCTTTGCATTAGGTACGCTTAACAATAATAAGCCATTTGATTTCAGAAGGTCGATACAATCTGTCAAAAACTTTAACGGATTGGGCAAGTGTTCTAAAACCTGGAAGGCACAGAGACAATTGTATTGAAATTTTCCTTCAGCTAAAATATCTGTGATTGGTGACTGATGAATGTTAAGGCCACTTCTTTGAGCATCAAGCACAGCCTTTTCGTTAGAATCAATTCCTTCAATTTGAAAGCCCTTATCCTCTGCCTGACGTACAAAATGACCATCTCCGCAACCTATTTCTAGAATTCTGCTGTTTTCCTGTAAGTCCTGAAGCGCAACTCGGTACTCCCACTTTTCAGCCATATAGTACCACTCAAATTTCATGAGATTTTCATATAGCTGAGCTGAACCGAAAATATCTAACGGGTGGAAAAAGCGTAAGTCGGTGGTATTACATCGATACAGTTGAAAGTCTGGGTAGGTTTTGAGGTCTGCACTAACATCTATTTGAAAAAAATCTTGCCAGTCACTGATGATCTTTTCCCTTGAAAACCTATTCAAGAGGGTCACATTATTGCAATTAGTTAGGGGGCTTTTAACTACCATTGACCTGAGTTAAGTAACAGTTTCAGGAATACGATGAGGAGAGTCTTAGTGTGATACTTAACAATCGCGCAATTAAGTTTTGATCCAATATGCTTGAGTTGAGCCGACACGCTCTAACAAGGGTTTCTCATCTCGCTGCTTGCAAAACTCGTAGAAGGCTTCCCGGCATCCCTCCCAATAGCCAAAATCATCGAGAACAATGCATCCCCCCCTTGGAATGCGATCATAGAACGTGTTCAAAACAAGAATGACTGACTCATACCAATCAGCATCGCAGTGTAGCAGTGCAACCTGTTCTGGCAAAGGCTGTTGGAACGTTTCTTGAAACCAACCTGGCTTGATATGACATTTCTCTAAGGGTGCAGAGACATAGCCTAAAATTTCTTTGACATCACTAATTTCAGCCGCACATTTTCCGACCCAGTCGGCAGCATCTTTCCCATCTTTGGCAGAGGTAGGCGGCATTCCCTGGAAACTGTCGTATAACCAAAGCTGCCGCTCCGAATTCAGAAATCTCGAAAGCAGAGCCGCAGAGCCACCTTTATAGGTTCCACATTCAACAAAGTCGCCAGGTACATTTTGTTTGTTGAGTTGGGCGGAAAGTTGGGCTATATTTTCAAGGCGATCGCGGCTACATAACGTGTATGGCCGAAGTAAGGCGAATAGCTGGTCTTCTACGTAAGCCTGTGCTACTGATAAGGGGGTGGGTATTTCTGGAGATGAGTTCTCATCTGAATGACAAAGTGTTGATTGGCTCCGCTTTACCGTCAACTTTGGCCGTAGGTTAGTAATTCCAAACCATAACGGTTTTTCAGGATCGCGTAGCACTTTAAGGGACAAAGCATTGTGTGCGTAAATAAGAGTCGTGCGAAATAAGCCTTCACCGTGGCCACCATCAGCTACGCCAATGGTTACCGTATAATCGCCTTCAATCATGGAGATAGTAAAACTAAAGCTTACTTCTATGATTTCACCAGTTTTAACTACACCTAAGGATTTATTCATGACGTAGGTATTTGTCATAAATAAATCTAAGCCTGTTCGATCGCGAATCTTAAATCCAACGTGTGGATCTTCAAAGGCTTTGTGAAACTGAAGATTTATTGCCAGTCGTACCGATTGATCGATTATAGGGCTATGAAGCACCTGCCCGTCTGTACTTAGTAACTGGACTGATTGGATAGTAACTTCAGATCTGTGAAGCTTTATCTCCTCCACATTTTCTGGCATTCCTGCGATAATATCTTTTATATCTGGGTTGCCTTTAGATTGATTAGTTTCAAAAACCACATTGACATCTAGGGAATCAGAATCCTGATCTGACTCCTTTAGAATCTTAGCTTCATATAAATCGATAATTTGTCTCGGTTGACTATCTAAAACTATGTGCCCGTCTTCCAATAGCACTGCTCGATTACAAAGTTTGTAAATCGCGGACGAGTCATGAGAAACAAAGAGTAAGCTATGGCCTAATTCCTTTAATTGCCGCATTTTAGCAAAGCACTTTTGCTGGAAAAAAATATCTCCTACCGCCAGAGCTTCGTCTACAATTAGAATTTCGGGATCGACATTTACGGCTACCGAAAAAGCCAGTCGAACAAACATACCACTTGAATATGTTTTGACAGGCTGGTCAAGAAAATCTCCAATATCGGCAAAAGCAACAATCTGGTCAAATTTGCTCTCGACTTCTGCCTGGGTTAGCCCTAAGAGACGAGCATTGAAAAATACGTTTTGTCGCCCCGTAAACTCCGGGTTAAATCCACTACCTAATTCCAGCAGGGCAGATATTCTGCCATTGACATGTATATTTCCGGTTGTTGGAGTGAGAGTCCCTGCGATAATTTGTAACAACGTACTTTTGCCTGACCCATTGCGCCCAACAATGCCTAGCGTTTCGCCTTTTGAAATCTTTAAATTAATATCTTGGATTGCCCAGAATTCTTCTGCTCTAGGTTTTTTAGGCAGCAGAATTTCCCTTAAACGATCCACAGGCTGGTGATATCGTTTATATACCTTAGACACGTTCTGTAGCGAAATTGCGATCTCCTCAGTCATTGCTTCCCAGTGTCCTTTCTACTTAGACGGTTGCTACTATGTGCATGCTTTAAACATTCAGCGGCTTCTTTAGTTTCCTTAGTCAATCTCTGTTACGTGTGGTTTGTACTTTGCCAAGATTAGTATCAGCTAAGTCTCGGCTCCGATGTTGTTGTGTTTCACTACTGGCATATATAGTGGGGTTAGTGAAAAGTACCACTAGTTCTTTTAGCCGACCGTAATTCTTTTTCGCGATCGCACTACAACACATCGGCAAACGCTGGGCGCAGTTTGCGATAGCACCACAGTCCACCCAGCAAAACTAGGATAGATATAATTGTAGCCACGGCCCACTCACTCCAGTGAGTCACGTTGCCAGTTAAAATCATGTCTCGGTATAGTTCTCCTACGGCTGCCATAGGGTTGATCCAAAATATCCAGGTCTGAAATGGTTGAGGAATCAGACTGGCTGGATAGATTAAAGGGGTGGCATAGAACCATAAATTCAAAATTATCCCCAGCGATTGAGGAATATCGCGCAAAAATACTGTCAACCCGGCAGTCAAAAACCCTAGCCCAGCAGTTAAGCATAGCTGAGTCAACCAGACCAGTGGCAAAAGTAGTAAGGTCGGATGCAGCTGCTGGGTAGCTAGTACGACAAATATAATGAGGGCCATCAAGCCAAAGGTGCTCTCAATCAAGCTGGAGAGGATAGGCACTAAGGGCAGCAGGGTAAGCGGGAAGACGACTTTTTTAACCAGGTTGGGCTGCTGAATAACTGAAACAGCCGACTGTGACAATCCAGTGCTAAAGGCAAGCCAAGGCACCAAACCGGCAAATAACCACAATCCAAAGATTAGGGAATTGTCTTCAGGTAGCCCTGTTAGACTTATCCTGACCTTGAGCACAATTCCAAAGACGTAGGTATAAATTAGCAGTTGGGACACCTGGTTTAGAACAGGCCAGAGTTTTCCGAGGATAGAACCTTTGTAACGTGCATCTAAATCACGCTGAACTAGGGTCTTTAGAAGATTTAGCTTGGCCCATTGAGAGTCATCTAAGGGCAGCCAGCGCTTGATCAGTGTCTTTCTGCGCCAGAGAGCTTTTAGGGGTTTCAGGACAATTGTCACCGATTAGCTACCTTAGAGATAAGGACTTAAACCACAGACACCATACCTTAACTTGGTAGTTACTTCTCAAGGTGCTATTCCACTACTTAGAGGCGTCTATCAAGCGGGGGATAGTGACCGTATCATTAATGAAGAACGAATTGGAGCCAATGAATTATCCTCGCTGGTAATCAGCAAGGGTTCTAAGGGCATGTCTGTTTGTTAGGTATGGCTGCTAACCCAACGTCCAATAATTCCTTGGCGGGGGCTAAACAGCAGAGCCAACAAGAACCCTGCAAACACCGTCAGGCCGATCGCAGGTCCCGACGGTATATCAAGATAATAGCTGCTATACATGCCCACTACGCTAAATAGCACCCCCAGGGTAGCACCCAAACCCATCATCCAGTGCAGTTCTTTAACTAGCAGATAGGCGGTAGCGGCGGGGCCAACCATGAGGGCCACGACTAAGATAACGCCTACGGTTTTTATGCCGGCAATAATGGCGAGGGTGATGCCCGCCATTAGCCCCAGGTTGATGCGGTTGACGGGTAGCCCCAGGGCTTCTGCCCCAAGGGGGTCGAAGGTGAAGAACAGCAGCTCTTTGTAAAACAGGCCGACGCCAACCAGTACTAACCCGGCGATCGCAGCAATCTGCCAGACATCGCTGGAGCTAATGCTGAGGATGTCACCAAACAAAAGCTGCTCCAAGGATACTCGACTGCGGAATACCGTCAGCAGGGTAATGCCCAGCGAGAAAAAGGTCGAAAAGGTAATTGCCATCGCCGTATCGGCCTTGATGCGCGATTGGGTCCGAATCCAGGCGATGACGGCGGTGCTAAACAGGCCCATAGCAAACGCCCCCAGCAGAATAGGTAGGTTAAAGAAGCTGGCGATCGCGAGTCCAGGCAGCACCCCATGGGCTACCACATCCCCTAGCATGGCTATGCGCTGCACAATCAAGTAAGTGCCAACAACTGGGCAGAGAATGCCGACCAAAAAGCTGGCCAGCAGCGCCTGACGCATAAACTCATAGCTGAGCGGATCGAGCAGCCAGTCCATTACGACTTCCCAGAATTGGTAGACAGAGTAGGGGTGGCAGAGTTGCCCTCTGCGCTTTTGTTCAGAGATTAGGGAGACTGATTAGGGCCTCGGGTCATTCACATTCGCTTACTGTAATACACTCCCTGGGGTACTTTCTGGGGCGGGGGCAACAGGCGCTGCCGGGG
>NZ_JADEXE010000596.1 GCF_015207265.1 Nodosilinea sp. LEGE 07298 | reverse complement strand
GGGTGCATCCCAGTTATGTAATGAGCAATAATACTTAGCCTTAGCCAGGCCCATGAACGTTAAGCTTTGAGCAGTTCAACCTAGGAACTTCACTGCCATGGATGCCTCCAAAGAAGCCCGTCTCAAAGCCCTGACGCAGGAGTTAGCCGAACTGCTCTACGAGGAGACTGACCCCGAGGACGTCAAGACCCTAGACGGAATCGAGACCGCCGTGCGGGGGCATCTGCTCGAGCATGTCGGCCCAGAACTCGGTCATTTTTTATCCGCACAAGCAGCGGCACAACGCGAGGCCGCCAGCGAGGCGTTACCAGCATCATCGGCCAATTGAGCATTAGCGAACAGCAAGGACAACGGCTAGGTCTGAAAGCCCGAACTCAGTGGAGTCCGCAGTTAGAGACGTGTTGTTTGCTGTTGAGTGCTAACGAGTCCTACGAAGATACGGCTCATGATATTGCGGTGCTAACCGGGATATCGGTTTCCAAGAGCACTCAGCAGCGGCTCGTGCATCGTCACGAGTTCCCGTCTGAGTCGGTAGATGGCGGCGTTAAAGAGATGAGCCTTGACGGGGGCAAAGTGCGCCTGCGGACGCCCAAAGGTCAACGGAGTGATTGGCGCGACTATAAGGCCGTTAACCTGCATCAAGGCTGTGTTGCGGCCTTCTTTAGAGCGAATGATGCCTTGGTCGAGTGGATCAACCAGCAGCCATTGGCGTCTCCGGTGGTGTGCTTAGGCGATGGGCACGACGGGATTTGGAATCTCTTTGCCCAAGTCGCACCGCCAGTGCAGCGACTTGAGATTCTAGACTGGTACCACCTGATGGAAAATTTGGCTCAGGTCGGCGGGTCACAACACCGGCTGGATGCCGTGGAGACCTGTCTGTGGCGAGGCGATCTTGAGGGAGCCGTCAAGCAGTTCGATGACTGGTCTCATGAGCGAGTTGACCGATTTATCGCTTACCTGTCCAGACATCGACACCGTATTGTCAACTACGCCTACTACCAAGCCGAGGGCATCTCCATTGGCTCGGGTGCCATTGAGTCAACGGTCAAGCAAATTGGACATCGAATCAAGATCTCAGGCGCTCACTGGGACGCACATAACGTGCAACAAGTGCTCCGGCAGCGATGTGCGTATCTGAATGGCTACTTCTCAAAATGAGTCTTGCAAGACTGGGATGCACCC
>NZ_JADEXE010000595.1 GCF_015207265.1 Nodosilinea sp. LEGE 07298 | reverse complement strand
GGGTGCATCCCAGTTATGTAATGAGCAATAATACTTAGTCTGGGCTAAGCCTATGAACGTTAAGCTTTGAGCAGTTCAACAGAGGAACTTCACTCCCATGGATGCCTCCAAAGAAGCCCGTCTCAAAGCCCTGACGCAGGAGTTAGCCGAACTGCTCTACGAGGAGACTGACCCCGAGAACGTCAAGACCCTAGATGGAATCGAGACCGCCGTGCGGGGGCACCTGCTCGAGCATATCGGCCCAGAACTCGGTCATTTTTTATCCGCACAAGCAGCGGCACAACGCGAGGCCGCCAGCGAGGCGTTACCAGCATCATCGGCCAATTGAGCATTAGCGAACAGCAAGGACAACGGCTAGGTCTGAAAGCCCGAACTCAGTGGAGTCCGCAGTTAGAGACGTGTTGTTTGCTGGTGAGTGCTAACGAGTCCTACGAAGACACGGCTCATGATATTGCGGTGCTAACCGGGATATCGGTTTCCAAGAGCACTCAGCAGCGGCTCGTGCATCGTCACGATTTCCCGTCTGAGTCGGTAGATGGCGGCGTTAAAGAGATGAGCCTTGACGGGGGCAAAGTGCGCCTGCGGACGCCCAAGGGCCAACGGAGTGATTGGCGCGATTATAAGGCCGTTAACCTGCATCAAGGCTGTGTTGCAGCCTTTTTTAGAGCGAATGATGCCTTGGTCGAGTGGGTCAACCAGCAGCCATTGGCGTCTCCGGTGGTGTGCTTAGGCGATGGGCATGACGGGATTTGGAATCTCTTTGCCCAAGTCGCACCGCCAGTGCAGCGACTTGAGATTCTAGACTGGTACCACCTGATGGAAAATTTGGCTCAGGTCGGCGGGTCACAACACCGGCTGGATGCCGTGGAGACCTGTCTGTGGCGAGGCGATCTTGAGGGAGCCGTCAAGCAGTTCGATGACCGGCCTCATGAGCGAGTTGACCGATTTATCGCTTACCTGGCCAGACATCGACACCGTATTGTCAACTACGCCTACTACCAATCCGAGGGCATGTCCATTGGCTCGGGTGCAATTGAGTCAACGGTCAAGCAAATTGGACGTCGAATCAAGATTTCAGGCGCTCACTGGGACGCACATAACGTGCAACAAGTGCTCCGACAGCGATGTGCGTATCTGAATGGCTACTTCTCAAAATGAGTCTTGCAAGACTGGGATGCACCCG
>NZ_JADEXE010000594.1 GCF_015207265.1 Nodosilinea sp. LEGE 07298 | reverse complement strand
CCCAGTTACAGAGCATTTTGGCGGCCCGGCCCAGTACCCCGGCTCGCCTTAGCCGCTCTACGGCCCTGGGCTATGCCTTTGATCCGCTGCGGCTCCACTATCCCCCAATGGCCAGTGTCGCCGCCTTAGACACCGACGCAGCAGAGCCACCCCCCAGCCTGCTCAGCCATCCAGAGCGCTCCCGCGCTCGCAGCACCAGGACCAATCACGGCCTACAGGTGCTCTATACCTTTCAGCCGGGCGATCGCCCCAATCAGGTGCAGGATGTCTCGGGCGTCGGCGAACCGATCAATCTCACAATTGGCCAGCCTAACCGCGTGACCTGGCTAGAGGGCGGTGGGCTGCGACTTAACGAGTCCACCATCGTCGATTCAAACCAGCCGCCCAACCGTCTGATTGAGGCCTTGCGGGCCACCAACGAAATCACCGTCGAAGTCTGGGTGAAGCCCGCTGGCAACCCAAATCGTCCCGATCAGCTGCTCCCTCAGCCAGCACCCGGCAAGACGGGGCCTGCCCGCATCGTTACCCTATCCAACGACATCGGCAATCGCTTCTTTACCCTGGGACAAGAAGCCCCTACCCAAACCTATCCCCATGCCCTGCGGCTGCGGCTGCGCACCACCCTGACCGACAATAATGGCGTTAGCTACCTCCCCCCTCACTCGGGTCGAGACGGCCCTACCCTCGTCACCGCTGCCGACTTTACCCTACAGCCTCGGTTGATGCCGGTCGTTTTTACCCGTCGCGCCGATGGCACGACTCGCCTTTACAGCCGAGACTCTCAGGGCCATCTGCGATTTGTGGAACTGCTACCTCCCGGTAGCGATCCCGGTAGCTTTAGTAACTGGGTGGCGGCTAGCAACCAGCGCTTTGATCTGGTTCTGGGCAATGAACGCGGGGGCACGTCCAACTCCGACAATTCCCGTCCCTGGCTGGGGGAATTTTACCTGGTGGCTATTTACAATCAGGCCCTGGCCCAGGCAGAGGTTGAATCGCTAGTACAGCAGGGGATAGGGGCCGGGGGCTCAGCCCAACAACCACCCTACAGCTGGCACCAAACCGCCCTTCAGCTCAAGACCAGCGGGTTGTTTCCCCCTGAAGATTTGGCAGAGACTGGACTGATTCGCCATGCGGCGGCCACCCTGCTGCCCGCTCGTTTGAGGGTTGCAGGGCAGCCCAACCC
>NZ_JADEXE010000014.1 GCF_015207265.1 Nodosilinea sp. LEGE 07298 | reverse complement strand
GAGTAAAGATGAATGGGAAGGGGAAATCCAACGGTTTTTAGGTATTCAAAGGTTCCTGGATGCTGCCAGAGTTTCTGATCTCCTCACCGGTCTAAAACACGGTGCCATCGCTAGCCAGCTGAATCGGTGGGCCGCCACCTGCTCGTTTCTCGGCGGCGATCTGACGGCCCGCCGTCCAGGTGCCGCCCTGGAGAATCTTCACGAGAGGCAGGGTTTCGGCATTCATGCCCAAGCTTTGGCGAATCTCTGCCGCGAGGTCATCCAACAAACACAGGGTGAGGGCACGCCATTCAACAATCAAAGGGGAGCTAGGGGGATGGGCGATCGCAACGGCCGCCGGATCCTTCAGTCTCAGCACGCCGCAGTCTATGAACAGGCCGCCGTTGCGGTATTCGGCCAAACCAGTGAGCTGGTCGAGATCGGTAATAGTGAGGCCCAGGTCTTGTAGGGGTTCCAACAGCGAGTAGGTCAGCCACTGGGAGAGCTTGTGGAAGGGGATTAGGCTGCTGCCGGGGCTGGTTTCAGGCAGTTGGGTATGAGGCCACACATCGCCCAGGTTGGTGCCTGCCAGCTCCACTCGCCCTGGCCAGATGGGGCCGAGGCCCTGGAGGATAGTTTGCAAAATTGTCACTGCTGACAGCTGACGATCAGGAGCCTGTTGTAACCAGTAATTCACTAAATTCCCTGGTCTAGGATAATTTGTCCCAAACAATAAAGGCTTCTGTTGTAGGGCTTGGCCCAGCTTTTGCAGCAGCGCCACCCGTCCTTCAAGGCCCAATAGAGGATTGTCGTTACTGATCTGAAAAGCGTGCCCGAGCTGTTCTGGGGTGAGCCGGGTGAGACCGATCGCATCCGCCTGCCAGGGCTGATTGGGTTGACTGGAAAATAGGCCGGACGTAAAGGCGTGGAAGCTGGCGATCGCCAACCCTTCCGATCTGGCAAACTCCAGCTCCGTTTCCGGTTCCACGTACCGCCACTGACTCCCCGCCCCCGCATCTAGCAGCACGCTGGTAATGGCCAAATCTACCTTCAGCCGCGCCTGCTCCAGCGGATCCAAGGTTGACAGCGCTGGCTCCATCAAGTCTAAGCGCGATCGCCCCCCCACCTCAAAGTGCCGCCAGCGGGAGTGAAACGGCACATCGCCATTGGGGTACTGCTGCCGCATCACCGCCAGGACATAATCGGCAGCGGCAGGCAAAGCTTCGGGATAGTAGCGAAAGTGCTGGAGCTGATCCTGCTCGGCCAAAGCAAAAAGGGCGCGGCTGCGATCGCGAATCGCCTGCGGACTTTGCAGGTAAGCCACAAACTCCGTAGGGCGGGCACCGCCCACCACCCCATCTCCGCCTAAAGACACCATCCCTACTCCAAACCCCGCCCCTGCACTTGGGCCAAATCCTCCTGGCTAGGAGCTACTGTATCGGTGTAGTAGCCCGCCGCCTTCTTCGCCTCGATCTCCACCCGCGCATCGGGCGGCACCAAGTCGTCGGGGATCGGCACCCGCTCCACAATCTCAATTCCCGATCGCACAATGGCGTTGTACTTCATATCGCTCATCGACACAAACCGATCGATGCGGGTAATGCCCAGCCAGTGCAGCACATCGGGCATCAGCTCCTGAAAGCGCACGTCCTGCACGCCAGCGACACACTCAGTGCGGGCAAAGTAGGCGTCGGCGCGATCGCCCCCCTCCTGGCGCTTGCGGGCGTTGTATACCAAAAACTTGGTCACTTCTCCCAGCGCCCGACCCTCCTTGCGGAAGTAGACAATAACGCCAGCCCCACCCTGCTGAGCCGTGGCGATACATTCTTCCAAACCTTGCACCAGGTAGGGGCGACAGGTGCAAATATCGGATCCAAAAACGTCAGAGCCGTTGCACTCGTCGTGGACGCGCACCGCTAGCGGGCGATCGGGGTCGGTAACGGCGGCCAGATCCCCCACGATGTACACCGTAATGCCACCAATCGGGGGCAAAAACACCTTCACATCAAACCGAGTCACCAGCTCAGGGAACATGCCGCCGGTCTGCTCAAACAGGGCATAGCGCAGGTCGTCTTCGCTCACCCCCAGGCGCTGAGCCACCCCCGGCAAATACCACACTGGCTCTACAGCAGCCTTCGTAACTACCAGGTCGCCGCCGGGTTTGACGATCGCACCATCTTCTTTAATCCGACCCTGGCGCACGGCCTCTAGCAGCTCTGGCATTTGAATGTGGGCGCGGGTAACGGCGATCGTGGGGCGAATATCAATGCCTTCAGCCAGCAGAGACTCATACACATCTCCTACTAATGCCCCAAACGGATCCAAAGAGACAATTTTCTCAGGATCAGCCCAGCTGGGGTGGGGGCCGATCGCGATCGTTGGCGAGGTATTGGTAAAGTCAGGCCGATGGTCGGCCTGGAGCACGCCGCTGGCCACTGCCAGGGCACGATACACCGCGTAGGAACCCGAGTGGGTGCCAATGGCGTTGCGGTGGCTGGGATCAGTTACCGTGGCCACGATCGCCCCCCGCTGGAGGGGATCGCCATTTCCCCATAACACTGGAGCACCCTTCAGGCCCGACCGACTGGGGTGAGATGTGAGCACAATGTGGCGACGCTTAGGGGCGTCTGTCTTGTCAAAGGGCTTCCCCAAAGGAGCCACATGTCCCGCTGCCGAACCGTTACCCTCGCTCATAGCTGCCTCGCGTAACAGGAACTACTAATGTGCCACATTCCCTCACCACGAATAGCTCATAAATGACAGACAACAGTAACTGACAGCACTGTCTTATCTCTCTCGTCTTCCTCCTATCTCTGAGGTAATTTTCTGAAGTAGTTTTTACCCAAGCGTATCCCAGCTGAATCAGCTTGTTGTCAGGGCAAATCCTAGTTGTCTACCCTCGATTGGTTAAGGGCAAACAACCGTTTGCCCCTACGGCATACCTGCTTTGATCCGAGGGTTTTGAACTCGGATTTGGTATAACCAGGGCTAGCCAAGGCGGGTTCAGTATCACAGGGTGTTAGCGCAGCAAGGCTAGAGGCTACACACTCGTTTGCCCAGTGCGGAAACGTTCTTTTCAAGCAATGACCTTAATCTTCAAACTATTTGGGCGTTGAGGACTGAGGCAGGGACGAGTCAAGCGTGGCGGTAGCTTGAGCCACTGGCCCGGCTACTGAGGATTCTGTCGCAGCGGCACCTGGGGTGGAGGATTCTGTCGCTAGAGTGGGCTTGGCTGTAGCCAGCTGCTCTTGGTAGTCGAGCCCCAGCATTTCGCTATAGAGCTTGACGTAATCAACCGCCGATTTGTCCCAGCTAAAATCTTGCTCCATGGCCCGCTGCTGCAGTGCCCGCCAGGCATCCTTAAAGCGATAGCCCTCCCAGGCGCGAATTAGGCAGGTGAACAGATCGAGCGGCTCGTAGCGGTCAAAGCAGTAGCCCGTGCCAGCGTGGTGCTCGGGGTCATGGTGCTGCACCGTATCTACTAGGCCACCTGTGCGCCGCACCACCGGAATACAGCCGTAGCGCATGGCGATCATCTGGCTGATACCGCAGGGTTCAAACCGCGACGGCATCAAAAATGCGTCGGCCCCGGCGTAGATGCGGCGACCCAGCCCCTCGCTATAGAGCAGGTAGGTGGCCATTCGGCCCCGGTAGCGGCTCGCCATCTGCCAAAGCTGGGTTTCGTAGTAGCGATCGCCCGTACCCAGCAAAATAAACTGCGCGTCGGTGTACGAGAGAAACCGATCCAAAATTTGCAGAATCAGATCTAGCCCCTTCTGCTCGACCAGACGGCCTACCAGCCCGACCAAAAAGGCCTTTGAATTCACCTCTAGCCCGAGTTCTTCCTGAATCGCTACCTTGTTGATGCGTCGATTTTCTAAGCTGTCGGGAGTAAACGTTTTGCTGATGTACCGATCGGTGGCCGGGTCGTAAGACTCGACATCAATGCCGTTGAGAATGCCGCCCAGCTTGCCACTAATAAACGACAGCAGCCCCTCCAGCTCTTCGCCGTAGTCAGGGGTCTTGATCTGCTCAGCGTAGGTGGGCGACACCGTATTGACGCGATCGGCAAACTGCACCGCCGCCGCCATCGTGTTGTGCCCCTGCATGTACCACGGGCACCAGGTAATGCGCTCTAGCTCCCACCGCCACGGCCCCTGGTAGGCCAGGTTGTGAATGGTAAATACTGTTTTAATGTCAGGCGACTGATTCATCCACACCGGGATCATGCCGGTGTGCCAGTCGTGACAGTGCATGATCTGGGGCTTCCAGTAGTTCCAGGCAAACTCCGCCGCGCCGTTGGCAAAAAAGGTAAACCGCCAGGCCTCGTCGTCGCCGCCGTAGACCTTGCGGGGGTCAAAGGCGGGGTGGCCAAATAGGTACACCGGTACGTCAGAGTCGGGCAGGGTGGTCTCGTACACCGCAAAGTCGTTGAACATGGCGGTCCCCTGCCACACGGGCTCTGCTGGGATCGGGGTATCGACCTTGTCGGGCAAAAAGCCGTAGTAGGGCATAAAGATGCGCACATCATGCCCCATCTTGCGCAGCACCTTAGGCAGTGAACCTACTACATCGCCCATGCCGCCGACCTTGGCCAGGGGCGCTGCCTCCGCTGCCACAAAAAGAATTTCCATATCGCCCGCTCTGCTGTTGGATCAATCGGTTGTCCTCAGTCTACGGGGGTGTGGGCGTTCTGCCTAGATCTTTGGGCCGTTGAGATAGCCCCATCATGAGTAGGCGTTTAGCCCTACCCACGACGGCCCTCACGCTCGACATTAGCCCAGTTATTACCCTTACCCACCAGCTGTTTGAACACCGCTGCCAGGGCTACTTGTCGTTGCTCGACTGCTCGTAGCGATCGCCCAGCGATCAAAGGTCTCTGGCAGGAGCTTTCGGTCGGGGTAAACAGCCGCTCACTCCGACCTATATCTCAAGACCTGTGGATGAATAAGTGGGGCTAGCCCAAATACTTACTCAGGGTTTCGCTGTACTCGTCATACTTCTTGGCACCAACCAGGGTTTCTGCCACGTCGCCCTGCTGAAAGAACATCACGGCGGGAATACTGCGAATGCCGTACCGCTTGGCTACGGCTTGATTAGCGTCTAGATCTAGCTTGAGAACTTTGACGCGATCGCCGTACTCATCGGCAAGCCGATCAATTAAAGGCGCAACCAATTTACAGGGGCCACACCAGGCCGCCGTACAGTCGACCACAAACAAGGATTCTGCACTTAGCAGCGCGTCAAACTCGGTTTCGTTTTCAATATAGGCAGCAGGCATACATTAAGTCTCAATTAAAGGTTCATTCTCCCACGGCGATGCCCCAGCACCAGCACCACGCTCCAGACACAAATCTTTACACAGCGGCTCTAGCTATACAGTTGCCTACAGGAGATGGTTTTGGGCGAGTTGGATAATTTTGAACCCGTTTTTTTAGTGACTTCACACCCCAACGCACCATCCTCATTTCAAACATGCTACGGTGTCTCAAGAGATATAGAGATTGGTTAGCAGTATTTGTTTTTAGTACTAACGCGTTTTTCCGTTTTTCCATTGACAGACTTCTCTCCAAAATTTTGCTCTACACGTCCTTTAACTTTTGGAGACCAACCATGTCAATTTACGTAGGCAACCTGTCCTATGACGCTACCGCTGAAGATCTAACCTCTGTATTCGCAGAGTATGGGTCTGTTAAGCGGGTTCAGCTTCCCACCGATCGCGAAACCGGGCGCATGCGCGGGTTTGCTTTTGTGGAAATGGCTGCTGATTCTGAAGAAGCCGCTGCCATTGAAGCCCTAGACGGTGCAGAGTGGATGGGCCGCGACCTCAAAGTCAATAAAGCCAAGCCCCGCGAAGATCGCGGTGGCGGCGGTGGTAACTTTGGCGGTGGCGGCGGTCGCAGAGGCGGCGGCGACAGCTTCTCTCGCGGTGGCTACTAAACCTCTAAATCCTAGACTTGATCCTAGCGATTAAGTCTAGCTAAACAGCAAACAGGGTTTAGGCAGAGATGTCTGAACCCTGTTTGCTGTATGCCCAGCCATCGACCGTTCGGGGATGGCGCTAAGCCAAATTGATAGGGTTATGGCGCATTCCTACGCTAGCAGCAGTGTTGTGCGCTAGCCCGAGGGCTGACCATGGCACTAGCGCTTTATCGATCCACCGACCCCATGACCACGTCAATGCTGCCGAGAATAACGAAAATATCTGCCACCTTTTGGCCCTTGAGCAGGTAGGGCAGCACCTGCAAGTTGTTGAAGTCAGCAGGGCGAATCTTCCACCGCCACGGCATTGGGCTCTCGTTGCCGATCAGAAAAATGCCCAGTTCGCCCCGCCCCGACTCGACCCGCACGTAGTGCTCCCCGGCAGGAATCTTGAAGGTGGGGGCAATTTTTTTGGCGATGAACTGGTAATCAAACCCGTCCCAGGGCGACTTTGGCCCTTCGGCCAGACGCTTGGCTTCGAGAGTTTCCCAGGAGCCACCCGGCAGCCCATCGAGAGCCTGCTGAATAACCTTGAGCGACTGGCGCATTTCGTCTAGGCGGACTCGATAGCGGGCCAGGCAGTCACCCTCGGGTCGCCAAGCCACCTGCCAGTCAAAATCGTCGTAGCATTCGTAGTGGTCAACCTTGCGCAGATCCCACTGCACACCAGATGCCCGCAGCATGGGGCCAGAGCAGCCCCAGCTAATTGCCTGATCGCGGGTAACAACGCCTAGGCCCTCACAGCGGCGGCGAAACACCGGGTTGTCGGTGACTAGGCGCTCGTACTCATCGAGCTTAGGGGCTAGGTAATCGACAAAATCCTGGCATTTCTCGGTCCAACCGTAGGGCAAATCGGCAGCCACTCCGCCCACGCGAAAGTAGTTGTGGTTGACCATACGGTAGCCGCTCACCGCCTCAAATAGATCGAGAATGGGTTCGCGATCGCGCAGCGAATAGAAAAACAGCGTCTGCGCCCCCATATCCATTACAAAGGGGCCAACCCACAGCAGGTGGTTGACCAGGCGGGTCAGCTCCAGCAAAATCACGCGAATATAGCTGGCCCGCTTAGGCACCTCAATATCCGCCAATTTTTCTACCGCGTTGACGGTGACGGCCTCGTTGAACAAGCCACCGTAGTAGTCCCACCGACTGGTGTAGGGAATGAACATGGTGGAAGTGCGGCTTTCGGCAATTTTCTCCATGCCTCGGTGCAGGTAGCCGATTACGGGTTCACAGTCGATCACATCTTCGCCGTCAAGGGTGACCATAATCCGAAAACAGCCGTGCATGGAGGGATGGTGAGGGCCAAAGTTAATCACCATCGGCTCGGTTCGAGTTTCAAGCTGCACCATGGGCGTTTCTCCAGTCAGAGCGCATGGTTTTAGTATCGCGAAGACGATCGCGCTCTGTCTTGCAAGTTCTTCTGCTCGTTTGCACAAACCTCCGATCGCCGATCCAGCGCAGGGACAACTTCGTGGTGAGACAGCGGTGCCGGTTGCATATAGAACTAAAGCAGACTAGCCTCTGTCCTGCCGCCATTGACCTGGCGTAGTACCCAACAGCCGCTTAAAGTGACGATTCAGGTGGCTCTGATGGGCAAAGCCTACCCTATAGGCAATGTCGGCAATGGCGAGATCAGGCTGCCCCAGCAGCATCTTGGCCTGTTCGACCCGGCAGCGAATCACGTATTGGTGAGGGGCAACTCCAGTGGCCTGCTTGAAGAGTTGTGCAAAGTAGTGAGCGCTCATGCCCCCCAGCTTCGCCAGGGTCGCCAGGCTCAAATCGGCATCTAGGTGACTGTGAATATAGTCCACCACCTGCTGTAGCTGAGGGCGAGCGAGCCCATTAGTGTAGGTTTTGAGGGCGGGTTTGCGAGTAGCGTAGGTTTGTAGCAAATGCACGGCCAGGGTGGTGGTGAGCGATTCAGCATAGATGCGATCGCCCCCGTTCTGAAGCACCCGTCTGAGGGCCAGACCCAGCTGCAAAACCAACAGATCTTGGGTGGCAAAGTGAGGAATTAGCTCAAAGGTAGTGCTATCGGCAGCTTCGTCGAGCGAGCGCCCCAGGGCGTCAGGCTCAAAGACCAGGCTCATAAACTCGCCGGGGGCATTCCAGCGCGATCGCTGCCCCACCCCAGCGGGCAGCACCAAAATATCCCCCGGATGCACCCGCTCCACCTTAAGGTGTCCATCGATCGCACGCTCTGCCACAACGGACTCGGGCTCGGGAAACTGAGTAAACAGCACGATGCTGTGCCAGGGCGTAGATACTTCCTCCTGGATTTCCCCAGGTGGTTCCCAACGGCAGTCTACGTAGGTGCCGTGCCAGCAAAAGTCGCGGGTAGACAACAGCGGCGGGGCCGTAAATACAGCCTCCACCTGGCTAGCCGTAGATAGAAGTCGAGGTGGCATACCCAAGTTGCCCTATCTCAACGATTCCGCCATTAACGTTCCAGTAAACGCTCTGGATACCTTTAGTTTAAGACAACCTAGCCATCCCTCAGATAACAGCCAGTTCACAGCATGATGACAGACGGTGTTTCTATCCAAAACCCAGGGTCTACGGTGTAAGGGCAGACTTTACGGTCTGGCCCCAGTCACCTTTTGGCCTAAGACAGCGCTAACATCCCTTCGCTATCTACAGGATGGGCCTGACTTGGCAGTTGCAGTATATCCGTCAGCAAGGTGGCGGGGGGCAGACTGTGCGGCCAGGCAAAGGCATGGCGAAAAGCGGCTTCCTGGCAGGCCTGTAGTTCCTCAAAGCCAATGACATCGTGGGTAAGCAGGCTTTCGTACTCGAAGGGCAGCCGCACATTGTGCAGCCCGGCGTTGTCGGTGCAAATGGCGATGTCGACCCCGGCCTCAAAGCAGCGATCGAAGACGACCTTGAGCTGGTGAATTTCGTCTAGGGTGCCGGTTTTGAGATAAGTGGTAGGGCACACCTCCAGGCACTGGCCGCGCGCCGCTACCTCACTGAGCAGCTCAGGGTGCCGCAGAGGAATTTGAATGCCGTGACCAATACGCATCAGGTAAGGCAACAGCTGCGGGTGATTGCCATCTACGGTTTCGTAGAGGTGGCCAGTAGTCTTGAGGCCCAGGTCTTGAGCACGCTGGTAGAGCTGAGTAAATTCATCAATGCGATCGCCGTAGTTAGCATCACCACCAGCCACATCCACGGCGCACACGTACTCGGGATACTGGCCCGCCAGCTCGACAATGGCCCGATTCACCTCGTAGGGCAGCCGCGAGTGCATACAGAGAATTTGCTTGGTCACAATCGGGTACTCGGGCTGGTGACTAGCCTGACCCACAATCTCTACAATGTTAGCCATCGCTTCAATCCGCTGGTTCTGAGCCAGATGTTCGGGCGTGCGCAGGTAAGGGGTATAGCGCAGCTCCAAGTAAGCCAGGTTTTCAAAGATATACGCCCCGCGAATCAGGCGATAGATAAAGTAGGGCAGTGCTTCATGGGTTTGCACACTCTCTACCAAGGTATGAAGCTCTAGGTACTCCGCCAGGGTGTTGCGGGGGCGGGTATAAAATTGCTCAAACGCAGGGTAATCGACAAACTGGCCCGAGAGATCGGGGCGGTTGCGCTCAAAATAACGCCACAGCACTCTCGGCACCACTGAACCGCCCAGGTGGCGGTGTAGTTCAGCATATAGGCTCACAGTAACCTCCGCCTTAGTTAGGGTTGATAGATGGACTAGGATCCGCGATCGCTCTTTTTGACCGCCCCCGAGGGCACCAATAGGGGGTTAACCTGTGGCCATCGCGAACTTGAAGGAAATCTAAAGAAATGTAAATTGGGTATTCACCTGTTCTATCGCATATTTTACTAATTGGGTATAAGGTTAAATACATTTAATTTGCTAAGGATTTGGGCTTTAGCGAGAATTTGTTCTGCCGGGCTGCAAAATTTTGAGTTGACACAATGACGTTTACCTAGTGATAATGGGAATTTGTGTGAACTTTAGAAGCTGAATTCCCTTGGCAAACGTTGTAGTAATTGGGGCCCAGTGGGGCGACGAAGGTAAGGGCAAAATTACTGATTTGCTGAGTCGTTCGGCAGACGTAGTTGTGCGCTACCAGGGCGGAGTTAATGCAGGGCACACCGTCGTCGTTAAAGGTCAGACATTTAAGCTGCACCTGATTCCCTCTGGCATTCTCTACCCCGATACTGAATGCGTAATTGGCAGCGGCACCGTCATCGACCCCAAAGCGCTGATTGGCGAACTCGATAAGCTCGATGAGCTGGGGATTTCGTCTAAAAAACTCTTCATTTCCAACGCGGCCCACGTCACCATGCCTTACCATCGCCTGATCGATCAGGCGGCAGAGGAGCGCCGGGGCAACCACAAAATTGGCACCACTAAGCGCGGCATCGGCCCCACCTACGCCGATAAGTCAGAGCGCATCGGCATTCGCATCATCGACTTAATGGACTATGCTCGCCTGCGCAAGCAGCTGGAGTGGACCGTTCAGTACAAAAACGCCATTCTCGAAAAGCTTTACGACCTTGAGCCCCTCGATCCGGCAGCGGTAGTAGACGAATATATTGAGTATGCTGAGCGGCTGCGGCCCCATATTATCGACAGCTCGCTGCACGTTTACCAGGCGATTCGCGATCGCAAAAACGTGCTGTTTGAGGGTGCCCAGGGTACTCTGCTCGACCTCGACCACGGCACCTACCCCTACGTTACCTCCTCTAACCCAGTGGCCGGTGGGGCCTGCATTGGCACCGGCATTGGCCCCACAGTGATCGATCGCGTGATCGGCGTGGCCAAAGCCTACACCACTCGGGTGGGCGAAGGCCCCTTCCCCACTGAGCTGACCTGTGGGGTGGGGGAACTGCTCTGCGATCGCGGCGCAGAGTTTGGCACCACCACGGGCCGTCGTCGCCGCTGCGGCTGGTTTGACGCCGTGATTGGCCGCTATGCCGTCCGCATCAACGGTCTCGACTGTCTCGCCATCACCAAGCTCGACGTGCTTGACGATGTGGACGAAATCGAGGTGTGCGTGGCCTACGAGCTAGACGGTGAGCGCTGCGAAGAGCTACCGGCCGGTGCCGATGCCTTCAGCCGCTGTAAGCCGATCTACAAAACCATGCCCGGCTGGAAACAGCCCACTGACCACTGTAGGTCGCTGAGCGATCTGCCCAAAGCCGCCCTAGACTACCTCAAGTTTTTGGCCGAGCTGATGGAGGTGCCGATTGCGATCGTGTCGCTGGGGGCTAGCCGCGATCAGACCATCATCGTAGAAGACCCCATTCATGGGCCAAAGCGGGCGCTGCTCTACGAGAATGGTGAGTCTCAGGTAGCCTAGAGGTTGGGCAACGTTTGTTTTTTATCTGTTATCAACGGGGGGATTTTCCATGGAACTAGCTATTGAGTGTAAACCACGCGACCCTAAGGCCAAACCCAATGCCTTGCGTCGTCAGGGGCTGCTGCCCGCCGTACTCTACGGTCACGAGGGCACTGAGTCGGTGTCGCTAACTGTCGATGGACACGCAGCTGATATGCTGCTGCGCAAAGCTGCGGTCAACAACACCATGATTGACCTGAAAATTCCTGATATGCCCTGGAATGGCAAGGCGCTGCTGCGGGAAGTGCAGGCTCACCCCTGGAAAAATTCGCTGTACCACCTCAGCTTCTTTGCAGTTAAAGCTCAGGATATGGTGGAAGTGGGTGTTGCCCTCAACTTCGTGGGTGAGCCTACTGGCGTTCAAAACGACGGCGGTGTGCTCAACACTGAAGTCAACGAAGTCACCGTCAAGTGCAAGGCGATCGACATTCCTGAAGTGATTAATGTTGATGTGTCTGGCCTGGGTGTGGGCGATTCGCTAACCGTAGCCGATCTGGTGCTGCCCGAAGGCGCTATGGTGGCTGGCGACCAGACTCAAACCGTTGCTACCGTGCTCCAGGGCCGCAAGGCTGAGAGCGAGGGTGGTGAAGAATCTGTGCCCATTGCAACCCAGACCCTAGCGGCAGAATAGTCATCGCTTCAGGACGCGTCATCCTGAAGGGAGTAAGGTTGTATTGGTAACGGTACAGGTATAAGCGTAGGGGCTGGGAATGGTATTCCTGGCCCTTTATAGTGTTAAGCAGTTTTTGGCAGGTAGATAATGGCCGCTTCCGCGCTTCCTGGTCTCATTCAGCAGATGTGTCAACCGGAGTTTTATCCCCACCCGGTAGCTGAGCCAATTCGCCTGCTGCAAACCCACGTATCTTACGTGCTGCTGACCGGCGACTACGCCTACAAGGTGAAAAAGCCGATGAACTTTGGCTTTTTAGACTACTCTACCCTGGAAAAGCGGCACCACTTTTGCCACGAAGAACTGCGGCTGAACCAGCGAGGGGCCGGAGCGCTGTACCTGGAGGTAGTACCCCTGGGGCAGACTGACGATACTTATCAGATTGGCAGCGGCACGATTGTGGAGTACGCCGTCAAGATGGTGCAGTTTCCCCAAGACACGCTGCTCAGTGCCTTGTACGATCGCGGCGAGCTCACCGAAGCCCTGATCAAGGAGCTAGCGGTGGCGGTGGCCGACTTTCACCTGGGGGCCGAAACCAGCGACCACATTCGTAGCTTTGGCGCGGTAGAGCAAATTCGCCAGGCCTTTGACGAAAACTATGCTCAAACCGAAGGCTTTATCGGTGGTCCCCAGACCCAGATCCAGTTCGATGAAACTAAAGCCTACACGGATAGTTTCTTTGCGGCCCACCAGGATTTGTTTGAGCGACGGGTAGCCCAAAACTGGATTCGCGCCTGCCACGGCGATCTACACCTCAATAATCTGTGCCGCTGGCGCGATCAGATCTACTTGTTCGACTGCATTGAGTTCAATGAGCCCTTTCGCTACGTCGATGTAATGTACGACGTGGGCTTTGTGGTGATGGATTTGCTCTCTAAGGACTGCGCTGGTTTGGCCACCGTGTTTCTAAATCACTACGTGGAGCGCACGGGCGACTGGGAAGGGGTGCAGCTTTTGCCCCTGTACATTAGCCGCCAGGCCTACGTGCGGGCCAAGGTAACCTCGTTTTTGCTGGGCGATCCATCGGTGGATGAGGATACCAAACGTCAGGCCTCTGAGACGGCGGCAGGCTACTACCGCCTGGCCTGGTCAGTGTGTCAGCCCCGGAACGGCCGGATATATCTCATGGCGGGTCTATCAGGATCGGGTAAGTCAACTACCGCCCAGCTGTTGGCCAGTCAAATCAATGCCCTTCACCTGCGCAGCGATGCGGTGCGTAAACACATGGCGGGCGTGCCCTTAGACCAGCGGGGCGACGATAGCCTCTACACGCCCGCCATGAGCGAGAAAACCTACGATCGCCTCCTTATTTTGGGTATTGCCCTGGCCCAAGCGGGGTATCCGGTGATTCTCGATGCTAAGTACGATCGCGCTAGCCTGCGACAGGACGCAATCGAGCGGGTCCAAGCAGCAGCATTACCCTTGGCCATTCTGCACTGCACGGCTCCGGCAGCGGTGCTGGAACAGCGGGTACGCGATCGCGCAGGCGACATTGCCGATGCCACCGTGGCCGTGCTTCAGCGCCAGCACATGGAGCCCTTTACTGAGAGCGAGCAGCCGCTGGTGCAGGCGATCGACACTACCCAGGCTGTGCCTCAGCAGTTAGCCACTATAATTTAGTCGCTATAGTAGGGGCATAGGCGATCTGCCTTGCCTCACTAGCGCTTCAGAGAGGACAAATCGGTGGCCGATAAGATCATTCCACCAGCGTTGAAAATTTGGCTGGCCTTTTTATTTTTGTTTTTGCTGCTAGGTTACGAGGTGGTGCCGAGTATTTTACTTGGAGCCATCGCTGGGTTTGCGGGGGGTACCATTCAGGCTTGGTGGATCACCCCAGGCGGCGAACCCACCACCACCCTAGAATTGCCGGTTTCTTTGCGCCAGCTCAACCCCAAGCGGTTACCCCTGGGCAACTTTTTTAGGCGCGGCCGCAGCCAGCGTGTACCTCGGGCGCGTCGATAGCAGCACTCAGGCGGTGGACGGGCATACTGAGCCGTAGCAATTCTTCACCGCCCGGCATGGCAGAACGAGCGTATTGGCTGGCCTGGGCCCAGGCTAAGGGCCTGGGTCCGATTTTGTTGAAACGTCTATGCAGCCATTTTGGCACCATGGCCACTGCCTGGCGCGCCAGCGGGGCCGAGCTGCTGGAAGTCGAAGGTATTGGCCTGGGGCTAGGAACCAGCCTGCTGGAGTACCGCCAGACAGTCTCGCCTGTAGAGTTGCTGGCGAGCTATGAGCAGCAGCACGCTAATTTTTGGACCCCCGCTGATGCTGAGTACCCAACGCTGCTCTACGAAATTGTCGACCCGCCGCCAATCCTCTTCTATCGAGGTCGGCTGGAGTTAGCCAGTGCCCTGCAACTCATGCCCTCGGTAGGAGTCGTGGGCACGCGCAACCCATCCGACTACGGTCAGCGGTGGACTCGTCGCCTGATCCAGCAGCTGGTGACCCACAATGTCATTGTGGTCTCGGGGTTGGCGAAGGGGGTCGATCGCTATGCTCACCAGCAGACTCTAGACGGCAATGGGCTCACTATCGCAGTGTTGGGGACGGGGGTTGACCAGGTATATCCCTCGATTAATCATGATCTGCACGATCGCATTGCCCGCCACGGACTGTTGCTCAGTGAGCACCCCAACGGCACCCCCCCTGAGCGATCGCATTTTCCTCGCCGCAACCGCATTATTGCCGGGCTTAGCCGAGCGGTGGTCGTCACCGAAGCGCCAGCCCGGTCGGGGGCGTTGATTACGGCGCAGCTCGCGAATGACTATGGCCGCGACGTATTTGCGCTGCCTGGGTCGCTCGACAACCTCAACAGCTACGGCTGCCTGGAGCTGATTAACCAGGGTGCCCAGATGATCTTGAGCGATACGACGCTAATTACAGCCCTGGGTGACCTGCCGCAGCTTAACCCAGCCGCGCTCAGCCCAAATGATGCAGACGACGGGCGCGATCGCACAACCCGTAGCACACCTGAGCCATCGTTGTCACCAGCGATGGCTCAGGTGCTGGCAGCCATCACCGCCGAACCCACGACTCTCGATCAGTTGGTACAAAAAGTCGCTCAGCCTACGGGCGAGGTACTGGCTACCCTGGTACAGCTAGAACTCCTGGGTCTGGTAACGCAGCTGCCGGGAATGCGCTACCAGCGCGGCTAGTCGTCATGCCATACAGGCTGGTCGCAGCACTGCTGCAAAAACTCAAACCGCAGGCTACCTAGCTTAACCAGATCGCCATCTTGCAGGTAATGGCGCTGGGTCGGAGTCAGTCGACGACCATTCACCCAGGTGCCGCCGCTGGTACCCAGATCGGTAATAAAGAAGCCCTGCAGCGGGTCAAAATTGAGAGCCGCATGGCAGTCGGCAATACCAGGCTGGGGCATGGCCACCGTGCAGCGACTGCCCTGGCCCAATAGCCAGCGGGTACCACAGAGGGTGACCTGAATAGCGCGATCGGAATTGATATTGGTGCTTAGAAAGGCGCGTTCTTCGGCCACAATACCCTGAACGTACCAGTCAGTGCGGTAGCAGTGGTTTTGGGCCGTCAGAATGGGGTCGATGACATCGGCAACCTGCTCTAAGTCATAGCTCAGGTTGCGAAAGAGGGTGTCTAAAATCCAGGGAGGAGAAGCCGCTGGGTTGCTACTACCAGGGTTGATAGGGGCGATACCAGGGGACTGCTGCCCTGCGTTAGCAGAAAAAAACTGTGAGGAAACCATAGCGAACCGTCATCTACCACTAACTACGTCTCTAGAAAAGGTACTCACCCAGCCCAGCAGCTTGGGCCTTAGCCCATTCTCTGTGGTGGTCGTAATGGATGCTGTACCTGGTCTATGCACCTGCGCTCTAGGCACTTGGCCCAGGGCGTTATAGAAACTCCTTAGGGAATGTGTACGTAACACGCGACGATTTTCTCAAGCGCCTGGCCCGGTCGGGTTTGGCTCCTGCCATTAAACTGGGTTTGCCCAGGTTGCACAATCCTGGGGGTAAGGTTGCTTATAAAAGCTTTATGATTTATCCGCAAATTTACGGAGGAGCTTTAATCACCCGCCAGAAGCTAAGGAGTTTAGGGCTACTCTGCTATATCATCGGGGTGTTCTTGCCCCTGGAATGAACCCGTGGTCAACCCCTCCACCCAAGCCCAGCCACCCCTGGACTTCATTCCCCCCGCGCTAAATTTGCGAGTGTTGGCTCTGGTACGTCTGGGGCTGCCCTACTGGAGACGCTGGCGCGAGCAGATTCAGCAGGTCGATGTCGTCAATGCCGATGGGCTAGTGCATCTGCTGCAAGCATTCAATGCCCAGGAAACTCGGTTTTTACTGGCCTTCCGCCATCCCAGCCCGCTCGATTCCTATTGTTTGGCCCATTTGCTGTGGTATGCAGTGCCCCAGCGAGCCAGCCAGCTAGGGATTGATTTAAAGCGCCCGGTTCACAGCCACTTCATCTACGATCGCGGCATTCCCCTCTGGGCAGGCGACTGGGTCGGATGGATCTACAGCCGTCTGGGAGGCACACCCATTCAGCGGGGTAAGGTCGATCGCCAGGGGCTGAGGTCGGCCCGCAACCTGTTGGCCAACGGTCAATTTCCCCTCGCTGCCGCACCTGAGGGCGGTAATAATGGGCACACCGAAATTGTTAGCCCCCTGGAGCCAGGGGTGGCCCAGATGGGGTTTTGGTGTGTAGAAGATATGCACAACCAGGACAGGACCGAACGGGTAGCGATCGCGCCTCTGGGTATTGCCTACTGCTATATCACCCCGCCCTGGAAAGAACTCGATCGCTGGCTCGATCGCCTGGAGCAGGAAAACGGGTTAGCTACACCTACCACCGCCTATGCGCTGGGGGACACTGGCGACGACGCAATGAAGCACCGCTACCAGCGGCTTTATACCCTGGGCGAACACCTGCTGACGCTAATGGAGGGCTACTACAACCGTATCTACGGTACTGCCCTGGCTCAGCCTAACCCCAGTCCCGATGTGGTGTTGCCGACCAATGCCCTAGGCGATCGCCTCGAAGCCCTAATGAATGCCGCTCTACAGGTCGCCGAAACGTACTTTAAGCTCCCCGCCAAGGGCAGCACCATCGATCGCTGTCGCCGCATCGAACAGGCGGGGTGGGAGCGCATCTTCCGCCAGGATGTTGGGGGCGATCGGTCACTGTCGCCGGTAGAGCGAGGTCTGGCCGATCGCGAGGCCGAGGAAGCCTGCCTACGGATGTGGCACATGCGCCTGGTGGAAAGCTTTGTCGCCGTCACCGGGCAGTACGTTAAGCAGCGCCCCTCCGCCGAGCGCTTTGCCGAAACGGTCATGATTTTGCGCGATACGGTGTGCTTAATTCAGGGCAAAAACCCCTTCCCCAGGCCCAAGTTAGGACCCCAGCGAGCGGTGCTAACGGTCGGGGAGCCGATCTCGGTCAGCGATCGCTGGCCCGCCTACAAAGCCAACCGCAAGCAGGCTGTCGCCCAGCTCACGGCCGACCTACAAACCGCGCTAGAGGCCATGATTCCGCCTGCGTCTTCGGTATGATGAGCTAGGTTCTCTACGAGGCTGGCGCGGTGAACGACCTCTATCAGCGGTATATCGACACCTACCGCAAACTGAATCTGTTTCCACTGCTGAAGTCCGAGGATATCGAGCGGTTTCGCATTACCCACAGCCCAGAAACCCTGGCCCGACTGCGCAGCGCCATCGTCGCCAGCGAAGCCAACGGCAAGCTGATCTTTACCGGCCACCGGGGCTGCGGCAAAACCACCCTGCTCAACGAACTGGCCCTGGAGGTGCGCAAGCGGGGACTGTTTGTGGAATTTTTCTCCATCGCCAATATGGTTGAGATGTCGGACGTGAACCACATCAACATTCTCTATGCGATCGCGCTGCGGCTGTTGCGACGGGCGATTAAAAACGAAGTACCCATTCCCGCCAACATTCAGGAAAATCTCAAGAGCTGGTTTACTCAGACCAAGTCGGTCACCTACACCGACCAGCTTAAGCAAGAAATGGGGCTAGGAGGCGATTTCTTCAAGCTGTTTACGGCCAAGCTGCAAAAAGAAGACTCGTTTCGCGAAGAGATCAAAGAAACCTACGAGCGCCGGGTATCTGACTTAGCCGAGCATATTGACCAAATTGCCACTGCCATTCAGATCGCCACGGGCAAAGAAGTGCTGGTTATCATCGACGACCTAGACAAGCTTGATCTAGGTGTCGTAGAACCTATCTTTCGCGACAACATCAACGCGCTTTTTTCTCCCCGAATTCGTATTCTGTTTACCATTCCCATTGCGGTAGTGCGAGAGCCAGAATTAGTCGAAATTCTAGAAACCCAAAGCTCCATTTTGCTGCTCTCGGTAACCAAGTTTTTTACTCGCGAGGCTTCTCACCAGCCCGACGCCCAACCCATAGAAGCTAATGTGGCTCGGCTAGAAAGCATTCTCAAAAGGCGCATTGATCCTGATTTGATCGAACCTGATGTGCTGCGGCAAATGGTACTGCTCAGTGGCGGCGTGTTAAGAGAATTGGTACGCCTAGGACAAGAATGCTGCCGCGAATGTATGTTGCGATTTGAGCTAGAACCCGAAAATCTCAACGTCAAAATTAACGGTGAGATTTTGGCGGCAGCCGTGAGAGAACTCCGCAAGCAGTATGCTCGCCCTCTAGGCAACAACCTCTACGACCTGCTGCGGCAAACCTATCAGTCGTTTACGCCACCCGATGCGGGCGATCCTAAGTTTTTAGAACTCCTTCATGGGTTATATGTGCTGGAATATGAGAACGATGATCTCTGGTACGACTTGCACCCCCTGGTGATCGACTTATTGAAACGCAAGAACTTGATCTGATTCCCTCAGACTAAGATCCCAAGGTTCTTTAAGAACCCTGGGATCTGCTCTCCCACCGGCAGACCTTCATGCCCCCCGCCGACCTATCACCTCTAAACGATCGCGAGTACCGCAAGCTGCTGCTGACGCTGACCCTCAACAGCCAGCAGCTCGATTTGCTGGTGGCCATTACGGATGATCGCAACCTGCAAGACCAGCTAATCACCGCCTATGAAGCCTACCTAAAAGCCCAGGGCATTGCCCCCCTGCGCGCCCGCCTCGACCCCAAGCGCCCCAGCCTGCGCGCCACCCTAGAAGTCTTGGTGGCCCAAACCCCCGCCCTACAAAACAGGGAACCAGCCGTGGTAACGGTGCTGAACGCGGGCGAGCTGCTGGGGGTGCGCCTGAGCGACGAAAAATCTGAGCAGGAGAAGTTTTTCTTTTCGTTGCAGTGGACGCGGGAGGCGCTGCGAAATTTTGCCTTTCCGATTGTGCTGTGGCTGCCGGATGCGGTAGCGACTCGCATGGCCCAGCAAGCCCCCGATTTTTGGAGCTGGCGCGGCGGCGTGTTTGAGTTTGTGGCCGAGGCGCGGATGCCGGAGCGGGGTGAAATGGTGCTAATGCCCAGCCGCGAAATGACGGAAGAACGGGAACAAAGCCCGGTAGCGACAGACGACCTGCAACAGCAAATCACCCAGCTAGAGCAGACGTCACCAGAGTCGCCGCTGCTGATCACGCTCTACAACAACCTGGGTGAAGCCTATGCAAGCCAGTACGACTACAAACAAGCGCTAGAACTCTACGAAAAAGCGCTGACCCTAGCTAAAGCCAAAAGTGACCCCGCCGGGGAGGCGCGATCGCTTCGCAATTTAGGAGATGCGCTCAGGGAGTGCGGGCGACCGTTTCAGGCAGTGGACTATTATCAGCAGGCCTTGGGCAAGTATCGGGAATTGGGCGATCGACAAGGTGAAGAAGAAGCACTGAACCGACTGGGCCTTGCCTGCCAGGCTTTAGGGCAGTACCCCCAAGCCATTGAGTACCACCAGCAGACCTTAGCGATCGCGCGGGGGATCGGCGATCGCCAAGGCGAGGCCGCTTCCCTGGGCAATTTGGGCAATGCGTACCGTTTGCTGGGCCAATACCCCCAGGCCATTGAATACTATCAGCAGCAGTTAGCGATCGCGCGGGAGATCGGCGATCGCCAAGGCAAGGCTAATTCCCTGGGTGGCTTGGGCATTGCGTACTATTCGCTGGGCCAGTACCCCCAGGCTATTGAGTACCTTCAGCAGACCTTAGCGATCGCGCGGGAGATCAGCGATCGCCAATGCGAGGCTAATTCCCTGGGTGGCTTGGGCATTGCGTACTATTTTCTGGGGCAATACCCCCAGGCCGTTGAGTACCACCAGCAGACCTTAGCGATCGCGCGGGAGATCGGCGATCGCCTTGGCGAGGCCAATTCCCTGGGCAATTTAGGCTGTGCGTACGATTCGCTGGGTCAATACCAGCAGGCTATTGATTATCACCAGCAGCAGTTAGCGATTGCGCGGGAAATCAGCGATCGTCACGGTGAAGCCAATTCTCTTTTTAATCTTGGCAGTACCCTGGACAGAGTTGATAAGAAATGGGACGCCCGCCAATCTTATGAAGCCGCAAAGGCGCTGTACCAAGATATGGGCTCACAACAAGACGTTGCAGATTGCGATAAAGCCATCTATGACCTTGGTTAGATGGTAGTAGTAGAACCAAAGAAAGCCCCAAAGATTAGCGAAGCAAGGAAGCCTTTGCCTGGCGATCGAGCGCAAGCGATGAGCTCAAGTCTTTAGGCTCTTGTAGTTAGCGGATAACAGAGGGAAGCGCGGCCAAAATGGCGTTGACTTGGTCGGTGTAATCGGCTTCAGCAAGGGCAGTGGTGCTATTCTCCACCGGCACCGATTCGCCAATTTCCACCCACGATCGACAGCCGCTGTAGCCCCTATGGCGAGGCAGCATCAGAGCATTCTGAAATCGATAGGCCCGCAGCAGCAGAGCGTACAGGGGGCGATCGGGCTGCCAACTCAACCGTTCGGCCACAAACTGCTGATTCCACACCAGGTAGGGCAGCAGCGGCGCTAAATCTGTCTCTGCGGTAAGGGGTAGAGCGTGGGTAATAGTAGCCCAGCCGTCAAATCGCACCGGATCCGCGTCGGGTATGCCGTCTTCCTGGGCCAACTCTTGAAACTCATCCTTCAGCAGAGCGGCTTTTTGATGTTCTACGGTGGGCAGCAGCAGCACCTGCCGCGCCGCCAGCGAAAACTGCCCCTTGGCCTCTCGAATGCCGCCCTTGCGCAGCAGCAAAATGGTTTCGCCTTGCAGCAGGGCGGTAACGGCCACCTGCCATTCTTTAAGTACCCATGACACCATTGGTTGGCCCCCGCTGCACTACCACTGCACTATTTCAGGGTATCGCACGGGCTTGATAATCCAGGCTGAGCGGAATCCACCACGACTAAATCATCCCACTGACTCAAAATTCGGGTAGCGCCGGGGACGGGCGATCGCCCCCAGGGTTCTGATACCGAAATAAATCCTGCCGCGTTGGCCTGTTCTGCCAGAGCTAAATCGGCCCAGCTGTCGCCGATAACTAAGGTGTGCGCTACTGAGACCTGGAGGCGATCGCAAACCTCTAGCAGCAGCGTGGGATCGGGCTTAGGCGGATCCTGTGGCCTTGTCCCCTGCCACTCATCTACCCAGGGCATGAGGTCGTAGTAGCGCAAGAATTCTTCTACATAAGCCGGACTATCGGACGACAGCACTCCTAATTTCAAAGGGCTCTGGTGCAGCCGCTCCAGCATGGCTGCCGTGCCCTCAAAGGGTGGCGTGTAGGCCGCTTTGCCGTTGCGAGCTGCATTCACTGCCGCAAAGCAGTCGGCTACCAGCGCTGTCACTTTTTCTTGGGGATAACCGGCTTGCACCAGCACCGTTATGGCCCCCTGTCGATTGGCCTCGCGCGTGCCCGCTGCCATCAGTCCATCGGGGTCGATGCCCTGGGGGGAAACCCCAAAGCAAGTCAGCAGGGCCTGCACTATCTCATCTCCGGCCCCTACCGCTGTTGCACAGGCTTCTGCCCGCGCCAGAGCTGTGCGGTGCAGCAGTTGATGGGAGTTGGCCAGGGTGCCATCTTTATCAAAGACGATCGCGTCTATATCAGCCATCCACTGTTGCCCGCACCGCACCCAAACCATAGCTATATCCTCAAACCTGCCGTTGTCGAATTTCAAAGCCTCTATTTGACTGTAGGCCAGCATTCCCTTTCCCGCTTGGGGACCCTGCATATTGGCATCCCCTAGCGGTAAGACCTCCAATTTTATTCAGGGAACGCTGACTTAAAGGCCAGTGCAAGTTGCTCAAAAAATTTGCTTTCAAGCTCAGCCACTATCCTAGATAATGGGAAGGTTTTGAAAAATAAGCTAAGTTCACTATGCGCACCCACTACTGCGGCACCTTGCAGGCCAGCGACATTGGCAGCACCGTTACCCTGTTCGGCTGGGTCGATCGCCGCCGCGACCATGGGGGCGTTATTTTCATTGATCTGCGCGATCGCACTGGTGTTGTCCAAATTGTCAGCGACCCCGAGCGCACCCCGGCATCCTATCCTCAGGCCGAACAGCTGCGCAACGAGTACGTCGTCAAAATTGAGGGCCGAGTCAGCCAACGCCAGGAGGGCTCCGTCAATCCTAAGCTGCCGACTGGGGAAGTAGAAATCTACGCCGATACCATTGAACTGCTCAACGCGGTGCGAAAGCCTCTGCCCTTTCAGGTATCCACCGCCGACTCCGAGATGGTGCGGGAAGACCTGCGGTTGCGCTATCGGTATTTAGATCTGCGGCGCGATCGCATGGCCCAGAACATGCGCATTCGCCACGAGGTCACCAAAGCCATTCGCCGCTTTTTAGAAGATCAAGAGGGCTTCTACGAAGTCGAAACCCCCATTCTCACTCGCTCGACCCCCGAGGGCGCGCGCGATTATCTGGTGCCCTCACGGGTCAACCCCGGCGAGTTTTACGCTCTGCCCCAGTCGCCCCAGCTGTTTAAACAATTACTGATGGTCTCGGGGATCGATCGCTACTACCAGATCGCCCGCTGCTTCCGCGACGAAGACCTGCGCGCCGATCGCCAGCCCGAGTTCACCCAGCTCGACATGGAAATGAGCTTCATGACCCAGGACGAGATTCTGGATCTCAACGAGGCGCTGATGGCCCACATTTTTAAAGCCGTAAAGGGCGTTGACGTTCCTCGCCCCTTTCCCCGGCTGACCTATGCTGAGGCGATGGATCGCTACGGCAGCGACAAGCCCGACACCCGCTACGGCCTAGAGCTGGTGGATGTGTCTGACCTAGTGAAAGACTGCGGCTTTAAGGTATTTTCTGGCGCAGTAGCCGATGGCGGCATCGTTAAAGTGCTGCCCATCCCCAATGGCAACGACCAGATCTCCAACGTGCGGATCAAGCCCGGCGGCGATCTGTTCAAAATTGCGGCGGATGCCGGAGCCAGAGGCTTGGCCTACGTGCGGGTGCGGGCCGATAGCGCAGTCGACACCATCGGAGCGATTAAAGACAACCTGGGTCCGGAGCAGATGGCGGAACTGCTGCGCCGCACCGGGGCGACCGAAGGCACCCTGCTGCTGTTTGGGGCGGGGCCAACCGATACCGTCAATGCCACCCTCGACCGGCTGCGTCAGGCGATCGCCCGAGAAATGGACCTGATCCCCACAGACAGCCTGAATTTGCTTTGGGTGACCGACTTCCCCATGTTTGAGTGGAACGCCGACGAGCAGCGGCTAGAGGCCCTGCACCATCCCTTCACTGCGCCCAATCCTGAGGACATTGACGACCTGAAGACCGCCCGCGCGATCGCCTACGACATCGTGCTCAACGGCTACGAAATCGGCGGTGGCAGCCTCCGTATCTACCAACCTGAAGTACAGAGTCAAGTGTTCGAAATAATTGGCCTATCTGAGCAAGAAGCCCGCAACAAGTTTGGCTTTTTGCTCGAAGCCTTTGAGTACGGCACCCCGCCCCACGGCGGCATTGCCTACGGGCTCGACCGCATCGTCATGCTGATGGCGGGCGAGGAGTCGATTAGAGATGCGATCGCCTTTCCCAAAACCCAGCAGGCCCGCTGTCTGCTCACCCAGGCCCCTTCTGCTGTAGATGAATCGCAGCTCAAGGATCTGAGCATCGCCTCCACCTACGAACCCGAAGAAGAATAGGTGAGTGAGTAACTAGATAGGCCGGCCCTCCTCATTTTGTGGGGAGAACCTTGGCGTACCCTGCACGCTCACCGCCGCTCATCTTGCGGTGGTATAAAAACTTGCGCCACTAACAGTAATTCATGGCAACCTATGGGCTTATTAGAGAAAGCCAATTGGGAGACACGTTGAGTATGTTGCAGCAGCAGGAAATGGCTTTAAAACAACCCCTGCACCCGCTGGGAAAGTCTGGAGGGCGATGGCGCTACTTGCCCTGGTTGACATTAGGTAGCTTGCTGATACTTTGCCCTGCTGCTTTGGCCCAGGCGGCTAGCACGGCTGACCTTCAGGTAGCCCTAGATACCGTATGGGTACTGGTAGCCGGGTTTTTAGTGTTCTTTATGAACGCTGGGTTCTGCATGCTCGAAACTGGCTTTTGCCGCAGCAAAAACGCCGTTAACCTGTTGGCCAAAAACCTGATTGTGTTTGGCCTCTCGACGCTAGCGTTTTGGGTAGTGGGCTTTGGCCTCATGTTTGGTGATGGCAACCCCCTGTTTGGCTTCTCAGGTTTTTTGCTGCAGGGAGCCGACAATAGCCCTGCGATCGGTGAAGACTATCGGGGCACCTTCAGCGCCCTCAGCTGGGCCGGAGTGCCGCTCAATGCCAAATTTTTCTTTCAGCTAGCTTTTGCGGGTACGGCGGCCACCATTGTGTCTGGGGCCGTAGCCGAGCGGATTAAGTTTCTGGCCTTCTTTATCTTTAGCCTGCTGCTGGTGGGGCTGTCGTACCCTATTACCGGCCATTGGGTGTGGGGCAATGGCATGCTTGCTGGCTTGGGCTTTTACGACTTTGCCGGATCGACGGTGGTGCACTCTGTCGGAGGGTGGGCAGCGCTGATTGGGGCCATTTTACTGGGGCCGCGCCGGGGTCGCTTCCACTCTCGCCCGGTGGCTATGCCGGGGCACAACCTGAGTATTTCGGCTCTAGGCTGTCTCATTTTGTGGCTGGGCTGGTTTGGCTTTAACCCCGGATCTACCATGGCTGCCGACCCCTATGCCATTAGCCACATTGTGGTTACGACCAACATAGCCGCTGCTCTGGGTGGCCTGGCGGCCACCGTCACCTCCTGGGTTTATCTGAGCAAGCCCGATCTGTCGATGATTATTAACGGCGTGCTGGCGGGGCTAGTCGCCGTAACGGCGTCCTGTGCCTACGTTTCTCTGGGTAGCGCGGCGCTGATTGGCCTAGTAGCAGGCATCATTGTGGTGTTTTCGGTCACGCTGCTGGATGGGCTAAAGATTGATGATCCGGTGGGGGCCGTTTCGGTACACCTGGTATGCGGCGTATGGGGCACCATTGCCCTGGGGCTGTTTAGCACCACCCCCGGTATTTACCCGTGGTATGGCGAAGGGAATGGTCCCCTGGCCGGGCTGTTCATGGGAGGTGGCATTCAACAATTGTTGGTGCAGTTGTTGGGTATCGTCGTCGTGGGGGCGTTTACGGTGACCTTTAGCCTATTGTGCTGGCTGGTGCTGCGGGCCACCGTGGGCATTCGGGTCTCTGAAGCCGAAGAAATTCAGGGCCTCGACCTGGGCGAGCACGCAATGGAGGCGTATCCAGAGTTTCAAGTCGGACCGTAATGATTTTAGATTGAGGATTTGTAATTTTGGATTGGGATGGGCCTGGAAAAATCCAAATCTAAAATTGCTAGACAAAGTGATAGGGGGGGAGTGGATCGCTGAGCATAAGGCTCCAGTGGGTGGCCTGCGATCGCCACTCGTCTACTTTCTCAGGCAGGCTCTGATCATCTCGATCGATCAGAATATAGACCCGTGCTTCCCCGGCGGGGCTTTCGGCCTCAAGGCAATCGCTGTAGGCGCTGTAGATATAGTCAAGCACCTGAGCGAGTTCTGCCTGCTGCTGGGCTTGGGCTGTGGTTTGGTCTTGGAGGCGCTGCTTTTTGGCCAAGAAGTAGTTACGCCCGGTGAGGCCCTCAGCCAGGGGCGGTAGCTCGACCTCCTGGGCAATTAGCTTGAGCTGGTACTCAGCTTTTTGAGCTAGGGCCTCAAGCTTAGCGGCGTAGTCTGCCCCCTGATGGGCCAGGTGATCCTTGAGGTTTTCAAGGGAGGCAATCTGAGTGCCAAACCGCAGGGGGAGCAACGGCGTGGCTTGAAACAACTCGCAGATGACGCGATCGTGGCTGAGCACCGCATTCAACAGGCGAGGTTCGTCGGTTTGTAAGGTCTCCAGGTCAACACCCGTTTCGACCACGGCGGCAATATCGTCTACGGCAATCAGCTGAGTAGGTTCGGCCAGCCCCAGGGGTAGCGTTAGCGGCTGCTGCGGTCGGGGGCAAATGCTGTACAGGTAGATAGGCCCTGAAGTCAACTCTGGAGACACAGTATCAAACGCCTTTGGCTGCGCTAGGTTCGATCTCACTCTAGGTGATCTAACCTCTGTCGAGGGGTGTCATTCTATAAAAACGCCATAAAACTTACGGCCCTTAAGACAGCCCAATAGTTACCCAAACCGTAGGGATAAAAGTAGGGACAGGCCGTGGTGGAGCACCTGATTTTAAGTACCCATACTGGCAAAATTTACAGGGTAGTTTGTAGCGTAAAACACCAGTCTAGAGTGAGCTGGCCCGGCTGGCAGCCCGCTTCGGCGTCGAGCCTGTGCAGGTGAATAGGGGTGCCGTGGCGCAGCGTGGCAATGGCCGGGGTATAGGTACCCAAATCGCGATCGATGCGGGCGGTTAGATCAGCTACCGTAAGCGGGGTGCGCCAGGGGGCATCGGCAATGTCTACGGCAGCATCGGCGGGTAGGGCTAGAGGGCTGGTGGGCAGCAGTCGCCCTCGGCTGAGGTCAATAATCCAGCTGCGGCTAGAGGTCGTAAGCTGCATCAGCGGGCGCAGATAGAGGCTGCCCTGCTGCCAGCTGAGGCCAGGGGGCAGCACCTGAGCCGAGACCCCACCCATGAGCTGCATCACCTGTTCTGAGCTTTGGGCCAAGTACCAGCGTAGCCGGGGCCACACGTCAGCAACCAGAACCGGTTCGTGCACAAAGGTGTGTTTAAACAGGCCGTTGGTTCCCTGCACCAGATCAGTGGCGGTATGGGTCACGAGGTTGCAGAAGGCTTCGCGCTGGCGTAACTGCTCGGCGGCGGCATTCTCTCCAACCTCGCCTAGCGCCATCTGGGGTAAATTCTGAGCGATGATTCGCTGGGTGCAGGTACTCAAAAAGGTTTGAATCCAGCTTTCGTCGGTAAAGGTGAGCCAGTCGCCCAGCACCCCAGCAGTAGCGTCACTGGGGTCTTCGATTAGGGTGCTGGCAAAGTCGTCAAGGGTAAAGCCTGAGGCGGCTGTCCCAGTGTTTTGCGGCTCTCCTGGCAGCAGGTACAGCGCATTCTGGCCAGGAGACGCTTCGCTGCCGGAGGGCTGAGATGGTATCCGGGTCTCCATTTGAGCCAAATGTAGGTGCAGGTGCAGGCGGGCGGGCTGCCAGGGTTGGAAGGGGCGAAGGGCTTCAACGGGGTCGCCCTTGCCCAGCAGGGAAACGAGCCCTGGTTGAGCGTAGCCCAGCAGTTCGGCCACTTGTCCCAGCAGGTCTTTGCAGAGCCAGGGCTGGCTGTCTAGATCATTGTCTAGCAGAGAAATTTCAGCGGTTTCAGAGAGATAGAGGGCCGGTGTTGGATCCGTTTGGGTGACCAGGTCGAGGGCATAGCTAGTCTCCTCTAGGGTAAGCACAAGTACCGGCACCAGACGCACAATGTGCCCTGATCCTGAGGCAGCGAGACCAGAGACACGGGCCTGTACCCCTTCAATAAGCCGCATAATCTCGTAGCCGCCGCTGGCCAGCATCCACAGTAGCTGAGGCACCAAAACGGTGACAGGAAGCAGACCAGGCGCGCGCACGGACGGGGAAGCGGCCGCAGTCTCCAAGGCGTCTAACAGTTCCCAGGTTTCTTCGCTGAGGTAAAGGGCCAGGTTTTCTGGTGTTTGAGGTAGATCGGTGGGCCAGCCGCCAATGGGCGATCGCAGCGTCATGCTCTGTCTCACGAGCTGCTCTAGCGCTGCCGCCACCTCCGGCACCCGTTCTAGCGTAGGCCGCTCTATGGCCAGGGGAGCCATGCGACATACCGTATTGCTTAGAAGCGGGGCCGTTGCTCCCGGTAGCGCCGTAGGTTCGGACGGCAACCAGGGAGTAAGCGATCGCACAACGGATGAAACCATAGCAGCAGCCCGCGCTGGGAGTGAGGGATCTCCCTAGAGAGTGCCTGTTTCTACGGCAAAATCCACAGATCGTTGCAAATTTATGGGTAGGGGCACAGCATGCTGTGCCCCTACCAGGTCACGTAGGGCAGTTGGGCCGCCGTAGCGCGAATGGCCTCGCCATTGGCGACAAGCTGACCGCAGGCATCCCAGGTGCCAGCCAAAAATGTCTGGCGCACCCCTTCAGGCATCGATACCGCCTCGGTTTTACCGCCAAAGCATACGGTCTGGGTGGCCAGATCGAGCGTTACTGACGTAGACGGATCGCTCTCCAGAGCGGCTTGGACCTGTCCTACAACCTCAGTGGTCGCGGTCAAACAGGGAATGCCGATCGCGACACAGTTGCCAAAGAAAATTTCGGCAAAGCTTTCTCCCAACACGGCCTGGATGCCCCAGCGGGCGATCGCCTGAGGGGCATGTTCCCGCGACGAGCCGCAGCCAAAGTTGCGGTTCACCACCAAAATCGTCGCGCCCTGATACTGGGGTTGGTCAAAGGGGTGGCTACCCGCCAAAGCGGTGCGATCGTCGGCAAAGACCTGCTCGCCCAGTCCGTCAAAGGTCACGCACTTGAGAAACCGAGCCGGGATAATGCGATCGGTATCGATGTCGTTCCCCCGTAGCGGAATGCCGGTTCCCGTGATTTTTTCTATCTGCGTCACTGCGATCGCTCCTTACCCTTAGTCCGCTGCCTTAAACCAGTGACCACCTCTACCGAGATAGCCGCCTATCAATAGTAGCGTCTGAACGTACCCGCAACATTCCTCCTGCTGCCCTGCCTACAGGCATTCTAGATATTCTAGGTAGGGCGAAAATCCTAGGTTTTCCAACGCTATGAGAGTAGCCATTAACCAAATCATAAACTTTGGTATCATCACTAGCCATGCCTGAATCAGGGGAGTATCTTAGTAAATAAGGAAGTGAATCACCTGACACCAAAACGTGATTTCTTCCTCTGACAGTTCAAATAGTTCAGTCCTGTTAAATAGGAGGTACGTTATCGAGTTAACGTCTGAATCTATTTCGTCAAATACCAGCAGCACTTTACTCGGTTGTTGATATTTCCTCTCTGTAGCTGATCGAGAGCTCTGTAAGAAATGCCCAGAGACGCTATAAACCCCACGCGATGGTTTCTTTACGACGGCATTTAAACATCTCTAATTAATCGGAACTTTCTTGAGGAAAACTCTCAAGTCGACCAGTCAAAGTGCTGCTGTCTCCGAAACATTTCAAAAACATCTTGCCTATGCCATTTATTGTTGGCATTTTACTTCCGGCAATTTGTTGAGTAACAGGCAAAAGCTACATCAAGTCTACGTTGAGAACCCCTTGGCAGATATGTTTGCCAAGGGGTTCCCTTTTGATTAAATTAAATTAGCCTTAGCAAGCAAATTCGATCGGGAAAAACTCCCGCTTAGGGAAGCGCACACAGGTAAATGGGCCAACTTACGTTGATCCAATAATCCGCAGTGGGTCTACTTTGCCCAATTAACCGGCAACGCGATCGCTCTCGGGGCCGTGAATAAGCTCTGACAGCTCAGGCATTACCCCATCAGTGTGAGCGATCGGGGCAGAATTCACCGTTGATATGGGTTCTTCAATCGGCGCGGGGGCCATCATGTCGCTGGGCAAAAAGATGCGGGCGCTCACCGCCAGCATGGCCACCGCAAAAATCAGCACAATCAGCAGGGGGGCAATGTAAGACCGAAAAAACGACATAGGGCGATCGCGTGTGAAGGGATGTAACCGATGTTCTCATCTTACCGCTTATCTCCCCATCTCCTCCTCATCCCGGCGGCTCATCCACCTCCGGCCTTGGCATGGGCAACACGGTCTTACCCATGCGTCGTAGACAAACCCAGCCAGCTACCGCTACTAGCAGCCAAAACCAACCGGTAAGGGGTTGGTAGAGTAGAAAACCACCGACGCCGAGCATGGACCCTAGCAACAGCAGTAGGGCCGCGCCTGCCCTAAGTAAATCGCGGCCCAGTGCTTGAGCGGGCCAAAGGCCGGTACGCTGGCGCTGGCGTGCCCAGCCGGGGCCACCGGGGCGTACTTTGCTGTAGAAGGTATCTAGCGTGGCGTCACTCTCGGGGGCGGTGAGCAGCATGGTAGCGACCCAAATCACCGTGGTAATGGCGGTGGTGACCAGCAACCGCAGGCCAAAATCGGTAATGGTCAGGATGGGCACGACGCTGGTGACCAACCCCACAACAAAACCGGCTAGCATGGAGGCTAGCTCGGCGGCAGCATTAATGCGCCACCAGAACCAGCGCAAAATGAGCACCAGCCCCGGCCCAGTGCCGATCGCAATCACCAGCCGAAACACCGTGGCTACATCCTGGGAGTAAAAGGCGGCGATCGCCCCTAGCCCCGTCACCACCACCGAGGCAATTCGCCCAGCCAGCACCAGTTCGGCATCGGTGGCCGTAGGCCGCATAAATCGTCCGTACAGGTCATTGGTGAGATATGACGCGCCCCAGTTAATCAGGGTCGAGACCGTGCTCATAAAAGCGGCAATCAGCGAAGCCACCACCAGCCCCAGCAGCACAGGCGGCAAAAAGTCGAGCATTAGCATGGGGTAGCCCAGCTCTCGGTCTTCTAAATTGGGGTAGATGACGACCGCCGCCAGGGCCACCACCACCCAGGGCCAGGTGCGAATGACGTAGTGCAGAATGTTGAAAAACCAGGCCGCTTTTTCGGCTTCAGCCTCATCTTTAGATGCAGCCAATCGTTGAATAAACTCGCCACCGCCGTCGCTGCGGCGAAAGGCCCACCACTGTAGGGTTACATAGGCCAAAAAGGTGCTGACCGAAATACCGGCGGTCTCGCTCCACTGGTACCAGCCGCCCGCTCCCCGCTCCAGGGGCACAAAGGCGAGTAGATCGGTGCCTCCAGTGGCCCTTACCTGGTCGATTAGACTGCCCATACCGCCCAGGTTGGCCACGGCTGCCACCGCCACAATCACGGCTCCCAGCAGCGCTAAAAAGAACTGGAAAAAGTCGGTCGCGACCACCCCCCACAGCCCTGAAAACCCGGCATAGACCAGCACCAACAGGCTGACCCCAATCACGCTTAGCAGCTTTAGGCTTTCGCCGGGCTCAATGCCAACCGACTGCCAGATTTGCAGGGCGTCGATCACTTTGACCATGGCCAGCATGGCGTAGCCAATACCAATGCAGTTGATCGGCACCGCAAACAAAAAGGCTTTGATGCCCCGCAGCCAGGCTGCTGTAGAACCGCCGTAGCGCAGCTCCGTCAGCTCGGCATCGGTGATGATTTCAGAGCGTCGCCACAGTCGGGCAAAGACGTAGATCATTACCACGTGGGCAATACCAAAGCTCCACCATTCCCAGTTACCGGCAATGCCTCGGGTGCCAACCACGCCAGCGATATAAAGCGGCGTGTCGATAGAGAAGGTGGTGGCCGCCATACTGGTGCCCGCCAGCCACCAGGGCAGCGATCGCCCCGACACAAAAAAGTCCACCAGTCCGCCCGATGCCTTGCGGGAAAGGTACAGGCCCAAACCCAGGCTAAAGGCCATATAAGCGACCACAATGGCCCAGTCAATCCAAATCACAGCGGGTTACCCGTCAAACACCGATGCTATCTTGCCATACTGATTTGACTAGACCGCTACTTTGGGCAGGATGGGCACGGGGAGTCTCGGCCAGCAGCGCCTCGATCTGGTGAGCTGGCATGGGTTTGTAGACGTAAAACCCTTGGCTGTAGCGGCAGTGGATTCAATTTAGTTTGGAGCTAACTGTAGGCCTACTTCGTCAAGAACAGGCCGGTTAGCGTTAGGATGTCGCTCTTTCGAGCTGTGTGACACGGGTTTCGAGCTGTCTGACCTGCTGTTTGAGTTCGATCGCCAGCGTGGCCAGATTGTCGAACTGCTCTTCTAAGGAAGGCTCTGCCAGGGCTGGGGTTGGTGAGGTAATCGTGGGCAGGTTAGGGGCCGGACGATTGGGAATGGCCAGCTGAGATTCTATCTGTCTGACCTGCGACCTGAGCCGACCGAGTTCAGACTCTAGGCGGTTTAACCGTGAGTCTATGCGGGCCTCGCTCTGGGCGTTGGCGTAGTGCCCTAGCCCTAGCCAAAGCAAGACCCCAAGCAAAATACCAATTGACCAACGTGCGATCGCCATATCATCTCCTTGACGCCGATCCCCTCTGCCGCAACTGGACTGGTTGAGACCGGGTACCCCAATTCTAAAAAAAACTCTCTAACCCTGTCTCTCAACCTAAATAAGCTGACCTATCATTAGCTCCATTAGCATTATCGATCGCAACGTAGGTGGGTATTCTGACAAAGGCCCCCGCTGAGGGGCGGCACCAATCTACTCAATCTGCAAACACCGTCGGTGGAGGGGAAGCCATGAAATTTCGCTATTTAGTTGTGCTACTAGGCATGGGGTTGGCAGCAGGGGTAGCGCCCTTAGGAGCCTACGCCCAGGCCCCGACCACCGAGCCTGACATGGTCGCACCCGAAGTTGAGATCGAACCAGAGGCCCCTGCTCCCGAAGCTGAGGCCGAGCCAGAGGAGCCTGGTCTAACGGCGGTTGGAGCCTACAACCTAGGGGTCGAACGCTACACCAGCGGCGACTACGAAGCCGCCCTCACAGCCTTTGACATGGCCCTCGAAAAAGATCCAACCCTGGCTGCTGCCTATCTGTATCGAGGCCTAATTTATGCCGACCAAAACAACTACGATCGCGCTCTAATCGACCTGAACCAGGCCCTGAGTTTAGATCCGGGCAACGCCAATGCCCTCTTTGCGCGGGGTAGCATTTACTATCGCCAGGGCAACTCCACCGAGGCCCAGGCCGATTTTAATGCGGCCTTAGAGGCCAACCCCGATGCGGTAGATGCCTACCTCTACCGGGGGTTGATCGATTCGCAGCAGGGCCGCAACGACTTGGCCCTAGAAGACTTCTCCACCGCTATTGAGCTTGATCCCGATAACCCTTCGGCCTACGTGCTGCGGGGCTTTGCCCTAGATCGCGTCAACAACTACAGCGACGCTGTAGCCGACTTTAGCCGCGCCATTGAGCTACAGGGCGACCTGCCTAGAGCCTACATGGGACGAGGGGTGGCCTACTACCACTTAGGGCTCTACGATGCTGCCCTCGATGACCTGAATCAGGCGGTGCAGCTCGATTCCAGTATGGCTCGGGCTTATCTCAACCGCAGCTATGTGTTCTATCGTCAGGGGCGACCTACCCGCGCTCTGCAAGACCTCGATCGCGCCATTGAGCTCAACCCCAGCCTGACCGAGGCCTACATGAGCCGGGGCACTGTTCGCGCCGCGCAAGACAATCTGAGCGGTGCTCAGCAAGATTTTGCTCGGGTGCTACAGCTCAACCCCGACTCGGCCATGGCTTATAAGCAAAAAGGCGACGCGCTGCTGCAAGCGGGGGATGCGACCGCTGCGATCGCAGACTACACCGAGGCTCTGTTTCTAGACCCCACCTATGCCACCGCCTTTAAAGCCCGAGGCGATGCTCGCCTTGCTACGGGTGATGTATTTGGTGCGATCGATGACTACAGTCAGGCTCTGGCTGCCCAGCCCGATTATCTAGAAGCCTTCTCGGCTCGGGGGTCGGCCTACCTGCAAGTAAACCAGTCCCAAAATGCCTATCAAGACCTCACCCAGGCCATTGCCAGCGCTCCCAACCGTGCCGAACCAGAGCTGTTTTATAACCGAGGCATTGTGCGTGCCCGCCTCGGCGACGATGCCGGTGCCCGCCGCGACTTTGAGCAAGCCGCCCAGCTTTACCTACAGCAAGGCGAAGCGGCCGGATATCGACAAACACTGAACCAGATGAGCCAGTTGTAACTATCTCCCCATGCCTTACCTCTGGCGCGCCCTACGGCTCACGATTTTGGCTCTGCTGCTGGGCTGTCTGCTGTTGCTGGCCCTAGCCGAACCAGCGATGGCTTCGGTGCACACGTACCATGAGCAGCCGGGGCAGACAACCCATCGATCGCGCCAGAGTTTGCGAGACCAAAACGATGTGGCGTGGCAGGCGACGGTCTTTAAGCGCTATCAAGAAGGGCACTTAGAGGGTGTTTACTTGCGTTTGGTGGGGTTTCCAGGCCAGGGATTGGTCGATCGCCAGAGCGATCTATTGGTGCAGACCGGCACCGCAACCCAGTGGGCAGCGGCCCCCTTACTTGATTCCCAAACTCAAGACCTGCCAGAAAACGTAGCTCAGTACGACGTTGATACGATTTTGAGCCACATTCAGCGTCCCGGTCCACTAACCCTGGTTGTACCCCTGGCCACCGGGACTGTCGTGCGGCTGGTAGTAGCGCCCTACGTTGTTGAGGAGTGGCTGCATGTCTACTCGCTAGAAGACGACCCTGAAGTCGCCGCCTAGGCAGCACTTCACTTAAGCGTCGCTCAGCAGAAGGCAGCATTAGTTAGAGGTCAAGGTGAGTGCAGGGGCTGGAGTGGCTATAGCAAGCGCGGTCTCTAGCTCTACTAAGAGTGCTGGCTTGCCTGGTAGTGTACCAGCAGTGAGCTTTGCAGCTGAGATCGGCTGATGTACTTCAGCTACCGGCCCAACGCATTAGGGCTAGTCTCGGACGGGTACCGCCAGTGGTTTCGATGTTTAAAGAATAAAAAGCCGGGTAAGGCGCTATCACTGAGGAGCGAACCTCCACAATGTCCTGTGGCCCTACCCGGTCTTAGCTTTGGAGCACACGCGAGTCTACAGGATGTCTAGATAATCGGTCATAGAACAGAATCCGCCAATACATGAAAGTTCTGAAAAGTTCAGGACCTTATTCAGGTGATGGGCAAACGGCCCTGTTTTGGTCGAGAACTGAAGCGAAAACCGTTCTTTTTCAAAGTCTAACTACAAATTCATCAAAACAATATCTGTGGGCGGGAACTTTTCAAAGGCTGTTTCGTCGCCCCTCGGTTCGATCGCATTGACTCTATACCTATATCGACCAGCGTAATCAAGGCAAACTGGACCAGCTATCAATATTGCGAAAGACTAAGTAACGCAACGGTACGTACCAATCCCCCGCCCCTGGTAGATGACCTGCCGATTTGTCAGGGTAGGATGATTCTGCTAGTTACCTGTGTCAGTTTCATGCTCGTCATTGTTTTGATTTTTGTGGTCGGCCTCACCCCAGCCATCGTGTCAGCGTGGATGAGTATTCGCGCTGACCGGGACGAAAAGTACGGCAGTGCGTCGCCTGCGCCAACGGCCTTGGGCCAGAGCATGCTCAAGCTGCTCGACAACAATACTGACCTGCACTACGTTGATGGTATGGGTTACATGATGGGCGATATTACCTGCGACCTCAACGCGCGATCGCCCTATCTGCGCTGCGCTACCAACCCCATGGGTCCCTGCGATGGGTGCAGTGCCTATGCCCCCAAAGTCTTTGACCGCCAAGTATAGAGTCAACCCAGGCATGAGCACAGGCTGCAAGCCCTGGGCTGGCAGAGCATAACGTTATAAGGCACCTGGATTTTCTGGGTGCCTTATTTATGGGTGGGGCGCGATCGCTAGCTAAAACTAACCGAGTGCTAGTGCCCAAAGCCACGTTGCAGAAGGCTTGCGCTACAATCCTTAAAACAATCCTCTAAACTCCGACCGGAATACCGGGGTTTATGGGAGAATAGCGAGAGTAAACGCTAGGCAACGTTTTTTGCACAGACTAACGGAGATTTGAGATGGCGCTTCAACTTGGCGATCAGGTACCTAACTTCACCCAGCAAACCAGCGAGGGTGAAATTGATTTTTATAGCTGGGCTGGCGATAGCTGGGTGGTGCTATTTTCTCACCCCGCTGACTACACCCCTGTCTGCACCACCGAGCTGGGTAGCGTAGCCAAGCTCAAGCCCGAGTTTGAAAAGCGTGGCGCTAAAGTTATCGCCCTCAGCGTAGACAGCGCCGACTCGCACCAAGGCTGGATTGGCGATATCAATGAAACTCAGGGCGTTTCGGTCAACTACCCGATCATTGCCGATGACGACAAAAAGGTCTCTGACCTCTACGGCATGATTCACCCCAACGCCAACGCTAAAGTAACCGTGCGCAGCGTGTTTGTGATTGACCCCAGCAAGAAATTGCGGTTGACCATCACTTATCCGCCCAGCACCGGACGCAACTTTGCCGAAATTTTGCGGGTGCTTGACTCGCTACAGCTTACCGACAACTACAGCGTAGCGACCCCCGTTGACTGGAAGGATGGCGAAGACGTTGTAGTCTCTCCCACCATTCCCACCGAAGAAGCTAAGCAACGTTTTCCCAAGGGCGTTACCGAAATCAAGCCCTACCTGCGTATGACTCCCCAGCCTAACAAGTAAGGTTGAGTCGATTACCACCATGAAGGCGCACCGCGGTGCGCCTTTTTTATACCTAATTAGGTAGAGAAGGAACGCGATGCTGTATTACACTCGCCCTAGAGACGCATTCCGCAGGTTATGTAGTGCTAGACGAACAGGCTAAAAAGACGCTTTTGCGCAAAATTCCCCACGGCCTCTATGTCTGTGGCGTTAAAGATGGGGAAGATCTCAACGGCTTTACGGCTAGTTGGGTGATGCAGGCTTCCTTCGAACCGCCCCTGGTAGTCAACTGCGTCAAAAACGACTCCACTTCCCACGCTATGGTCAAAGCTAGCGGCGTGTTTGCCCTCAGCTTTTTAGAGGCGGGTCAAAAAGACTTGGCCCAAAACTTCTTCAAGCCGCTGCGCCGAGTCGGCAACAAGTTTGAGGACATAGAGTTTTACCCCGGCCCCGAAACCGGCTGCCCCATCATCAAAGACACCCTAGGCTATGTCGAGTGTCGGGTTGTTGGGACTGTAGAGCACGGCGACCACACTGTCTTTGTGGGCGAGGTCGTTGGTGCGGCTGTCCACCGCGATGGCGAACCCCTTCTGCTGGAGAGCACCGGTTGGAACTACGGCGGCTAAAGGGGTGGATGGGTAGATGGGTAGATGGGTGGATGAACCGTTGTGAGCTTGCTACTTCTACCCAGTGCCCCCCTCTTCTACCACTCCACGAATACTGCTCTGCGGGGCTTTCCGCCATTTCTACATTCCTTTACTAATTTCCAGCACTATGCCTCTGATCAAAGTTCAGACGTCGATCTCATCACCCGATCAGGCTGAGGTCGAAGGGCTCTTGAAGGATCTTTCTGCTAGTTTGGCCAGCCACCTGGGCAAGCCCGAATCCTATGTGATGACGGCCTTTGAGGCTGGTGTGCCAATGACCTTTGGCGGCACCACCGAGCCCGTCTGCTATGTCGAAATCAAAAGTGTGGGCACCATGGGTGGCGCTAAAACCCGCGCCATGAGCCAGGAGTTTTGTGCCCAGCTAGAAACGGCTCTGGGCGTGCCCAAAAACCGCACTTATATTGAGTTTGCCGATGCCCCCGGTGCCATGTGGGGCTGGAACGGCAGCACCTTTGGTTAGCCAACCCTAAAACGGCACGTCTTTGTCGGGGTGAGAGGGCTGCTTAGCCGCTGCCTCAGAGGGTTTGAGCGGTGTTTGATCGAGGCTAGGGCCGTCGTCTAAGTCGACAACCTGACCATTAAAGAAGTGGGCAAAGTTTTTGACGGCCCGATCAAAGTCGCTGGCAATGGCTGGCAGCGGCGAAGCATCTGCCTGACTCGCCTCGGGCTGGGCGACGGGGGCGGGCGCTTCAAAAACAGGTGATGGGGTAGGCGGTAGATCAACAGGGGCGGGGCGCGGTTCTACTCCCTGGCTGAGAGCCGGGGCAATCGTGGGGGCTGGAGCCTCAGGCTTTGGGTCGGGCAGCACCTCCAGGGAAACCTGCACCTTTTGATTGAGCACTTTTTGAAAGGCCGCTTCGACATTTTCTACGCGACCCTGGGCCATCTTAAACAGAGGCCTAGAGCTAATACCCACCCGAGCGACAACGCCATCAAAAAAGAGCAGGCTGCCTTGCTGCAGCATGAGCGCGCGGGTGCCTAGAGGCTCTAGCACCGCAATCACCTGGAGCCAGAGCTGGTCTAGATTGGGCGCTGGGGTCGCGCCAGGGTCGGGCGGTGGAGCATTTTGAGCATCGGGCGGTGGTGAGTTAGATGCGACGGCAGGATCAAGGGATTGTCCACCAGGCATTGCCCCATTGGTTGATGCCGGCATCTGTTCCCCAGGGGCGACTCCAGGGGCCGCCTCAGTCGAAGACAAAGGGGAAACTGAGGCGGCGGGTGCAGGCGCGATCGGTGATGCGGATGGGGAGGATGAATTGACGGGCGGCGCTGGCCTAGCAATTGATATGGATGGCGGCGGCGCGATCGCAGTCGTGCCCCCTGCCTGCCCCGCCAGAGTAGAGGGCAGCAGCCCCAGCAGCGTTACCTCTAGCCACAGCCGGGGTTGGGTAGTGTTTTTAACCTGTCCCTCGGCAGCGCGCAGGTGCTGTTGACCCAGCAAAAAAAGCTTTGGATCCAGGCTCTGTACCAGGGCTTGCATGTCGGCCCAGGTAGGAGGCGTAATCGCCACCAGGTCCTGGCGATCGCCTGCCGTCTTAGCAATCAGCAAATCTCGATAGAACCCAGCCAGGTTTTGCAGCACAATCAGCGGCTCCCGGCCTCGATCCATCAGTTTGCGGGCGCTGTCGAGTACGGCGGTACCGTCGTCGCTGAGAATGGCCTGCACGAGGGCCAGCAAGTCGCGCTCGGGCACGGCTCCCACCAGATCCCAAACGGCATCAGCATTGACCGGAGGCTCCAACAGACTGAGCTGATCGAGCAGGCTTTGGGCATCGCGCAGCCCCCCCTGAGACACCTGGGCCACCAGGCGCAGGGCGTCGTTGTCGATGGCAATTTCTTCTAGATCGGCAATTTTGCGCAGGTGGCCAATCATTGGCTCTAGGGGAATGCGCCGATAGTCAAACTTTTGGCAGCGAGAGATGATGGTTGGCAGCACCCGCTGCGGGTCGGTCGTGGCCAAAATAAAGACGACGTTGCTGGGCGGCTCTTCTAACGTTTTAAGCAGGGCATTGAACGCCGCCGTACTGAGCATGTGGCACTCGTCGATGACATATACCTTGTAGCGGCACTGCACCGGGGCAAACTGAGCCCGCTCGATCAGTTCACGGATGTTGTCGACTCCCGTGTTGCTGGCGGCGTCAATTTCAATGAAGTCGAGGGCCGAGCCATTGGTAATCGAGCGGCAGGTTTCGCAAGTGCCGCAGGGGTCTGGGGTGGGGTGGTCTTGGGCGATGCAGTTGAGCGATTTAGCTAAAATGCGGGCGCTGGAGGTTTTGCCCGTGCCCCGAGGGCCGCAAAAGAGGTAGGCCGGAGCGATGCGCCGCTGGCGTAGGGCATTGGCCAGGGTGGTCGCGATCGCATCTTGCCCCACCAGAGCGCCAAAGGTCTGGGGGCGATACTTATGGTGCAAGGGTTCGTAGGCCATAGCACTAAGATACCTTGCTTACTCGCCAATCTGGGTGCTGGAGCAGCCCTTGGTTTGCCCGAACTCAGGCTACTGGCTGCCAATGCTCTGGAAAATCAATAATCAGTGTTTCTAGTTCAGAGGTGGCGCACTGAGTAACCTGACCTCGTGCTTTACACATGCGTGCCTGAGACTTTTTGGCTAGCGCTTTCACCCGGTCTACCGCCGCCGCAATTTCCTGGCGTCGCTGCCGATCGCTGCGATCGCTGGATTGGACAGGGGACTTGGCAGCTAAGCGGATATCTGACTGCGCCTGCCTCGGGAAATAGCCCTGGAAATAGGCCAGTGCCAAGCGCCGAAACAAGATTTTGAGGTGGTCGGGTAGCCCTTGTTCTACCTGGGCGGGTTTCTCGAATAGGTCAACCAGCTGGCCCATGGCGTGGGTAATCAGCATGGTATCGGGGCCACTGGTGGGGTAAACATCCTTAAGATCTAGCCAGCAGGCCTCAAAGGCTTCCAGTTCTCGTAGCATCATGGGGGTAACTTCACCAGTAGGAGAGCTGTGACGAAGGTAGGTGCATCCTGCCCATGACCTGATGTCTGACGTCCACAGGGACAATTAGGTCTTACCGTTAGGATGCCCCCTCACGATCCTGCAGCCTACAGAGGTAACCCTGCATTTTTTAAGGACTTTTGTAAATCCAAATGGCAATTATTGAGCGAATCTATACTGACGGAGCCTGCTCCGGCAATCCTGGCCCAGGCGGCTGGGGCACCGTGCTGTACTTGACCGACGGTGGTGTACACGAACTCGGTGGCGGTGCCGCCCAAACCACCAACAACCGCATGGAAATGCAGGCGGCGATCGCAGGTCTCACTCTGCTGCGCGACAGCGGGCAAACGACGCCCGTCACCATTCACACCGATAGTGAGTACGTGCTGAAGGGCATTACCCAGTGGATTGCGGGCTGGAAGCGGCGAGGCTGGGTGAACTCAGCCAAAAAGCCCGTACTCAACCGCGATCTGTGGGAAGTGCTGGACGTAGTCACCACTGAGGTCAACCAAACCCTCGATCGCCCCCTCCAGTGGATCTACGTGCGTGGCCATTCCGGCGATGTGGGTAACGAGCGCTGCGATACCATTGCCCGCGCCTATGCGGCCAACCGTGCGATCGCCCTCGCTACGGCAGTGCTACCCTAGCCGCCGTTCCCCATGCAAGGGTGGCGGTTGTCGATAGGATGATTAAGAGCCAACTGAGTCTGACTATATATAGTGTGCTGTCTCCAGCGAGGAATGCCGTGCTGCTGTCTAAAGGGTTTGAAATTGAGATGTACACCGGCACCCCAGCTGGGGAAATTGTCGGTCTCTCCGATCGGATTGTGGCTGACCTCAACGGCTTTGTGCGAGAGCCCGACAGCCGCAATGTGGAGTACACCACACCACCCCTCTGCCAGTACGAAAAACTGCTGTGCGAGCTAGTGCGCCCCCGCCACGAGCTGCGCCGCTACCTCAAAGGTTTGGGTAACTACACGCTGATACCCGGCAGCACTCTGGCTCTGGGGCCAACCGATCGCTTTTATCGCTCTGACCCCCATAACCCTTACCACAGCTATATCGAGCAAACCTACGGCACCACCGTTGTCACCGCCAGCGTCCACATCAATATCGGCCTCTCCGACCCAGAGATTCTTATGCGGGCCTGTCGTCTGGTGCGGGTCGAAGCCCCCCTGTACCTGGCTCTAACTGCGTCATCACCGTTTTTGGGTGGCCAAGTTACCGGCTCCCACTCCAGCCGCTGGCAGGTTTTTCCGAAAACCCCGGAGTTGGTGCCCCTGTTTACTAGCCACGCCCACCACATTCAGTGGATGGAGGATCAGCTCGCGGCAGGCACTATGCAAAACGTGCGCCACCTGTGGTCGGCGGTGCGGCCCAACGGCGATCGCCGCCCCTACAACCTCAACCGGCTGGAGCTGCGCATTTGCGACCTGATTAGCGACCCGGTGGCGCTGCTGGCGGTTACCACGCTGCTTGAAGCGCGGCTGATTCAGCTAATTCAAAACCCTGGGCTGGATCCGCTAACAATGAGCAAGTTTCCCGAAAGCAGCCGTAATGGTGATCTAGTTGCCCTTACCGACGCCAACGAAGCCGCCGTGGCCAGGCACAGCCTGGATGCCGAACTGCGTCATTGGCAAGATGGTCGCCCCATTCTGGCGCGGCAGTGGGTGCAGCAGCTCTACGACGAGGTCTGGCCGATCGCTAAAGCCAACGGTATTAGCTGCTTCCTCAGTCCGGTGAAGAAAATTTTGCGGGAGGGTAACGAAGCCCAGCGCTGGCTACGGCAGCACGGATCTGGACAGTCGGTTGCCCAGGTGGTACAGGAGGCGATCGCAGAGGTCGCGACTACCGAGGCGATCCTAGCCCAAGATCTCTGCGAACCCTGTGCCGCTTGAGGGCACCACAGGCTACCCAAGAGTAAACAATTCCTTATAGGTGTAATAAGGAAAGCATTATCTTTAGAGCCCGATTCACCCCTTACCGACAAATTTCTGACAAGGGTGAAACTACCGAAGGATATATTAATAAAAACTATATCCTCTAGACATTTTTTCCTTTGCCATAGACGAGTCTAGACCCACCCGGTCAAGCTCCCTGTTCTAGTTCTGGTTGATATGCCTGTTATTGTTCTGGTCAATCCCCAAATCCCCCCCAATACGGGCAATATAGCTCGCACCTGTGCCGCTACAGCAACCCCTCTGCACCTGGTTGGCCCGCTTGGGTTTGACCTTAGCGATCGCGCCCTCAAGCGAGCTGGCCTAGACTATTGGCCTCAAGTCGACCTCACTCTGCACCCCGATTGGGGAACTTTTCACGCCCAGCAGCGTCAACGGGGAGGACGAACCATCGGCTTTAGTACCTCGGGGCGATGTAGCTATACAGATTTGACCTATCGCCCCAATGACTGGCTTCTTTTTGGCAGCGAAACTGAAGGGCTGCCAAAACAGGTGCTGGCCGACTGCGATGAAACGGCCTTTATCCCTATGGATCGCAGCATCGTTCGCAGTCTCAACCTGTCGGTTAGTGCCGCTGTTGCCCTATTTGAGGCTCTGCGGCAGCTGTCATCCTAACAACCCGATTCTGATCTGCCGTGAAGCTGCTCTTGAGCCAAGCCTCAGTTTTTGGCGACTCCTGCCAATAGCGATCGCCGCCTCGCTGCCCCTTACGCTAGCGGAGCTCAAGCCCAGGAACAATTTTCAAGGAAGGTTTTACACCTAAATGGCAATATTCAATAGCCATAAAGTAATGAAACGACTGTAGCTCAACCCTATTACAGACGTGGCCTAAAATCGGTTTGAACCAGCGTTTTTAGGGCTTATCCCCTAAAACCAGGCTCTATTTAGTAACAAGTTACTTAAAAAAAAGGCTCCAAAAATAAGCGGTTGCCGAGGATACAAAATTGAGGCACCCCAGATAAGAAATTTATATGGCCTGGCTCAATCGCCCCTATTTCGGGTTGCGCCCTAGGCTTTGAGACCCTCTAAAGGCCCTTTGCTAAGACCGCGCCAAGACCGCGATCGCGCTTGTGGGCCAAGCTTTTCGTGCATTCTAAACGCACGCCATCCGAGCTCAGCCCTGCTTTGGTGCCCATCTGGTGTCCATCGTGTTTTCTCGGTCAGGGTCAAAGCAATACGCTTGCCAAATACTTTTTTTTAGGGTTAAACGTTTATGTTGTGCACGTGAAGTTCCCGGTCACGAGCTTAGTGTTCAGGGAAATGACAGTGAATGTCTGGGTATTGATTTTCGTGTTAACTCATGTAAACTTGCCTAGGTTGCCAAAGCGGGTTATCGTGACCAAGCCAAGGCGTAAATCTGTCGATCCGTTGTTGTTCTTCTGCTAGCAGCTTGCCTTACAGCTTTTAACTTAAGACAGGGCTTTTTCCCACCGGTTAATCCCGTGTCTGCTGGTTGATAAGGCATTTTACAGGCTGCTAAGCGCTGGTTTACAGGAGGTCGTTCCTTGAAACGCGTAGTTCCCAAAGAGTCTAAAGTTGATTGTCTACCCTCTAGTTTGAGTGGCGCTCAATCGGAGACTTCAGGAGGTTATCGTCGAGTGCAAACCTCAGCAGCCATGCTGGGCCTAGCCCTATCTTTCGGAGCTTCTGCTCCGCTACTCACCGAGCCCGAGTTAGCCCTAGCTGCCGATGGCCCCAACTTGACTGTATTGCCCGCTGCCCATCGCGAGCAAGGCCAAACGCCCAAGCTGATCCCGGCCCAGGCGATCACTTCGTCGGCTTATCACACGGTTGAGCCTGGTGAGAGCCTTTGGAAAATCGCTGCTCAACACGAGGCCGATGTTCAGACCATTAAGGCGGCCAATGGCATTGTTGCCGACGACATGTTGCGAGTTGGACAGGTTATTCGGGTGCCTGCCGTAGGCATGGATAACTTGACTACCGCTGCTGATGCCTCTCGCTTTGCCCTTAAGGCTGACGTATCTGGAGGGGTTGGGGGTGACTTAACCGCCGCTAGCGGCTTACTGCCTACCAGCGATATCCCTTCCGTAGATGAATTTCAAAAAACTTGGGAGCTGGACGAAACCTTATCTTTGGACGAAGAAGATGAGCTTTCTGAAGAGCTTTTGGCCGACTCAGACCTCAATCAACTGCCGATAGAGGATATCGGCGCTGAGACTGAGCTAGAGCCTATCGAGACTGTCTCGGTACTGTCTAGCAATGAGACCACCGCTTCTGAGGCAACCGTTTCTAGTGCTAATGAAGCCTGGGTGGTCGCTGATGCTCAAGGTGCCTTAGCCGACAGTCAGCAGGCCACGGAACGCGGCGTCGTAGTCCCTACTGTGCAACCTATCGTTGAAGCAGCCCCGGTCGACGCATGGCAGGCCAGCTTGCCCCTCCACGACGGGAACGAGGCATCTGTAGCCAATCAGACCCCGACTCCGGTCACCGCAAGTGCTCAGGTCGTAGAAAGCAAGAAAGACCTTGCGATGGCTGCGCTACCGCTGCGGTCGTCAAGCATGTCAAGTACAAGTGCAGTTACCGACTCCGGTGCATTGCACTCCTACCAGGTGAAGCCAGGGGATACGCTCTGGTCTATTGCCTCACGCAATGGTGTCACCTTAGACGAGTTACTCAGCCATAACCACACCGTACAAAGCCCTGAAGCTTTACTGGTTGGCGACAGCATTAGTATCCCGGTAGCATCAGTTCCTGCTGAAGTAGCTGAGGCTGACGAACTCGTTAGCTCGGCAGTCAGCGAACTGGCCGCAGCCCCCAGAACCCGAGAGCAGGTCATTCGCGATCATCTGGCCCGCATCCGTGAATCTAACAGCGCTTTAGTCGATCGCAACGAGCTGAATGCTCGCATCCGTGAGGCTCGCCAAGAGCTAGAGCGTAGCCGCACTGGTGCAGATAGTCCAGCAGCAGTGTCGCTTGAATATCACACCTCTCAACCTGCTGCTCTGGCTGCGCCAGCGGCGACTGGCGGTGTTGAATCGGCTAGTGCTACAGCTTTGGCCGTTAGAGAAGGTGCTCAAACCACCGATACCCAATGGACGGTTACCGACGTAGCCAAGGACCAGCCCCAGGCCGTTGCAGCTCTTGGCCCGTCGCTTGACCCTACTGTTGAAACTCCTGAGCAACCTGCACAGGCCGCTCCTGTTCAGCTTGAGAGTGACGCTATCCCCAGTCAATTGCTAGCTGCCGCACCTTTAGGTGCCGACGCATATCGGGTTGCACCCAATATGCCAGTAGGGCAGACCGTCACGCCTAACATGCCAATGATGCCTGGGGCTGACCAGTTTCTGCCTGAGGCACCCAGTCTGTCTAACGGCTTTGTTTGGCCTACCCAGGGTACGTTCACCTCGGGCTATGGCTGGCGCTGGGGCCGCATGCACCGGGGCATCGACATTGCTGGACCAGTGGGTACGCCAATTGTGGCGGCTGCTACGGGTGTAGTGGTGCGGTCAGGCTGGAATTCCGGTGGCTACGGCAACCTAGTGGATATTCGCCATGCGGACGGCAGTATGACCCGCTACGCCCACAATAGCCGTCTACTGGTGCGTGAGGGTCAGCAGGTCAGACAGGGACAGCAGATTTCTGAGATGGGTAGTACCGGCTATAGTACCGGTCCTCACCTTCACTTTGAGATTCATCCGCCTAATAGTGGAGCCGTTAACCCGATGGCTTATTTGCCCGATCGCTAGCCGGTGTTTTTGTCATCAAAAAGCGAGCCGATAAGGTCTATCGGCTCGCTTTTTGATTGAGAAATTTTCTAGTACTCGACGGCTGAAATATGTCCACCATTCCGAATCGCTTGGCTCCCTAGCTCTCCTGCTCCCTAGCCCCCCTGCTCCCTAGCCCCCGGAGAATAA